>NZ_JBEXYF010000007.1:0-252851 GCF_040630775.1 Nocardia sp. NPDC005745
CCGCTGGCGACTTCGTCGCGGACGCGGCGGCCACTCGGACGCGAGCCGGGCCGCGAACGGAACATGCTCGGTCTCGCTTCGCTCGAAACCGGGAGCTGAGCCGACGAGCTGGGAACGTAGGCCGAGGCGACTTCGCCGACACTGTGGCCGACCACTGCCGCAGGGTGGATGCTCGGCAAATTCGACCATCAGCGCATGACCTGCACCGTGGTACGCACGCCCGCGGGCCGGCGGCTGCGCGAGACACGGATCGTGCTCGCCTGGATGCGCAAGGACTGATCGACCCTTACTCAACCCTCAGAGAAACGCCCAGGGGCGCGCCATAACTCGCGTTTAGGGTCTGCGGCGTGATCGAAAAACGGGCCCGCTGGGGCATTCTCGCCGTTGCGCTCCTCTCGGCCGGTGCCCTCGGCGCCGGAATCACCGCGTGTACCGGGAATGATCGGGGGCCGACGGGAATCGCTCTGGTCAACGCCGATACCGGGCCCACCGGTGCGCGCGTGGTCAAGGCGTTGCAGGACGCGGGTGGTTACGAGTGGACCGCCGCCGCGCCGGGTGAGGCGAGCACCGGCGACTACGCCGCGGTCATCACGCTGCCCGCCGATCTCACGCAATCGCTGGGCACCCTGGCCGGCCCCGAGCCGAAGCGGGCCGAGGTCACCGTCGACACCAACGAAGACGCCGACGCCGACCTGGTGCACGGCGCGGTGACCGAGGTGACGCATCGGATCGGGGCGGTGGGCGTCGACGCCGCCCTCACCGCAGTCACCCAGGCCAGGACCCAGCTGTCACAGGTGCGGTTCACCGCCCAGCTGCTCGACGCGGGCGTCGGCGCGGCCGCCGCGGGTGCCGACCAGTTCAGTGCGGGCGCCGACCAGCTGCTCGGCTTCCTCGAGTCAGCCAAATCGGGTTCGGCGCAGCTCACTTCGGCCATCGCGCTGCTGAATTCCACCGTAGACGGCGCCGCCGCGCAAGCCGACCAGCTCGCCGCCGCCCTCGATTCGACCGGCGTCACGATCGCGCAGGTGGAACGCACGGCGAACACGGTGAGCGGCGGACTCGACCAGATCCTGCCGCTGTTGCGCGCGCTGCCGTTCGCGAACGATCCGGCGCTGGCCGACATCATCGGGAAATTGGACGCGCTGCGCAGTGTGTCCGCGCAGGCGGGCTCTCAGCTGACGGGCCTCGGTTCGCTCGTCGGCGGCGCGGTCGACCCGGATACCGATCTCGGTACTCTGCTTCGCACCGTCGTCGACCGCCTGACCGGTGCGAGCGCGCAACTGTCGGAGGGGGCGAAGCTCGCCGAGGGCCTACCCCAGCTCGCCGAACAGGGGGGCGCCCAGCTTGTCGACGCCATCAGCCGGCTCACCGGCGGCGTGGACCAGTTGCAGAGCATTGTCCACAACCTCAACACCCAGACCGACAACGCCGTAGCCGTCCTCCCCCAGCGCAGCAGCAGCCAGCAATCCGCACTGGCCTCCGCCCTCACCGACCCCGTCGAGATCGTCCGGCGATAGGCGGATGCGACGATGGCCCGTGTTCCTCAGCGGAACACGGGCCATACATCTCACGGTTCGCCGGCGGGCACTGTGCCGCGCCGCCGAATCAGTTGGCGTTCAGCAGGTCGATCACGAAGACCAGGGTCTTGCCCGACAGGGGGTGACCGCCACCGGTTGCGCCGTAGGCCAGCTCCGGCGGGATGGTCAGCTGACGACGACCGCCGACCTTCATCCCGGGGATGCCGTCCTGCCAGCCCTGGATCAGGCCGCGCAGCGGGAAGGTGATGGACTCACCGCGGTTCCAAGAGGAGTCGAACTCTTCGCCGGATTCGAATTCGACGCCCACGTAGTGCACTTCCACGGTGCCACCGGGCACGGCTTCCTTGCCTTCGCCCTCGATGATGTCCTTGATCACCAGCTCGGTGGGCGCGGGCCCTGCCTGGAACTCGATCTCCGGTTTGGTCATTCGGCTATCCCCTTCGATAGGTGATGGATGGATATCGTCAACGATTGGTGATCTCGCGATAGTCGCGGGCGCCGTAGCCGGTGTAGATCTGCCGCGGACGGCCGATCTTCAGCGGTTCACTGTGCATCTCACGCCAGTGCGCGATCCAGCCGGGGAGCCGGCCCATGGCGAACAGCACGGTGAACATCCGGGTCGGGAAGCCCATCGCCTTGTAGATGACGCCGGTGTAGAAGTCGACGTTCGGGTACAGGCGGCGCTCGATGAAGTAGTCGTCGGTGAGCGCGGCCTCTTCCAGGGCCTGGGCGATGTCGAACAGCTCGTCGTGGCCGCCGAGCTTGCTGAGGATGGCGTCGGCGTGCTTCTTGGCGATCGAGGCGCGCGGGTCGTAGTTGCGGTAGACGCGGTGCCCGAAGCCCATGAGCTTCACCCCGTCTTCCTTGTTCTTGACCTTGCGGATGAACTCCTTGACGTCGCTGCCGCCTGCCTTGATGCTGTCGAGCATCTCCAGCACGGCCTGGTTCGCGCCGCCGTGCAGCGGACCCCACAGCGCGTTGATGCCGCCGGACACCGAGGTGAACAGGTTGGCGTCGGACGAGCCGACCAGGCGCACGGTCGAGGTGGAGCAGTTCTGCTCGTGGTCGGCGTGCAGGATGAGCAGCATGTCCAGCGCCGCGGCGACCTCGGGGTCCACCTCGTAGGGCTCGGCCGGGAAGCCGAAGGTCATCCGCAGGAAGTTCTCCACCAGGCTCAGCGAGTTGTCCGGGTAGAGGAAGGGCTGGCCCACGGACTTCTTGTAGGAGTAGGCCGCGATGGTGGGCAGCTTGGCCAGCAGCCGGATGGTGGACAGCTCGACCTGTTCGGGGTCGCGCGGGTCCAGCGAGTCCTGGTAGTAGGCCGACAGCGCGTTCACCGCCGAGGACAGCACCGGCATCGGGTGCGCGTTGCGCGGGAAGCCGTCGAAGAACCGCTTCAGGTCCTCGTGCAGCAGGGTGTGCCTGCGGATGCGGTCGGTGAAGTCCTCGAGCTGGGCCTGGGTGGGCAGTTCGCCGTAGATCAGCAGGTAGCTGACCTCGATGAAGGTCGAGGCACCCGCGAGCTGGTCGATCGGGTAACCGCGGTAGCGCAGGATGCCCGCCTCACCGTCGATATAGGTGATCGCCGACTTGGTCGGGGCGGTGTTCATGAAACCCGGGTCGTATGTCACGTACCCGGTGCTGGCCAGCAGCTTTCCCAGCTCGATCCCGTCGTTGCCCTCGGCGGCCCTGGTGACCGTCATCGGGAACTCGCCGCCGGGGTAGGAAAGGACCGGCTTGGCGTCGTCGTCGACGTTGATGATGTTCTCAGCGGGCACGGAAGGATCCCTCTCAGGCTAGAACCACAGGCACCGGCGCGGTCGGCACACGATGCGCTTGCCTCAACGCTAGCCGTTCACCGACGCGGACAATACCGGAGGGTAGTCCTGCGGCGGCTCACAAACACATCCCGGCGCGGTGAGGTCCCGCAGGCACGGAGCGGAGCGGTCGCGGTGCACGTCACACGGCGATTTCGGCATGAGCGCGCCCGACACGGTAACGGGTGAAAGCCGGAAACGCGACCGCCGCGAGCACCACGCCCACCACCACGAGCGTGCCTCCACCGGCGGCGGCCACAGCGGTACCCAGGCTCGCAGCCGCGAAACCGTGGGCAACATCACCGATGCGCGGGCCACCCGCGACGACCACGGTGAACACCCCTTGCAACCGCCCGCGCAGATCGTCGGTGGCCACCGTCTGCAGCATCGTGACCCGCAGCGCGGCCGAGACCATGTCCACCGCGCCACCGAAGGCCGCGCAGGCCAGCGCGATCCACAAGCCCGCGCCGAGGGCGAGGCCGTGGCCGGTGAATCCGACGGCGAGGCCGAAGCCGACCATGGCCAGCCCCCACAGCGCGATGCACACCAGCACGGCGAGGCCCTGCCTGCGGATACGCGGGATCCAGCCGGAGAACACCCCGCCGAGCACCGCGCCCGCCGACATCGAGGCGAACAGCAGGCCGAGTGCGACACCCCCGGTCGCCGGGTCACCGAAGGTGTCGTGCGCGATCTGCGGGAACAGCGCACGCGGCATGCCGAACACCATGGCGATCACGTCCACCGCGAACGACGCGAGCAGCACCCGCTGCGTGGCGAGGTAGCCGAAACCGTCGAGCACCGTGCGGAATCCGGCGCGGCGCGCCGTTCCGGTGGGCGGCAGCCCGGGCAGCCGCCACACCGCCCACAGGGTGGCCAGCAGCGCGACGGCGTCGATCAGGTAGAGCGTGGCGAGGCCGACCGCGGGGATGAGCGCACCGGCCAGCACCGGCCCGGCGATGGCGCCGAACTGCATCACCGTCATGTTCAGCGAATTCGCGGCGGCCAGTTGGTCTTCCGGCAGCAGGCGGGGAATGGTGGCGCTGCGGGTGGGCTGGTTCACCGCGAAGAACGCCTGTTGCACGGCGAACAGGCCGAGCACGAGCCACACGTTCTGCACCCCGGCCGCCGCTTGCAGCCAGAAGGCCAGCGCCGTGAGCCCGGTGCCCGAATTCGTGATCAGCAGGAGTCTGCGCCGGTCCAGTACGTCGGCGAGGGCGCCGCCCCACAGGCCGAACACGATCAGCGGCACCAACCCGAACAGCCCCGCCAGTCCGACGTAGCCGGAACTGCCGGTGATCTGGAAGATCTGCTGCGGCACCGCGACCACCGACAGTTGCGCGCCGATCATGGTGACGATGCCCGAACTCCACAGGCGTCGGTAGTCCGGATTTCGCAGCGGAGTGATGTCGGCGAGCAGTTTCACCGCCGCAGCGTACGCAGTCGTCGCGACCGGTTCGACGCGAGAATTGTCACGGGCGCGCTGGGAATACCTCAGGGTTGCAAGCGCTCGACCGTGGTCGTCCCGTCCTCGATCCGCACCCGGATGCGGTTGTGCAGCCTGCCGCGCCGCCCTTGCCAGAACTCGACCTCGTCGGGACGCACCAGGAAGCCGCCCCAGTGCGGCGGTACGGGGATCTCGTCGACATCGGCGAACCGCGCGGTCGCCTCGGCCAGTGTGCGATCCAGTTCGGCCCGCGAGCCGATCGGCTGGGACTGGCGCGACGCCCAGGCGCCCAGCTGCGAGTCCCGCGGCCTGGAACGCCAGTACGCCGCCGTCGTCTCGGCGGGGACGCGCTCGACCGCGCCGCGCAGATGCACCTGCCTGCCCAGCGCGGGCCAGACGAAGGTGACCGCGGCGTACGGCACGGCGGTCAGCTGAGCGCCCTTGGCGGATTCGTAATTGGTGTAGAAGATCACACCCTCCGGCGAGAGCCCTTTACACAGCACGGTCCGCGCGACCGGCCGGGGTGTGCCGTCGGCCACCGACACCGTGGCCAGCACCATGGCGTTGGGTTCGGCGATGCCCACGGCGGTGGCCTGTTCGATCCAGTGCCGAAGCAGCGGCTCCCAGCCACCGGCGAGCCAGGTCTCGTCCAGGTCGACGTCGTCGTTGCCGCCGTGCGGAAGGCCGCCGTAGTCGACCCGCATGGCCGCCAGATCCGCTGAAGTGTCCAGGTCACGCATGGGCCAGACGTTACTCCCCGGTAGCAGCGAGCTAAGGTTTTGATGATCGGCATGTGCTCGTCAAATCCGACATCTTCCCATCGGCGAGAACGTGTGAACCAAGTGCAAGGAGAGTCGCGACATGACTACCAGCCCCGCGGTTTCCGGTGGGCAGGCCACCGTCCCCAGTGATTTCGTCAGCGGCCTCGAGGGCGTGGTGGCGTTCACCACCGACATCGCCGAACCCGACAAGGACGGCGGCGCGCTGCGCTACCGCGGCGTCGACATCGAGGACCTCGTCGAAGGCCGGGTGACCTTCGGTGACGTGTGGGCGCTGCTGGTCGACGGATCGTTCGGGCGCGGCCTGCCGCCCGCCGAACCCTTCCCGCTCCCGGTGCACACCGGCGACGTGCGCGTCGACGTGCAGGCCGGGCTGGCCATGCTCGCGCCGATCTGGGGCTACCAGCCCCTGCTGGATATCGACGACGAGACCGCCCGCGAGAACCTCGCCCGGGCCTCGGTCATGGCGCTGTCCTACGTCGCGCAGTCCGCGCGCGGCATCTACCAGCCCGCGGTCCCGCAGCAGAAGATCGATGAGTGCACCACGGTCACCGAGCGCTTCATGACCCGCTGGAAGGGCGACCCCGACCCGCGCCACACCGAGGCCATCGACGCCTACTGGGTCTCCGCCGCCGAGCACGGCATGAACGCCTCCACCTTCACCTCCCGGGTGATCGCCTCGACCGGCGCCGACGTCGCGGCCGCGCTGTCCGGCGCGATCGGCGCCATGTCCGGTCCGCTGCACGGCGGCGCGCCCGCGCGCGTGCTGCCGATGATCGAGGAGGTCGAGCGGACCGGCGACGCGCGAGCCCTGGTCAAGGGCATCCTGGACCGCAAGGAGAAGCTGATGGGCTTCGGTCACCGGGTCTACCGGGCCGAGGACCCGCGCGCTCGCGTCCTGCGCGCCACCGCGAAGCGGCTGGCCGCGCCGCGCTACGAGGTCGCCGCCGCACTCGAGCAGGCCGCCCTGGCGGAGCTGCGCGAGCGTCGTCCGGACCGCGCCATCGAGACCAACGTGGAGTTCTGGGCCGCGGTGATCCTGGACTTCGCCGAGGTGCCCGCGCACATGATGCCCGCCATGTTCACCTGCGGCCGCACCGCGGGCTGGTGCGCGCACATCCTCGAGCAGAAGCAGCTGGGCAAGCTGGTGCGCCCGGCTGCCATCTACACCGGCCCGGGCCCCCGCAAGCCCGAAGAGGTCGCGGGCTGGGCGACGATCGCGCACTCGTAGCCGAAGGCCACACACGCACGGCCGCGAGCCGGGCGTGACCGCGGACGACGTTGTGCCGCTGTCACGTCCGGCTGTGGCATCCGGGGAGCCAGAGGACCAGAGGGATGCAGGACAAAGGAATATCGAGGCGGGGGGTACTCGGCGTCGGCGCCGCGCTGGCCGCAGTATTCGCCGCCACCGGGTGCGGCGCCCCGCAGAACACGTCTTACGCGCAGGCGCGCGTGTCGGCCGCGCCGAGCGCCGCCGCGGGGGTGCGGGCCGCTCCGGTCTCGGCAGCTCCGGCAGCCGGACCGCCGGCCACCGTCGCCGCCAGATACGCCGGTATCCGGCCCCAGCGGTGGGGCATCGATATGGCTGGAATCACAAGCACTTTCCCGGCCGTCGGCAAACAGATGGCGCTCACGTTCGACGCCTGCGGCGGCCCGGGCAACAACGACATCGATGAGTCGCTGGTGAACTTCCTGATCACCGAGCGGATTCCCGCGACGCTGTTCCTCAACAAGCGCTGGATCGATGCCAATCGTGCGCGTGCCGCGCAGTTGGCGGCGAATTCGCTGTTCGAACTGGCCAATCACGGCGTCGCGCACAAACCGCTCTCGGTGAACGGCCGCGCAGCCTATGGCATCGCGGGGACCGGGTCGGCGCGGGAGGCCGCCGACGAAGTGTGGGCCAACCACGAGTTGCTGACCGCGCTGACCGGCGCGCCGCCGCGATTCTTCCGCGCGGGCACCGCGCATTACGACGATGTCGCGGTGTCCATCGTCAACGAATTGGGCGAAACTCCGGTCGGTTTCGGTATCAACGCCGATTTCGGCGCGACCGCGCCGGCCCACAAAGTGCAAGCGGCGATGAATGCCGCCGCCCCGGGCGCTATTGCGCTGGCCCATATGCACCGGCCGCATTCGGGAACCGCGGCGGGCATGGCCGCCGCGCTGCCGACGATCCGCGCGATGGGTTTCACCTTCGTGCATCTGTAGCCGCTCGGCCGATTCGCCCGCGGTTCACTCCTCGAGCGATGCGATCCAGTCGACGGCGACCGTTTCGCCGTGGTCGACCTCGAAGAAGGCGACCTCCAGATGCTGGCCCAGGTCGACGAGACGGATGGCGTTCAACGGCACCGGCTGGACCAGCCGCACCCGCCACGGTTTGGTCTCGTCCCAGGCGCGCAGTTCGAGGTCCAGACGCAGCACCGGGTCGTCACGACCGGAGTAGTCGGCCGCGACCGGCGCGGCGGCGAGCACGGTCGCGTCGGCGCGGCGGCCGTCGGCGAGGATCTTCGCGATGCTCGCCCGGCCGGATTCCTCCAG
The DNA here is from genome assembly GCF_040630775.1 of Nocardia sp. NPDC005745. Taxonomy (NCBI): domain Bacteria; kingdom Bacillati; phylum Actinomycetota; class Actinomycetes; order Mycobacteriales; family Nocardiaceae; genus Nocardia; species Nocardia sp. NPDC005745. The sequence continues at coordinate 8,117 of NZ_JBEXYF010000007.1, forward strand.
GTCGGGCACGTACAGCACGAGGCGATCACGGTCGCGCGGGTCGACCCGGCAGCACACGACGTCGCCCGCCCGCATCCATTCCAGATCCGCCTCGGCCACCCGTTGCCGCACCCTGCTCTCGTAGGGGAACTCCCCCGCCATCTGCACCCGCACCCAGAACACGTGCCCTGGTTCGGTGCGCCGCGGACGCACGCCGAGGATCGTCGCGGTCCCCGACTCCCCCCGGATCAGCAACTCCCGCCGCATCGCGTCCGAGACCGTCGCACCGCGCAGCCGGAAATTCCGTGCCCGCTCGCGCAGTCGCCACCCCGAGTTAGCTGACGCCATGCTCATGGGCGCTTACGTTAGCCGGAGTGTGGGCGTCGCCACAGCGATACCACCGACTACCCTGTTCGCCATGACCTCTGCGTTTCCGACCATTCCCGACGATCTCAAGCCCGCCGACGGACGGTTCGGTTGCGGCCCCTCCAAGGTGCGTCCGGAGCAGCTGCAGTCGCTGGTGAACGTCGGCGCCTCGGTGTTCGGAACCTCGCATCGGCAGAAACCGGTCAAGGACGTGGTGGCGCGCGTGCGCTCGGGCTTGCGCGAGCTGTTCGGCCTGCCGGACGGCTACGAGGTCGTGCTCGGCAACGGCGGCACCACCGCGTTCTGGGACGCCGCCGCGTTCGGTCTGGTCCGGGAGCGTTCCCTGCACCTGACCAACGGTGAGTTCAGCTCGAAGTTCGCCGCGGTGACCAAGGGCAACCCGTTCATCGGCGATCCGATCGTGGTCTCGTCCGAGCCCGGCAGTGCGCCGGAGCCGGTGTCCGATCCGTCGGCGGACCTGATCGGCTGGGCGCACAACGAGACCTCGACCGGTGTCTCCATCCCGGTCCGGCGTCCGGCGGGCTCGGACCACGCGCTCATCGCCATCGACGCCACCTCCGGCGCGGGCGGCCTCCCGGTGACCATCACCGACGCCGACGTCTACTACTTCGCCCCGCAGAAGTGCTTCGCCTCCGACGGTGGCCTGTGGGTCGCGCTGATGAGCCCGGCCGCGCTGGCCCGGGTGGAGGAGATCAAGGCGTCGGGCCGCTGGACGCCCGACTTCCTGTCGCTGCCGATCGCGATCGACAACAGCACCAAGGACCAGACCTACAACACCCCCGCGCTCGGCACCCTGCTGCTGTTCGCCGACCAGATCGAATGGCTCAACGGCAACGGCGGCCTGGACTGGGCGGTCAAGCGCACGCTGGACTCGTCGTCGCGGCTGTACTCCTGGGCCGAGTCGAGCGAGTACGCCACTCCGTACGTCACCGACCCGGCGCACCGCTCGCAGGTGGTGGGCACCATCGATTTCGCCGATTCGGTCGACGCGGCAGCGGTGGCGAAGATTCTGCGCGCCAACGGCATCGTGGACACCGAGCCGTACCGCAAACTGGGCCGGAACCAGCTGCGCATCGGCATGTTCCCGGCGATCGATCCGGACGACGTCAGCCAGCTGACCCGCGCCATCGACTGGGTCGTGCAGAATCTCGGCTGAGCGCCGCGTATTCGGATCCGACGGCCGCAACACGCCCGGGATCGACACGCCGCAGAATTAGGCGCGGCGGAGCAAACAGAGCAGATTAGCGGGGCGCGGACGTCTCTCCGGAGATTTCCGTGCCGCGTGTCCTGCCCCATGAATCTCAGATGTGCACTACTGTTTCGGAAAGTGGGCGGTGTCGCGAGTCGACGCGATAAGGAGGTAACGGTGCGTGAACTTCGAGTGATCGGGGTGACGCCCGACTCCACGCACATCGTGTGTATCGACACCGAGTCCGGTCAAAAGTTCCGGCTGCCCGCCGACGACAAACTGCGAGCCGCCGCGCGCGGAGACCTTGCCCGATTCGGCCAGATTGAGATCGAAATGGAAGCAACTATGCGTCCCCGCGATATCCAGGCCCGTATTCGCGCAGGGGCCTCCGTAGAACAGGTCACCGAAGAATCCGGAATGCCGGCCAGTCGCGTCGAGCGATTCGCCTATCCGGTCCTGCTGGAGCGAGCCCGCGCCGCCGAACTCGCCCAGAAGGCACACCCGGTCCGCCCCGACGGTCCCGCTGTGGACACCCTCATCGATGTGGTCACCGCCGCGTTCACCGCGCGCGGACACAACATCGAGGGCGCCGAATGGGACGCCTGGAAGGACGAGAAGGGTTACTGGGTCGCCCAGTTGCAGTGGCAGAACGGGCGTTCCGAGATCGCCGCGCACTGGCGTTACCAGCCGGACGCGCACGGCGGCTCGGTCTCACCGCTCGACGATCCGGCTTCCGATCTGATCGATCCGGATTTCGGGCGCGCGCTGCGCGGGCTGGCGACGATCGTGCCTCCCGAACCCGAACCGGCCCCGCCGCAGCCGGAACCGGTGGTCGAACCGCGTCCCGCCCCCGCCCCGGCTGCGCCGCCCACTCGGACGGCGAGCAGGCAGAGTCAGCCCACGCTGGACGAATACTACGAACACCGAGCCGTCGCGGCCGGCGGCACCGCCGCCGCGATCCCGGCGGCCACCAACGCCGCTCCCGCCGCGGCCGGTACCGCGACCCCTGCCGCTGCCGGTAACGCGGTGCCCGCCAACGGCGCCGCGACCACCGCGACCGCCACGGCGGAACCCACCGCGCCCGCGCCCGCCGCCACCGAAGAGCCCGCGAAGCCCGCGGCCAAGGCTCCGGCGAAGCCGAGTCGCGCCAAGCGCGGCAAGGCTCCGATGCCGTCCTGGGAGGACGTACTGCTCGGGGTGCGCAGCTCGGGTCACTGAGCCCTTCCCCGCCACGCCCGGTCTTCCGGGTAGTACCGATCCCGGACGCGCGAGCGCGTTCGAGTGCCGGATATTTCCGTGAAGCGCCCGTGCGCAAGCGAAAACTGTGATCACGAACCGATGTTCGCGGTGCGAAGCCGCACCGCGACCGGGGCGGGGCGAGTAAATTTTCGGTGTGGTCGACGACGTGCGTCGGCGCCGGGCAGGTCACCGCAGCGGTGCGCCGGTCGGCGCCTCCGGGCGTTGCTCGAAGTTCGCGGAGTTGATTCGTGCGACTATCGGGAGGTGCCGGAATGCTATCCAAGGCCTGGTCGCTCTGGTACGTCGACGCACCCGATCCCCGTACGGTGCTGCGCGCGAACCACAATCCGGATCCCTCGGCCGCACTGGCACTGGCGAAGCAACTGCACGAGGACCGCGATGTGCGGCCGGTCATGGTCGGCACACTCGCGGGTTGCGCGGGCCCGGCCGCCGATGAGGTGTGCATCGGCTGCTTTCCCGGCGTGACGGTGCTGTGCTCGGCCCAGTCCGCGCGCATCCACCCGACCGAGATCCCGGAGTTGCTGGTGCGGCCGCTCGCCTCGGAGCACACCTACTTGGTGTCGTTCGACGTCGAGCACGGCTGGGGCGCGTTCGCCCATTGGGAGCGCGGCGAATTCCGCAGGTCGTTCAGCTCGACCCGGGTGCGCATCCTGGAGGACGAGGGTCTTCCGCTGGTGTGGGAGCGGCCGTACTGGGCAGGCGAGCATCCGGTGCGCCGACGCGCGGGCGAACTGCCCGACCCCCATGCGCTGCCGTTCGATCCGCCGGACTTCGCCGACGCGGCCAACGACGAATGGCTCGGGTTCCACTACCGCGAGCCGGCCGCGCCCGGCGTGCTCGCGCCGGGCGACATCCCCGTCTGCAAGTTCGCGCTGCACCCCAAGGGCACGATGCCCGATTCGCCGGTGCACAGCGCGGCCGATGGCGGGGCGCACAACCCCACGCACAGGCGCGGCCTGTTCGGCTGGCTACGCGGACACGACCCCGTCGGCTAGCCGCCGAACAGCAGCACGATCCATCCGAGCAGCACACCCGCCGCGCCGCCGCCGATCACCCACCGCGTCACCGGAGCGAAACGCCAGCGCCAAGCGGTGGGCGCGGCGCCGCCGACCGCGACCAGGTTCACCGCCACCGCGAGTAAGGGGTGCACTTCGGCCAGCGCGGCCCCGAACGAATACACCGCGACCGCGGCCAGCAGCGCCACCATCACCGCCACGGTCAGCCCCGCACCCCAGGGCGTCGGGTCCTGGTAGGACGGATACGGGCGATACGGTCCGGTCACGCCGTCCGCACCCGCTCGTAGAACGCCATCGCGGCCGCCGTCGCGACATTGAGCGAATCGGTGCCGGGCGTCATGGGAATGCGCGCGCGGACATCGGTGGCCCGCATGGCCTCCTCGGTCAGTCCTGGCCCTTCGGCCCCGAGCAACAACGCCACCCGCTCCCCCGTCATCGCCGCCGCCAGATTCGCCGCCGCCGGATCGGGAGTAAGAGCGATGATCTGGAATCCCTTGCGTCGCAGTATATCCAGCCCGGCGGGCCACTGCGGCACGGACGCGAACGGAACCCGCAGCACATGCCCCATCGATACCCGCACGGCGCGGCGGTACAACGGGTCGGCACAGCGGTCGCCGAACAGGATCGCGTCGGCTCCCAGTCCGGCCGCGTTGCGGAACATGGCGCCGAGGTTCTCGTGGTCGTTGACGCCCTCGAGCACCGCGACGGTGCGCGCCTTCTCGAGCACCTCGTCCACGCCGAGTCCGGCGGGGCGGCGGGCGACGGCCAGCACGCCGCGGTTGAGGTGGAACCCGACCACCTCGGCCATCACCTCGGCCGTCGCGCGGTAGTACGGCACGTCGACGGCCGCCAGATCGTCGGCGAGTTCGGCTCGCCTGCGCTCCACGCCGAGCAGAGCGGTGGGCGCGAAGCGCGAATCGAGCATCCGCTGGACCACCACGACGCCCTCGGCGATCACCAGCCCCTTGCGCCCGGGCAGATCGGGCCTGCGGTCGACCGACTTGAGATCACGGAAGTCGTCGACCCTGGGGTCCGCGGGGTCATCGATATCCATCACTTCGGCCACCACTCCATCCTGCCGGGCGGTCGCGGCACAGGCCGAATCGGTGTTCGCCCGGCGGTCGCGAGCCACGGATAATCCGGGTGCGCGCGGGTGCGCGAACGTGGGATCGTCGAGGCATGACCTCCTCGGGAATCACGGTTCGGTCGGCCACCGCGGACGACGCGCCCGCGATCACGACGCTGGTCGAGACCTCGTTCGGCACCCGCTACGACCCGGCCGAGATGCGAGGGACACCGCTGCTGTTCCCGGTGGAGAACTCGATCGTGGCGGTCGAGGGAAGGGAGGTCGTCGGGCACACGCAGTCCGCCACCATGACGGTGACGGTGCCCGGCGAGCGGACCGTGCGGGTGTGCGGCATCGCGAGCGTCGGAGTGGCGCCGACGCACCGGCGGCGCGGCATCCTGCGCGCCATGTACACCGAGCAGCACCGGCGCGTCGAGGCGGCAGGCCTGCCACTGACCATGTTCACGGCGAGCGAAGGCGGCATCTACGGCCGGTTCGGCTACGGCACCGCGACGCGGGAGAACGCGGTCGGCATCGACCGCCGGTTCGCGGCGTTCCTTCCGTCGACGCCCGATCCCGGCGGTGTCACGCTGCGGCAGCCGGCCGACCTGCGCGCGGCCGCGGAAGCGATCTACGACCGCTGGCGCAGGCTGGTGCCCGGCGCGCAGGTGCGCCCGGCGGCGGCCTGGGACATCGTGTTCGACGATCCCGAGCGTTACCGCGAGGGCGGCAGCACGCTGTTCGGACTCCTGCACGCCGACGGCTACGCGCTCTACCGGTACCACGCGGACGGCAGGGCGCGGACGGTGGAAGTCGCCGAACTGCGGACGGTCACCGCCGAAGCGCACGCGGCTCTGTGGCGGGCCCTGCTCGGCCTCGATCTGGTACGGCGGGTGGATGCCGTGCTCACCGACCACGACCCGCTGCCCTATCTGCTGACCGATCCACGGCTGGTGCGCACCACCGCCCGCTACGACGGACTGTGGCTGCGCCTGATGGACGTCCCCGCGGCGTTGACGGCACGCGGCTACACGGACGACCTGGATGTGACGCTGGCGGTGACCGACCCGTTCCGCAACGCGAGCGGCACGTTCGCGCTGCGCGTGCGGAACGGACAGGCGGAATGCGAACCGACCGATCGCGCGGCCGATCTCGAACTCGGCATCGACGTGCTCGGCAGCATGTATCTGGGCGCGTATCCCGCGCGGGTGTTCGCGGCGGCGAACCGGTTGCGGGCCAAAGATTCCGCCCACATCCGCGCAGTCGACGACGCCTTCCGCGCGGAACGCGACGCGATGCTCGGCTGGTTCTTCTGACGACCCGCGCCGCACAGGCGCCGCAGACTGGCATGCTGGTCTCATGAAGCCGATTCAGCTGGTGCTCAACATCCTGTGGCTGGTCTTCGCCGGGTTCTGGCTGGCGCTGGGCTACATCGTGGCGGGCGTCATCTGCTTCATCCTGATCATCACGATTCCCTTCGGCATCGCGTCGTTCCGGATCGCCGCCTACGTGCTGTGGCCGTTCGGGCGGACCACCGTGGAGAAGCCGGGTGCGGGCGCGGGCTCACTGATCGGCAACATCATCTGGTTCATCGTCGCGGGCTGGTGGCTGGCGCTGGGCCACCTGCTCACCAGCATCCCGCTGTTCGTCTCGATCATCGGTATCCCGTTCGGCTGGGCCAACCTGAAGTTCATCCCGATTTCGCTGTTCCCGCTGGGCCGGGAGATCGTGGACAGCGACCGTCCGTTCGGGGAACGGTAGCCGCGCTCATCACCCTGTTTCCCCGCGACACTTGTGTGATCTGCATCACAGAGTGTTAACGAAATCACATCTCCGTGCGAATGTTAGCTAGAAGGTAACTGATCTTTTCCAGTGCCCATCGCGCCCCGAGCGGGTGCCGAGCCGACCGCACAGGAGGGCTCCACCATGACCGACCGCACCGCCCGCAGGCCCGACTCGGAGACCGCGCCGCTCGCGCCGATCGCGGTGACCCTGGGACTGCTGCTGCTCATCGGCGCGGGCGCCCGGCTCACCCATCTGCCCCGGTGGGCCGACGACTACGGCGTCCTGGTCTATCCGGCCTTCGTCCTCTGCCTGACCATCGCGGGCAGCCTGCTGTGGTGGGGCGGCGGGATCATTCTGCGGCTCGTCCGCACAAACCGTTGATCCGGGCCGCCATCGGCGGCCGGTCGATGAATTCCGTTGCGCTACTCGGACTCCGCGACGATCTGCTTCATGATCGCCACCGCCCGGGTCAGCACGACGAGCTGCTCCTCGGTGAGCGTCGACAGCTGCTCGGTCATCCACTCCTCGCGTGCGCTGGCTTCATCGGCGATGAGCGCGCGGCCCGCCTGGGACAGCGAGACGATGATCTGACGGCCATCGGTGGGATGCGGGTTGCGTTCCACCAGATCGAGGTCGGTGAGCGAGGCGATCACGCGGGTCATCGAGGGGGGCTGCACGCGTTCCTTCGCGGCGAGCGCGCCCGGCGTCATCGCCCCCTCGCGCGCGAGGGTGGCGAGCGCGGAGAGCTGCGTCAGCGAGATCTGCGAGTCGGCACGACGGCCGCGCAGGTGTCGCGTCAGTCGAACGACCGCCAGCGAGAGCTCACCAGCAAGGGCTCTGACATCCGATGGCGTTGTCACAGTGGCAAACGATACGGGACCGCGGGCGGGCGGTCGCGGCTTCCGGCCACTGGTGGACCACTCGTCGCCGCGCGGTCGGCGGAGTTCATCCAACCGGGCCGATTAGGCTGAACTCGTGACGCAGAAAGTCCCGCAACTCCCACCGCGCCTCACCGATCCGCGCCCCGTGCTCGCGGTCGGCAGCGTGTTGTGGCTGATCGCCACCGTGGTGGTGTGGGCGGGCGGCGACCGGTGGGCCTCGGCCCGGCCGGTCTGCCTGATGGGGCTGGTGGTCGGACTGCTCGCGCTCGTGATCTATCTGGTTCAGCGGCGCGGCGCGCGGCGGGGGGACAAAGGCGCGCAGACCGGTTTGTAGCCGATCGGGTTACGGTCGGCCGATCTCGAATTCGTCGGTCGTGCCGGTGATCGGATAGAGCGCGCCACCGGGATCGAGACGGGTCGCGTCGTGCTGGAAGCGATGACGTCCGGGCTCGGCATCCAGGGGGATATCCCAGGTGAATCGGGCTATCGACTCGGCGAGGCCGCGCTTGCTCCAGTGGTATCTCACCGCCCACTCGCCCTCGTTGGCCACTCGTACCCATTCGCCGGACGCATTCCTGCGCTGCACTTCCAGGAACGTTCCGTTGCGGCGGTTGTCGTGCTTCGGGTGCGCCGAGACGAATTCGGCCACCACTCGGTCGCCGGGGCCGTAGGACGGATGCGGCTGCACCAGTACGTCACCGAAGCCGCGCCCCGGCACGGCGGCGTCCGGACCGGCGCCCGGCTGGAAGTTCGGTTGCAGATGGGACACATCGCGGGGCGCCGGGCCGCGCGGCACCGGCGTGCGGGCGGCGAATGCCGTGGCCAGCCGGGTGAACTCCTGCTGATAGGCGCACAGGGTGTAGCGGCCGAACAGCGTCGAGGCGCCCTCGTACTGCTGGGAGTCGTATTCCTCGGGCGTGGTGACGTATTCGTGGTAGGCGTTCGCGTATCCCTGCATGAGCACCTGCTCCAGCGGGACGTTCAGCGCCGCGGCGACGGCGCGGCGAATGCGCAACCCCGACGTGATGGTGAATTCGCCTCCCGCGGCGGCCAAATAGAGCTCACCGATGCGAATAATCTGGATCGGCAGCACATTCGGCACCCAGGCCACCGGAGGCAGCAGGCCGAGCGGCACCGCGATCGCTTTCGGCGCCTGCGCGTCCGCCAGCCAGGCCGGCGCGGGCCGAGCGGGGTCGCCGAGCGCCTCGAGAAACGGATTGCGCACACCCTCCGGAATCGGGCCGCCGGGCAGGCCCGGACCGTCCTCGACGCTGCCCGCGATCAGCGAGACACCCGCCGCGGCCGGTGCGGTGCGCCGCGGCAAGCCGTCCGGTGTGAAACGGCCGTCCACGGCGATGTCCGCCAGATCGATGTAGCAGAGCATCCCGTCGACCGGGCCGGAGATCTGCCGAGCCCGCGCCGCCGCGTCTTTCGACGCCGCGTACTGCCGCTCGCCCAGGATGCGGGTGTTCTCGAATTCGTCCTCGGTCGGCCCGGAGCCCTGGCGCAGATTCAGGTTCGGGGACATGTCACCGGCGTTGGTCTGCGCGAAGGCGGCGACGAACGCGGGCTCGCCGTCCAGATAGCGCACACCGTGCTCGATGTGCTCGGCGGAGAACGAGGCGTAGCCCTTGTTGTCCGAGCTGATCAGCCGGTTCGCGTTGGTCATCGACGTGTTGTGGGTGGCGAACCAGGTGATGGAGCCCGCCATCCGCCCGCCCTTGCGCAGGACGAGAGTGGTCACGGCGGGGTCGATGGCGTCCGGGAAATGTTGTTTGTCCGCAAGCGGATTGAGTTCCCAAGCCACCCGCGAGCGGTTCACGCTCGCGTTGCGCAGTTCGGCACGGCCGAGCGCGAGCGAGCCGGGGCCGAGATCGGCGTGCGCGGCGGCGATCGCCTCGACGATCCCGTTCACCTCGGCGTCGTACACCTGCTGCTGGAAACCGAGGATGGACAGGTTGTAGGCGTAGTCGTTGCTGGAGCCGCCACAGGTCGCGTGCGAATGCGTCGAGGTGAGCAGGACGTTCTGCTCGGTGTACAGATCGCCGAAGCGCCGGGCCAATTCGGCGAGCACGCCGCGGTGCACGGACTGGAAGATCATCCCGTTCTCGGCGACCACGAAGACGATCCGCCGCCCCGCGCTGCCGATGACGAACGCCCGCGCCCGGGGGCGCAGGTGGATGCCCGCGGTCTGCTGTTCCAGCTGGGAGTAGCCCATCATCCCGCATTCGGCGGCCGGGCCGGTGATGTCGGAGAGTCCGACGCCGATCTCGTAACCGCCGGATTCCGGCGCTGCGGCCGCCGGAACGGCGAGCGCGTCGGTCATCCCGGGCACCGTCGCGGCCGCGAGCGTGGCCGAACCGATCGCGGTCCGGGCCAGAACAGTTCTACGCGATACCGGCATACCCGTCTCCCTTCTGTCCCGAAGCAGCGAACCACACAACTGGTCACTCGTCCAGTCAAAATTTTTCCGGCCCGTGAATTGACTGCGCGGGCGCTGGGCGCTTAACTCCCTTGGGTGTCCTCCCGATTGAGCGTCGAAGAACGACGGGCCCACCTTATCGAGGCCGCGATCGGCCTTGCCGAGAAAAAGGGCGTTGCGGGCGTGACCACCCGCGATGTCGCTCAGGCGGCCGGTGTCTCGCTCGGTGTGGTGCATTACTGTTTCGAAAACAAGGACGCGCTGATGACCGAGCTGGTCAAAGCGTTGTCGATGGAATTACGCGATTCTGTCGACGCAAACGAAACGGTATGGCAGGACGTCGGAAGTGGAAAAGAAGCCCTTCAAAAATTGATCCGCGCGGGACTGGAACTCATGTGGCTCAACATTGAAGCCACTCCGGAACGGCAGCTGCTCACTTACGAAACAACCACCTACGCGTTGCGCGAAGGCGAGCAAACTCCGGCGAAACTCGCGATCGCGCGCGAGCAGTACAACTTCAACGACTCCACGGTCGCCGACATCCTCGAGCACGCGCGCGACGCGACCGGCACGCGCTGGTCGGTCCCGGTGCAGACGCTGAGCCGGTTCACGCTCAACGTCATCGACGGCGTGGTACTGCGCTGGCTGGTGGACAACGACAGCGAGAGCGTGCGCGCACAGCTCGATCTGCTGAGCGAGATGCTCACCGAGAACGCGGCCCAGTAGCCGCCCGCTCAGCCGCGCAGATGCGGCGCGCGGACGTGCACGGCCGAGCCGGTCTGCCACCAGGGCACCGCGACCGTGGCCTCGATCGCGCCGCTCAGCCGCACCGTCAATTCATGGTGCACGACCAGCTCACCCGCTTGCGGGGGCAAAGCGAACAGCTGCCGCAGCACGACGCCCAGCGGCTCCGCCGCCCAACTCGTGCGGCGGCCGGTGTCGGCCACCTCGGCGGTAACGGCCTCGGACACCAGCGGCAGGTCGAGCAGAGCCGCAAGGGCCGAGGCGGTTTCGGTGTCGCCCGCCACCAATCGATCCGGCGGTACCGCCAAACCGAACCAGGCGCGATCGAGGACGAACGCGTCCGCCGGATCGACCACGGCGCCGGTGAGCGCGCGCACCCGATCGGGTGGTCGCAGGTCGGTGAGATCGAGCAAGCCCGCGGCGACGGCAGCCGCCAGACGGGCGTAGGTGCGCGAAACCACCTCCGGTGATGGCGTTCTCGATGGGTCCGCGAGCGCCTCCAACAGAGCGGCGGCCAGCTCGTCGGTGATCGTCTCCGGGTCGGCGAGGATCGCGCGGCAAGCGTCCGGATCGACGCCTGCGACGGCGAATGCCGGTAACAGCCCGTCGAACTCGGTGTCGGCGGGATGACGGAACAGTCCCAGCGGGGTGCTGTCGATCCGCGCGTATCTGCGCAGCCACCACGCGGTGTAGCCGTCGACGTCGGCCAGCAGGCGACGGGTGCGGGACGCGGCGGCCAACTGCCGCAACGCTTCCGGCCAGGCTGCGTCGTCGACCAGGTCGAGGTCGCGGACGGCGACCAGCTCCGGCGGATCGTCCGGCAGCGTGGACCACCAGTGTTCCTCGTCGTCCAGATCGTGGTCCGGACCGGTGGGATCGGCCTCGGTGATCACACCGAAATCCCAGCCGACGCCGAGGGCGCGCAACGCGTCCGCGCCGTAGCGCTCGACCAGTTCCGGGTCCACCGTGCCGAACGGCGCGTCGGGCACGAGCAGATCGCGCAGCGGCGCGCCGGGCAGCAGCAGTTCGTCGGCCGGTCGCGATTCACCATCGGTATCGGGCAGTTCGAGCAGCCCCAGCCAGGACGGCAGTGCCTCCGGAGCCGCGTGGGCGGCCAGACGCAGGATGGCATCGGCGGTGTCGGGGTCGTCCGGGTGATCCTCCAACTCGGCGCGCAAGCCCGGGTCGGTCAGGAGATCCTCGGCGGTGGCCGACCGCGCGCCCAGCCGAGCCAGCAGGGGATGCGCCGCCTCGGGATGCGCCAGCCTGGCCCAGTGCACCGGGATCGCGACCTCGAGCTGATCGTCCAGCACCACGGTGCGCGGTCCGGTGACGAGCCTGCCGTCGGCCAGCGGCACCGCCAGCGCGCCCAGTTCCTCCGCCGCGAGGGGATCCCCCACGAACGGTTCCAGTGCGGCATAGAACTGCCGCCACCAACTCGGCGGCCGCTCCAGGCCCCCGGACAATTCCGCGATCCGCGCCAACCCCAGCCGGTGCACGTCCAGCGCACCCATGGCCTCCGCGTGCGTCCGCCCGGAGAGGTCCGGGATCACCAACGGACCGGCCACCTCGTCGAGCAGGGCGGCCAATTCCGGAGTCAGACCGGTGAAGACGTAAGCGCGAGTGGGGATGGCCACGTCCTGTGGGTGCGGCACTACGGCGGCCGACGGCGACCCGGTCGGAATCGGTTCGCCTGACACCGATGTGCTGCTGGGTCCGGCGGACCGGTCTTCGGCCGTCCAGGTGCTCAGCAGATCCGACGACTCCATCGCCGCATGCGGACCACCGCCGGGCGCATCAGCCGCTCCGGCAGTCCGGATACCGCCCGGCTCGGTGCTGAGCAGATCTGACGCGTCGATCGCCGCATGCGACCCCGCACCATCGAGCATGCCCCGTGCTTCTAGGTCGGCCGACGCGGGCGATTGGTCGTGCGGCAGTGCGTCGTCCGCCTCGTGCGAGGCGAGAGTGTTCGATCCGGCGAAGCCCGCGGTGCGGGGCTGGAGGTCGGCGGCGAGCGGCTCCGAGTCGACGAGGTCTTCGGGCGTACGCCGGTGGGTGACGACTACGGGCAGCCATGGCTGCGTTTGCAACTCGCGCAGGAGCGCTTCGCGCAGCAGACCATCGGCCTCGCTGCGGGCGAAACCAGGTGTGGGGACGAGCACGAGCCGGTCGCGTGGCGGCAGGGCACGAGCGAAATCCGCGTAGCCACGGGCCAGATCGGCGAGCCGGGCGCCGGGGAGCAACCTGCGGCGATCCGGCTGCATCGGAATGTCGGCGACGAGCAGCGCGGGCAGCGAGAGTTCCTCGTCGGACCTGGTCGGCGCCCGCAGCACATCGGGGGCGGCCGCCACCGGCCTGCCGTCGCGCACCGGCAGCAGCCAGCGAGCGCGTGGGGTGCGGTACTGCCACCACGTTCGCTGCTCGCTGCCCGGGCCGTCGACGTAGACCTCGTGCATGCCGTCGCCCATGTCCTCGGCGCTGCTGACGAATTCGTCCGCGCCGACGTGGATGCGGTGCAGGGCGGGCAGTTCCAGGAGCAGATCGACGGCTTCGGCGCGCATCGCGGCCAGCAGGGCGTCGGCGTCGACGTCCGCGCGCAGCCGCAGCACCACCTCGGTATCGAGACCCGCCGCCGGTCGCGCCTCGGTCGGCCAGGCCAACCGCAGCACCGGAGGATCGAATTCACCCGCGTCGACGGCGGGTGTCCGGATCTCTTTGTCTTTCAGAGCTTCCCGGGTCTCGGTGCGGGAGAACCGCAGCGATCCGGAGGAAGACCGGAGCTCGATGTCCTCGCTCACCGCGAGTACCGCGGTGAAACCGACGCCGAACCGGCCGACCGAACCGTCGCCGTGTTTCCCCGACGCGCGCAGAGCGGTGAGCGCGTGCACACCGGAGACGTCCAGCGGCGCACCGGTATTGCCGATGTGGAGGTCACGGCCGTCGAGCCGGACGACGACGGCGCCTGCCACGCCCGCCTTGCGCGCGGCGTCGGCGGCGTTCTGCGCCAACTCGGTCAGCACCCGGTCGCGGTAGCCCGCGCGCACCAAGTCGCTCTCGGTGGCCGCGTCCTCCCGCAACCGCGTCGGCGAATCACGCCATGCGGTGAGCACGGCCGCGCGCAGCGCCGAAGTGCCGAACGGATCGGCGGCCTCGCTCAGTTGCGCGGCGATGACTGGATCTCCGGCCGTGCCTCGGCCTCCGGCGCGTCATCGGTGCTCGCGCCGCTGTCGTGCTCGGCGACCGGCGCGTCCGCAGCGCTGGACTCCGGGCGGCTGGGCGCGTCGGCGGAGACGATGTCCGCACCACTTTCATCGGCGGCAGCAGCGCTGTCCGCTTCATCGCCGGTGCCGAGAGCCGGGCTGGTGTCGAGGTCGCCCCTCGCCGCGTTCGGCTCGTTCTCAGCGGTGTCCACCGGTCCCGCATGAGCGGTCGGCGGCTCGGCGATGTCGTCCGCGCCGGGCGTCTCACGCACCGAGGACCGGGCGCTCGAATCGGTGGGATCGATGTCGCCGACCGCGCCGGCGCCGACTTCGACCCCGGTCGCATCGGGGGGCGTAGTCGCCGTCGTGTCGGTGGGCTGGGCGGGAGGCGCACTCGGGGCCTCGACGGTTGCGCTTCCCCCCGCTACAGCGGTGTCCTTGCCACTCTCGACAGTCGCAGGTCCTTCCGCGACGCCGTGCTCGGCAGCGGGGACCTCGGTGGCGTCCTGCGCGGGGGCAGCGTCCTGGGCGACTACGACATTCTCGGCAACCGCAGGCGTCTCGCTGACCGCAGCGGCCTCAGCGCCCACCGCGCCTTCGGCGACTTCCGCCTCCCCGGCAACCGCAGTATCCCGGGCGGGTGCGGCGTCCTCGGTTGTTCCCGAGTCCATACGGCCCTCGGTGATCTCCGTCGCCTTCTCTGCCTGCTCGGCAACCGCACCGCGCCGCTCGCCGCGCGTGGATGCCGCCTTGGCCGAATCCTGCTGAGCGCGAGAGCGTTCCGTCCCGAGCGAGATCAACTCGATGGCCGCGTCGTCGTACGCCTCGTAGAGCGGGGACCCGCCGCCGGTGGGGATCTCGGTATCGGAGTGCGCGCCGCAGCCGTAGGCCACGTGGACGACCTGCCCGTCCGCGCCCATGACGTTGCCGCAGACACCGAACGCGGCGCGCAGCGCCCCGGCCAGTGGCAGATAGAAGCCGCAGCTCCCGCAGGTGGCGGGCGCGGCCTTGGCCATCTCCGTGTCGGGACCGTGCTCGGCGTACCAGCGCTCGGCGGCCTCTTCGCGTCCTTCCCTGCTCAGCACCTTGGTGCGGCCGAGACCGATTTCGTAGGCCACTTCGTCGACCACCGGATCGCCGGTCGCGACATAGCCCGGCACCAGGCGCGGATCGCCCGCGGGCGGGGCGAGCAGGTCGCCCGGCGCGAGGTCCCCGGGGCGAACACGCTGCTCCCAGGGCACGAACTCGGGCGCGACCAAGGCTTCGGGCCCGGGCAGCAGCGCCGACTCGCTGACCGTCGCGTGGCCCGCGCCGGGTGGGGCGGCCACCACGACCGCCCACTGCCACCCGCGATAGCCGGGCAGCGTGGCCGCGAAACGGTGGGTCGCCGCGCTCTCGTCCTCGGCGATCACGCCGAGATGCGCGCCCACACCCGATGGCTCCAACTCCAGGAGCGCACGGCGGGCCAAGTCGACGGCATCGGCAAGAATCGGCCGCACGCCGGACTCCGAAACAGAAACTGCGCTCACGGCCTACATTTTGCCGTATGAAGCGCAATCGGCGTGCGTTGGCCATCGGTGTGCTGGTCGGTCTGCTGGTCGCGGGTGGATGCGGCCCCGCCGACGAGACGACACCCAGGATGAACATCGAGGTGCTCGGCACCCGACCGCACGATCCGAAGGCGTTCACCCAAGGCCTGGAGATCGACGGCGACATCCTCTACGAGGGCACCGGCCTGGTGGGCGCGTCGAGCGTGCGCGCGTCCCGGCTGGCGACCGGCGCGGAACTGGCCAGGACGGAGTTGCCCGCCCCGTACTTCGGTGAGGGCATCACCCTCGCCGGCACGACACTCTGGCAGCTCACCTGGCATGACGGCGTGGCCATCGCCCGGGACCCCGCCACGCTCGCCGAGCGTGGCCGGGTGAGCTACGACGGCGAGGGCTGGGGTCTGTGCGCCGGGGCCGGACGGCTGATCATGAGCGACGGCACCGACCGGCTCACCTTCCGTGATCCGGAAACCTTCGCACCGACCGGCTCGATCGAGCTGACCAGCCACAACGGCGCGCGCCTCAACGAACTCGAGTGCGCGGCGGACGGGTCGGTCTATGCCAACGACTGGCCCACCGACACGATTCTGCGCATCGACCCGGACTCCGGCGCGGTGCTCGGGACCGCCGACGCTGCCGGTCTCCTTCCCGCGACCGAGCGGGCCGAAGCCGACGCCCTCAACGGCATCGCGCAACTGCCCGGCACCGACCGGTTCCTGATCACGGGCAAGAACTGGCCGACCATGTTCGAGGTCCGCTTCGCACCCGCCTGAGCGCGTTCGCGCGTCCGCGACGATGGTCACTTTCCGCCGCCGCCTCGGAGCGCGCGTGAACGCCCAGCACGGAAGTACGCCAGAATTGGAGTCGTGACTACTCCCCGCGAACCTTCCGGTCCCGACCGTGATCGGTGGGAAGGCGAGGAGTCCCCACTGTTCGATCGGCATCCCGGTTTCGACCGGTACCCGCCGCCCGACCCGCCGCGACGGCGCGGGCCGCTGCCGCCGCTGCGGCCCGGACGGGCCTCCGAGCGGCACGACCAGCCGAATCCGCGCCGTGAGGCGCCCCGCCCCGCGCAGCCGCCGCGCACCAAACCCCTCCCACTGGGAAGTGACCCCGAGCAACCGACGGCCTCCGAGCGCGCGCCCCGCCGTGTCTTCCCGCGTCGCCCCGAGCCGCATCGTCACACCGAACCACCGGGCCCGGCCGAACCCGACTACCCCGCGACCGCAGGCCAGGATCCGGTCGAGCCCCCCGAAAGCCCGGCTCCCTCCGGGAAGCGACGAATGCCGCGCAAACTCACGGTCACCCGGGTGGCCGCCATGCGCGGCAGGGAACTCACCGAGAAGGGCATCGCGACCTTCCAGCGCGCGGCCAAGGCCGACGGCGCGGACAAATCGGGTCTGACGGCCCTCACCTACGCGACCATGGCGAATTTCGCCCTGGACGCCGCCATCGCCGTGGCGCTGGCCAACACCTTGTTCTTCGCCAGCGCCACCGCGGAGAGCAAGACGAAGGTCGCGCTGTACCTGCTGATCACCATCGCGCCGTTCGCGGTGATCGCCCCGCTGATCGGCCCGATGCTCGATCGGCTGCAACGCGGTCGCCGCCTGGCGCTGGCAACCTCGTTCGCGGTGCGCACGGTGGTCGCGGTGGTGCTGATCTTCGAGTTCGACAGCTGGGCGCTGTATCCGCTCGCGCTGTGCATGATGATCGGCAGCAAATCGTTCTCCGTGCTCAAGAGCGCGGTGACGCCCCGGGTTCTGCCGCCGGATATCGATCTGGTCCGCACCAACTCCCGTCTCACGGTGTTCGGGCTGGTCGGCGGCACCTTGGGCGCCGGAGGGCTGGCCGGGCTGACCGCGGCGATCGCGGGCTCGAACGGCGCTCTGGTCTTCGCCGCGCTGATCGCCTGCGCGGGAACGTATCTGAGCCTGCGCATCCCGTCCTGGGTCGAGGTCACCGAGGGCGAAGTGCCCGCGACGTTGAGCTATCACGGCGCCGACGCGCACACCGAGGTGCTCTCCTCCGGCAACGAGTCGCCGGTCCCGCCGCGCAAACGCAGGCAGCCGCTGGGCCGCTCCGTGGTGACCGGGCTCTGGGGCAACGGCGCCATCCGCGTGCTGACCGGGTTCCTCACCTTCTACGTCGCGTTCGTCGCCAAGGCGACCGAGCACCGGCCGGTCCAGCAGGCCCTCATGCTCGGCACGGTCGGCGCGGCCGCGGCCATCGGCAATTTCACGGGCAATGCCACGGGCGCCAGGCTCAAACTGGGCAGACCCGCGCTGATCGTGCTCGGCTGCACGGCGGCGTGCGCGCTGGTGGCGCTGTTCGCGACGTTCACGAACAATCTGCTCGGCGCGACGGCCGCCGCCTTGGTGGCGTCCGCGACGAGCGCGCTGGCGAAGGTGTCGCTGGACGCCTCCATCCAGGACGATCTGCCGCCGGAGTCGATCGCCTCGGGTTTCGGGCGGTCGGAGACCGTGCTGCAGCTGAGCTGGGTCATCGGCGGCGCGGCCGGGGTGCTGCTGCCGACGGATTACTGGAAGGGCTTCGCGGTGGTCACCGCGATACTCGTGCTGGGCTTGGTGCAGACTTTCCTCAGCTTCCGCGGCCACTCGCTACTGCCCGGTCTCGGCGGCAACCGTCCCCAGCACGTGGAGCAAGAGGTGCCGTCCCGGCCGCACGGATACCCGGCGAGCGCACCCCGCGCGCAGGGTCCCGCTCCGCGCGGCGGCGACACGACACGCTTTCAACGAGGGCAAGGAGACCCGATCTGGTGAGCAAGCTCAACGCACGCACGATCGCCGCGCTGATCGCGGCCGCCCTGCTCGTGCTCACCGTCGCCTTCGCGGGCGTTCTGGCGGTGCTGGTCCGCAACGCCGACGAACCCGACGTCACCCTCACCGCCTACGCGCACGGCAAGACCGTCACCGTGCGGCCGTTCAGCTACTGCGCGGTGACCATGCGGGACTGCCGCATCCTGCCCGAGGACAACGTGCCCGGCACGGTGTTCACGACGCTGAACTGTGCCCCCGATACGCCGGACTGCCACCGCGGCCGCACCGCCGAGCTGGAAGTGCCCGCCGGTTACCCGTTGCAGCTGTCGCTCCCGAAGAAGGTCGCCGACGCGCCCTGGCTCGCACAGCTGGTCTATCTCCTGCCGAACGGTGAGAAGGTGGACCAGGTGATCAGCCGCAACGACTACCCCGATCGCGCACTGGCCCTGACCATCGATTCCAAGCCGGAACCCGATCTGCGCCTCATCGGCGTCGAGTTCCAGCTGCCGATCCTCGCCCGCGACGAAACCGGCCGGGAGTTCTACGTGCCACACGCCACCTGGTCGATCAGCACGGCGTAGCGGCGATGCCAGGCGCCGATTTCGACGATCGGCCACCGCCATTGCTACACCGACGGCCGGTTCGCCCGTGGCCCGGCGCGTGCCCCGTTCAGGCGGGCGGCCGCGGAACGATCATGTCGGACGCTTCCCCGTGAGCGCGGTGCGCACCAAGCGCGCGACGGCATCGATGCGCTCGGAGGAACCGTTGCCGCCGACTTGCACCACGGTGATGATGACCGCGGTGAAGATGGCCTCCAGCGCGATCGCGGTGTCGCTCGGGTCGAGCCGCGGCGATGTCCCCGGACTGCTGACCGGCGCGCAGCGATGCCTCCAGCACTTGCCGGATGCGATGCGGCACAACGCCGTCGACCAGCCGGACGGGCAACCCGGGTTCGTGGCCCGCGAGGACTCGATACACCAGCGGGTAGAAGTCGATCCTCGTCACGAATCGGCTGACGACCTGATTTACCGCGTCCCTTTGGTCATCGCCGATCCGAGCAACCCCGCGACGTACGGAACCAGCACTGCCGCACTCACTTCGCACATCGATCTGGTGCCCACCCTGGCCGGCATCGACCCGGAAGCGTCGCGCGGCGGCGCGGACTACCGGTCCAGTTCGCGCGCCACCGCGCGGACGACCTCCGAGATGCGTTGCGCCGTCTTGCGATCCGGGTACTTGCCCTTGCGCAGGTCCGGCTGCACCTTGGCCTCGAGCAAGGTGATCATGTCCTCGACCATGCCGTGCAACTCGTCCGGCGTGTGGTTGCGCGCGGCAGGCTCCTTGCGCGCGTTGCGTTCCTGGCCCTGCCGGACCGACGGGGGGGCCTCGAGCAGCTTCAGGCTCAGCGCCTGGGGGCCGCGACGGCCCGCGGCCATGCCGAACTCGACGCGCTGGCCGGGCTTGAGGCCCTCGACACCCTCGGGCAGCGCGGACGAGCGGACGTAGACGTCCTCACCCTCGTCCTGGGAAAGGAAGCCGAAGCCCTTTTCGACGTCGTACCACTTCACCCTGCCGGTCGGCACTGCGCTCACCCGTTCGTCATCGAAACTCGGACCCCAACGGCCCGAGCACATTTGTCTACCAGGCCGATCCCGCGACCGGCCCTCCTGTGCGAAAAGAACGCGCCCAGCACGATTGCAGGACGCGATTGCCATCGAGTCTACCCCGGTGCGAATAACGCAAGCACATCAGTTTTACCGTCGAACCGTGACGAACCCATCCACTCCGACCCCGCCCGGCGGCGCCCCTCGGCGGCGCGGCGACTGGTTGCTGCGACTCGCGCTCGCCCTGTTCGCGCTGGGATTGCTGGCGATCGTCGTCATCTTCGCGATCCCGTTGCTGACCGACGGCGAGCCCGGGCTGTGGCTCTACTTCGGGGCGATGCTCGCGCCGCTTGGGTTCGTGCTCGCGGTCGTGTTCGCGCTGCGCTCGGGGCGCAGGTCCCGGTAGAACCGGAGAACACGCCTCCGATCCGGCGTGAACCGGTTACCCGATGCGATCGTTACCCATTCGGACGTGTGATCCTCGTCACATTACGAGTAGGTCACGGGCCGGTGGCGACGCGCGCCGCATGCGGCCGCGGCCACTCCTAGCTGCGCGAAGGCGCCGTACCCATCCGATACCGCGTCGAGACCCGTTGGTACACGCCGGTTACCAAATAGTGATTTTTCCCGCGGTTCGTCGTACCGTCTTATCCAGCCGGGACACCCCGGCGACCACCGGCCCGCCGCACCGAGCCTCGCCCCGCGGGTACCGGAACCCCCGACGGAAACGTAGGGGCGAGGGCGGAACGGACGACCTCTCAGTCCGAACCAGAACCGAAGACGTCGCAGGTGCGTCGAGAGGAAGACGAACCCGATATGAGTGGACGCCATCGCAAGCCAAGCTCGACCGGCCGTACGGTAGCCAAGGTTGCCGTCACCGGCGCCATCATCGGCACCGCCGGTGTGGCTCTCGCAGGCAACGCCAGCGCGGCACCCGACTCCGACTGGGATCGACTCGCTCAGTGCGAGGCCGGCGGCAACTGGGGCATCAACACGGGCAACGGTTTCCAGGGCGGGCTGCAGTTCTCGCCCAGCACCTGGCGCGCCCACGGCGGCCAGGAGTACGCCGCCTCGGCCAACCAGGCCAGCCGCGAGCAGCAGATCGCGGTCGCCGAGAAGGTGCTCGCCTCGCAGGGCTGGGGCGCTTGGCCCTCCTGCTCGTCCAGGCTGGGCCTGAGCAGCGCGCCTTCCCAGCGCTCCGCGCCCGCCACCGCCGAAACCCCGCGCTGGAACCCCGCGCCGCAGGCCGCACAGGCCGCGCCGGCGGACAGCTCGCAGCAGATCTTCTCGGCCGTCGACCGGGCCCTCGAGGTGGTGCAGAGCCAGGGCGTCCAGGTGCCCAAGGAAGCTCTCGACTTCTTCAACGCGGCCAAGTCCAGCGGAGCCACCCTCGACCCCGCGATCGTGAACTTCTACGAGGCGAACAAGGGCCTGCTGCCCTCCTGATCGCCACACATCGTCAAGAAGGGCCCCGCATCACCAAGGATGCGGGGCCCTTCTTCGTAGCCGAGAACGTTCCGGTCGCGCGCTCAGCGGTTGATCACCGTGTTCGGGTGCATGTAGGGCAACTGCTCAGCGGGGACCGGGAACTCGGTGTCCTCGCCGTAGGGCGAGAGGCCACCGGAGCGGGCCGAAGAGAGCTCGGTGACCGCGGGGTCACCGTCGGCGACCTTCGGCCAGCCGTTGTCGACATAGGATTTCTTCGATTTGTTCACCACGGACCCATTTTGGCACGACCGCTCCGCGCGGATGCGCCGCGGCCCACACCGCCTGACCCCGGCGGGCGATCGCCCAGCATCGTAGGCTGGATCGGATGACCGCGACCGACTCCCTTGCCGGATGG
This sequence comes from Nocardia sp. NPDC005745, assembly GCF_040630775.1. Taxonomy (NCBI): domain Bacteria; kingdom Bacillati; phylum Actinomycetota; class Actinomycetes; order Mycobacteriales; family Nocardiaceae; genus Nocardia; species Nocardia sp. NPDC005745. Next base: position 29,817 of record NZ_JBEXYF010000007.1, read on the forward strand.
CTCGGTGCCCGCAGCGATGCCCAGCTCGTGACGCTGTTGCAGCTTCGGCCCGACCTGGCCGTGCCGCTGCCTTCCTCCATGGCCGTGCTCGCCGCCCGCACCGAACAGCGCGCGTCGGTGCTGCGCGCCACGGAGGACTTGAACACCCTCGAATTCGCCCTCGTGGAAACCCTTGCCGTACACGGCACCACGCATCCCGACAGCGGTCCGCTCCAGCGCGCCGAACTGCATGTGCAATTGAGCGAACGGGTATCGGCCGCCGCGATCGACGAAGCGCTGGAGCGGCTGACCGCCCGCGCGCTGGTCTGGCTCGACGCCGAGCAGGGGCTTCATCTGATCCCGGCGGCCGCCGAGGCGTTGCCGTGGCCGATCGGCACCGCGACCGAGATCCCCGACGCCCTCACCGAACCCGAGGTGGTCGCCGCGCTTCCCGAACTCGCACCCGCCGAGCGGGCGCTGCTGGACAAATTGGCCGCGACGGGGCCGCGCGGCCGCACCAGGGACGCCGCGCCGGGCACTCCGGCCGACCGGCCGATCCAGCGACTGCTGGCGCGCAGGCTGCTGCACTGGGTCGATGACGAGACCGTCGAACTTCCGGTCACCGTCGGCCAGGTGCTGCGCCGGGAACCGGTCACCCACCCGCACGCGCTGACATCGCCGCACCCGGAGCCCGCCAAACACACGCCCGCCGACGTGAACGCGGTCGCGGCGGGCGAGGTCGGCGAGTTGCTCCGGCACTGCGCCGCCGTGCTCGACGTGCTCGGCCGAGTTCCCGCTCCCGCCTTGCGCGCGGGCGGCCTGGGCGTGCGGGAGCTGCGGCGCATCGCCAAGCAGGCCGGTGTCGACGAGCCGAGGGCGGGTTTGCTGGTCGAACTGCTGGCGGCCGCGAAACTGATCGAGAAGGGTTTGCCGGACCCTCCACCCGACTTCGATACGACCGACGACTTCTGGGCGCCGACGCCGCTGGTGGACGCCTGGCTGGAATCGCCGCCCGCGCGGCGCTGGGCCGCGCTGGGACTGACCTGGCTCGATCTGGATCGCATGCCGTGGATGATCGGCATGCGCGACGCCAACGACAAGCCGCTCGCGGCGCTGTCGCTGGAGCTGCGCACCCCGAACGCACCGCGCGATCGGCTCGCGATCCTCGCCCTGCTCGCGGAATACCCGTCCGGCACGGCACTGACCCCCGCGGACATCGGCCGGATGCTGGCCTGGCAGCAGCCACGCAGGCGCAGGAACTTCCGGCCGGAGGTGGTCGAGCAGACCCTGGCCGAGGCGGCGGCGCTGGGCTTCGTCGGTCGCGGCGCGCTCGGCTCGGCGGCGCGGGCGCTGCTGCACGCGGCGCCGACCAGCGTGGCCGACGCCGAGGCGGAGATGGAGGCGGCGCTGCCGGAGCCGGTGGATCACGTGCTGGTGCAGGCGGATCTGACGGTGATCGCGCCCGGGCCGCTGACCACCGATTTACAACACCGCGTCGCCCTGGTCGCCGACGTCGAATCCGCGGGCGCGGCGACGGTGTACCGGATCGGCGAGTCCTCGGTGCGGCGCGCCCTTGACGCCGGGTTGACGGCGGCCGAACTGCACGCCTTGTTCGCCAAGCATTCCCGCACACCGATCCCGCAGGCACTGACCTATCTGATCGATGACGTGGCCCGGCGGCACGGTCAGTTGCGCGCGGGCATGGCGCAGTCGTTCATCCGCAGCGACGACCCGGCGCTGCTGGCCCAGGTGCTGTCCGCACCGGTGGCGCGCACGCTGGCACTGCGATCCATCGCGCCGACCGTCGCCATCGCCCAAGCGCCGCTGGGCGAACTGCTCGAGCAGCTGCGCGCGGCCGGTTTCGCGCCCGCGGGTGAGGACTCGGCCGGTGCGATCGTGGATCTGCGCCCGCGGGGCGCCCGGATCTCGGTGCGGCCCGCCGCGCGGCAGCCGTATCGGCCGACACCGCCCAGCACCGAACAGCTGGAATCGCTCGTCACCGAGCTGCGCGCGGGCGAACGCGCCGCCAGCGCCCGCTCCAGTCACGCGGTGCGCCCGGACGGCACGCGGACCAACACCGCCGCCACCCTCGCCCTGCTCCAGCTCGCGGCGCGGGTGCGGCGGTCGGTGAACATCGGCTACGTCGACGCCCAGGGGGTCGCCACCCAGCGGGTGGTGGAACCGTTGAAGGTGGGCAACGGGCAGCTGGACGCGCTGGACCCGGTCACCGGCGCGGTCCGGCACTTCACACTGCACCGGATCGCGTCGGTCGCCCTGCTCGAATGAGCAGTGCTAGGGCTTGCTCGTGCAGAAGGTGACCTTGGGGTCCGTTTCGATGAGCCGGAAGCTGTCGGCGTCCTCGCCGCAGAGCAGTTCGTCGGCCTTGCCGTCGATCCGCTTCAGCACCTTGAAGGTGGCGTCCGAAGACGCGCAGTCGACGTGCTTGTATCCGGTCGTGCTGCTCTCGTTGTAGCAGCTGCCTTCCTTGAAGTTCGGCGCCAGGCACAGGAACGCGGTGGTGCCGCCGCCCAGGGTCTCCTCGTAGGAGGTGTAGTCGGCGGCGCAGTCGGTCTTCTTGTCGTAGGACTGCGCCACCTTGTAGACGGCCTTGTCCGACGAGCAGTCGACCGGCTCGGTCTTGGAATCGACCGCGGAGCCCTCGATGACGTTGATGCAGTCACCGACCTCGGCCTTGGCGGTGTCCGACTTGCTCGCGTCGCCGATCAACGAACAGCCGGTCACCGTGACCACCACGGCGGCCACCGCGACGAGGGCGAGCACGACCCGTGCCAGCAGCCTCGCTCCTGGAAACTTCACCTGAAAACCTCTCTCACCGAACACGTTCACGGGCTCGTGAACGCGGTGAGAATACCCGCACGACCAGGACGGCCGCATCAGCTCACCGCGGACCTCGAGCAGCGCGCTAGATGCTGTGCGTGCCGTAGAGCCCCATGAGCGCGTATCCGAGGATGCTGGGAAGCAGACGGCCGAGCAGCAGGAACGCAGAGTAATTCACTAGCAACGCCTTTCGCGTATTCGATGCAACTGGACCCTTGTCCGGTATGCGGAGTGTGTCGTCGCCCGAGACCGGGTCGTTACGCTTGGGCAGTATGACGCTCGAGGACGTCGCGCGCGACCTGTACGGGCTGCCGCCCGCGCAGTTCGTCGCCGCGCGCACCGACCGGGCGGCCGCGGCGAAGCAGGCGGGCGACAAGCGGCTCGCGGCCGCCATCGGCAAGCTGCGCAAACCCACCCTGACCGCCTGGACGGCGAACCTGCTGTCCCGGGCGGCGCCGGACGACGTGGCCGCCTTGCTGCGCCTCGGCGCTGCCCTGGCCGCCGCTCAGCGCAACCTCTCGGCCGACGAGTTGCGTGACCTGACCGCGCAGCGACAGCAACTGGTCAACGCGCTCGCCGAGAAGGCGGGCGCGCTCGCCGCCGGACAAGGGCATCCGGTCGGCGATGGCGTCGTCCGGGAGGTCGGCCAGACGTTGACCGCGGCGCTCGCCGAGCCGGAGGTGGCCGAGCGGCTGCGCGCGGGAACGCTCGTCACGGCCGCGAGTTACGAAGGCTTCGGGCCGAGCGGACCCGATCTGGTCCCGGTCCCCGAACCGGCCGCCCGGCCGGGGCGAGCGGCAGCGCGGCAGAAACAGGACGACAGCGCACGCCGTGAACTGGCGGACGCCCAGGACGCGCTCGAAACCGCCCGCGCCACGGAGGAATCGGCCCGCTCCGCCCTCGAGGACGCGACCGGTGAACTGTCCTCGGTCGAGGAACGCATCGCCGCGTTGCGCGACGAGCTCGAGCACGCCGAACAGCAGCGGCAGTTCCGCAAGTCGGCCGAGCGGTCGGCCGAGGACGAACTCCACGCCGCACGACGGCAGCTGGAGCGGGCCGAACGCAGGGTCGCGAAGGCCCGGCAGCGCGCGGAGGCTTGACGGATCAGCTGAGCAGAGCGCCTGGGAACAAGTATTCCCGCGGCGGCGGCGCGGTGGTGTTCAGCCACGCGTGGAAGAAACCGGTCAGATCCATGGGCGATCGGGACTGCACGAAGGCGCGGAACTCCGGTATCGAGGCGTTGCCGTAGGCGTGCGCGGCGAGGAAGTCCCGAACGGCGGTGAAGAACACCTCGTCGCCGATCTGCCTGCGCAGCGCGTGCAGGAACAGCGGGCCGCGGTAGTAGACGGAGGTGAACTCGCGCCCGGCGCCGGGGTTCTCCAGCGGGATGTTCCAGAACCGCTCGTTGTCGTGATAGTTCCGGATGGTCTCGCGGTAGTCGTCGTCGACGTTCTTGCCCTCCACCCGCTCCGGCCACAGGTAGTCGGCGGTATAGCTGGCGAAGCACTCGTTCAGGCAGATGTCCGACCACTGACGCACCGACACCCAGTCGCCCCACCACTGGTGTGCGATCTCGTGCACGACGGTCTGCAGATCGGTCCTCGGCGCGTAGAGCGGGCGGGTCTGGGTCTCCAGCGAGAAGGTGATGTCGGCGTCGAAGTAGATGCCGCCCGCCGCCTCGAACGGGTAGGGCCCATAGAGCTTTTCGGAGAAGTCGAGGATCTCCGGCAGGCGCAGCTCGAGTTCACGATGGCGATCCTGCGTATTCGGCGCGAACGCGCTGACCAGCGGAGTGCCGTTGGCCCTGCGCTGCTCGAGGTAGTCGAACTTGTCGATCGCGACGGTGGTGAGGTAGCCGAGCACCGGCTGGGCGTTGACCCAGCGCACCGTCCGCTTGTCGCCGCGCACCGCGTTCTCGGTCCGCACCCCGTTGGAGACCACTTCCCACTCCGCGGGAACGGTGGCGGTCAGGGTGAAGGTGGCCTTGTCCAACGGGGTGTCGTTGAGCGGATACCAGCTGGTCGCCGAATGCGGCTCCCCGGCGACGAACGCGCCGCCGCTGCGCGCGAAGGTCCACCCTTCGCCCTCGGTGTTCGCCGCGGGGCCCGCGTAGTCGACGGTGACGGTGAACGCCAGGCCGGGCAGCAGCGGGAGCAGCGGCGTCACGGTCAACTCGTGCTCGCCGTTGCGCTCGAAACCGGCGGGCTGCCCGTTCACCGACACCATCCGCACCTCAGGCCCCGCGTAATCGAGGTTGAACACGCGCAGGGGCTGGGTGGCGACCGCGGTCACGGTGGCGGTGCCGGTCAGTGCACGGCTCGGCGGGTCGTAGTCGATGCCGACGTCGTAGTGGTGGACGTCGTAGCCGCCGTTGCCGTCGAGCGGATAGTACGGATCGCCCAGGCCCGGCGCGCCGACCAGCGGGTCCGGGGACGGGTCCGCGTGCGCGGGCACCCAAGGCACCGCGACGAATACGCACGCGACCGCGGCGCACATCCGGCCGGACAACTTCATACGAACGACCAACCCCTCTCCACCCCGCCTCTTGCCGGCACCGGCGCACCGACTTCGCTGGATGGTAACGGCTTCAGTCGCCACTTCCGGTCAGCGCCACCGACGCGCCGACACCGAAGATCATCACCCCGCCCGCGCCACCGACCGCCTCCAGCCTGCGCGGCGACCTGGCGAACCAGGACCTCGCCGAAGCGGCCAGCAGCGCCCAGGCACTGTCGGACACCAGTGCGATGGCCAGGAAGACGGTGCCGAGCAGCAGGAACTGCCACGACAGCGAGCCCGCCGCCGGATCGGCGAAGTGCGGCAGGACCGCGGAGAAGAAGACGATCGCCTTGGGGTTCGTGAGCCCGACGATCGCGCTCTGGCGCAGCACGCGCGCGTGGGGCGCCGGTTCGATCGTGGCGCCCATCGCCACGCGCAACGCCGAGCGCTGCCGAATCGCCTGGATTCCCAGGTACATCAGATACAACGCGCCCGCGAACTTGACCACGGTGAGCGCCAGCGCCGACGCCGAGAGCAAGGTTCCCAGCCCGATGGCGACCAGGACCAACGCGACGTAGACGCCCGCGGCGTGCCCGAGCACGGAGAGCAACGCCGCGCGCCGCCCGAGCGTGAGCGCGCGACCGATAGTGAACAGCACGCCGGGCCCCGGCACGACGATGATGACGAAAGCGGCGGCGACGAATGCCAGCAGATCGGACGCTGGGACCATGTTTCGAGTGTAGGCGCCCGAGCCCCGGCGAAAGCGTAGGTTTCGCAGCCGGATCAGGAGCCGAGTTCACCCGGTAGCTGGTGCGGGTCGAGCAGCAGGCGTTTCGCCGCGGAGCGCCGCACCTTCTCGGCGAGCGCGAGATTGTCGGTGAGCAACCGCCACTCGGCCTCGCTGATCGCGGCGCGGGCGCGGGCGATGACGGTGTCGTCGGTGGTGCCCCAGGCGATCGGCATGGCGCTCACCGACTGCCAGCGCTCGCCCACCTGCCGCGGCGCCCGGTCGGTGCGCACCGCGACCGATGGCACGCGCTCCCCCGCCTTGGCCTCATGGCCGGGGAGGGCACGGACCTTGCGGGTCACCAAGGCGAAACGCGGGTCGCTCGTGTCCGGAGTGGACACGTCGACCAAGGCGAGCAGCACCACGCCGGAGGGCCGGGCCTCGGAGATCACCGCCGGAATCAATTCGCCGTCGGCGTAGAGCTTGTCGATGCTGGAATGCCACGGCGTCCACAGGGCGACCCACAGCGCCGTCACCGCGCCGAGCGCGAAGGCGATCGCGAGCAGATACGCCCAGGGGTGGTTCAACCAGATCAGGAACGCCGTCCCGGTCGCCGCGACGACCGCGGCGGCGATCGCCAAGAGGCGCAGGCGGCGAAGGTCGGCGAAGACTTCGTTGACCGCGTGAGCGTGCCTGCGGTCCACCGCGAATTCGAAGCGTCGCACGCCCTCATTCCTAGCACAGTTTGCGGAGGGAATGCCTCCGCTTATCCGATGGCGGGGCCGAGCAAGTCGTCGGCATCCGTGATGCGATAGGCATACCCCTGTTCGGCGAGAAAACGCTGCCGATGTGCGGCGTATTCGGCGTCGAGAGTGTCGCGCGCCACGACCGAATAGAAATGCGCCTGGCCTCCGTCGTGTTTCGGGCGCAGCAGCCTACCGAGACGCTGCGCCTCCTCCTGTCGCGAACCGAAGGTACCCGAAACCTGCACGGCCACGGACGCTTCCGGCAGATCGATGGAGAAGTTCGCCACCTTGCTCACCACGAGCACCGGGATCTCGCCGCGCCGGAACGCGTCGAAGAGCTCCTCGCGCTCCTTGGTCTTGGTCGAACCCTGGATCACCGGGGCGTCGAGTGCGGCGCCGAGTTCGTCCAACTGGTCCAGATAGGCGCCGATCACCAGGCTCGGCGCGTCCTGATGCCGGGCCAGGATGGATTCGACCACAGCGATCTTGGTGTGCGCGGTGGAGCACAGCTTGTAGCGCTCCTCCGGCTCGGCGGTCGCGTAGGACATCCGCTCGGCGTCGGTGAGCGTGACCCTGACCTCGATGCACTCGGCGGGCGCGATCCACCCTTGGGCCTCGATGTCCTTCCACGGCGCGTCGTAACGCTTCGGGCCGATCAGCGAGAACACGTCACCCTCCCGGCCGTCCTCGCGCACCAGCGTCGCGGTCAGGCCGAGCCTGCGACGGGACTGGAGATCGGCGGTCATCCGGAAGACCGGCGCGGGCAGCAGGTGCACCTCGTCGTAGATGACCAGGCCCCAGTCGCGGCTGTCGAACAGTTCCAGGTGCTTGTACTCGCCTTTGGTGCGGCGGGTGATCACCTGGTAGGTGGCGATGGTGACCGGGCGGATCTCCTTGCGCTCACCGGAGTACTCGCCGATCTCCTCCTCGGTGAGTGAAGTGCGCGCGAGCAGCTCACGCCGCCACTGCCTGCCCGCCACCGTGTTGGTGACCAGGATCAGCGTGGTCGCCTTCGCCTTGGCCATGGCCGCGGCGCCGACCATCGTCTTGCCCGCGCCACAGGGCAGCACCACCACCCCGGAGCCGCCCGCCCAGAACGAGTCGGCGGCCATCTGCTGGTAGTCGCGCAGATGCCAGCCGTCGGTGGCGTAGTCGAGTTCGATCTCGTGCGCCTCGCCGTCGACGTAGCCCGCGAGGTCCTCGGCGGGCCAGCCGATCTTCAGCAGCATCTGCTTGATGTGGCCGCGCTCGGACGGGTGCACCACCACCGTGTCGTCATCGATGCGCGCGCCGAGCATCGGCGCGATCTTCTTGTGCCGGAGTACCTCCTCCAGCACCGCGCGATCCAGGCTGATCAGCGTCAACCCGTGCGCGGGATGCTTGACCAGCTGCAACCTGCCGTAGCGGCCCATGGTGTCCACCACGTCCACCAGCAACGGCTGCGGCACCGCGTACCGGGAGAAGCTGACCAGCGCGTCCACCACCTGCTCGGCGTCGTGCCCGGCCGCCCGCGCGTTCCACAGCGCCAGCGGCGTCACCCGGTAGGTGTGCACGTGCTCCGGCGCCCGTTCCAGCTCGGCGAACGGCGCGATCGCCTGCCGCGCCGCATCGGCCAACTCGTGGTCGACCTCCAGCAGCAGCGTTTTGTCGCTCTGCACGATCAGCGGACCGTCGTTCACAGTCCCTCCTCAGCTAGATTCCCCGCCATTCTCCCCGACCCCTCCGACAACCCCGCAGGTTACCGGCCCTTCCCGCGAGGCGCGGGTGCGGCAGTGACCGGGTGCAACGCGGGAACGACGCGATGTCTTCCCGCGAACCGCACCCGCGGCCGGCTCAGCCGCCGGCGAGCGCGCGTTCGGCGAGCGCGCCGATCACCGGCGCGAGCGCCATGGCGTAACCGCTGGTGAGGTGGTTGTCGTCCCGGTAGACGAGGTTGTTGCCGACGATGACGGGACAGCGGGCCGCGGTGCAGAACAGCGAGGTCAGGTCGGCGTATCGGCCGCCGCCCGCCGTGACCGCCGCGTGCTCGGCCGCGATGCCCGCGTCGTCGACCGCGACCGGCCGGGCGGGGGCGCATGCCGAAGCGTCATCGATGTGCTCGGCCACGCACGCGGGCACGGTGGCGTGTGGATCGGGAACTCCGCCGAGGACGAGGACGGTCGATCCGGCGGCTCGCAGCTCGACGACCAGGCGCTCGAGGCTGTCGATCCACGCCTGGTCGTAGGACACGAAGCCGAAGTCGCCACCGTAGCGCCGGGACATGCCGACCACGATCAGCCGGGGCCGCTCGTTGCGCAGCCGGGTCATGATCTGCCCGCGCCACTGCTCGCATTCGGAGTACGAGCGGCCCAGATAGGGGCTGGTGATGGGCAGGTCGAGCAGCGGACAGGTGACCTTGGCCATGGTCTCCAGCCGCCAGTGGCGTGACACGGCGATCTGCTCGAACGCCGGTTGCCACATCGCCGCGTGGGAATCGCCGACCAGGGCCACCGTGGTGGCCGCGTCCGTAGCGCCGGACGCGCACTCACCCTGGCCCACGTCGTGCCAGGACCGGAAGCAACCGTTGTCGAACACCTCCGCTCGATCGCCGCGCGCACTCGCCAGGGAGGGGGTGAGGTTCGACGGAACAGCACGAATCTCGGCCGAGGCGGCGACCGCCGATCGGGTCTGCGCCGTCAACTGCTCGACCGCCTCGGTGTGGGGGTCGGTGGCGGTGGCAGGCGCGGCCGGTGTGGTCAGCGTGAGACTTCGCGCCGCCATGCCACGGCCGACCGGGGCGGGCACGATCATGAGCAGCGCCAGCGCTACACAGATGGCCGTCGCGGTGCTCACGCCGCCGCACGCGAGACTGAGCCTGCCCGAACGTGTCAACCGGTCGGTGAAGCGCACCGGATCCTCGATCAGCCGCTGGGTGAGTATGGCGAGTCCACCGGCCACGGCGACCGCGCCCAGCGCGCCGACCAGCCCGAGGGGGCGGCCGAGCGCCTGCGGCGCGATCACCAGCACCGGCCAGTGCCAGAGGTACCAGGAATAGGACACTTTGCCGATCGCCCGCAGCTCCGGCACGGCCAGGACTCGGCCGACCCCGAATCGCGTCACGGCGCAGCCGGATGCGATCACCAGGACCGCGCCCAGCACGGGCAGCAGCGCAGCGGTCCCGGGATATGGCGCCTTCTCGGTCAGCCGAGCGCAGGCCGCCGCGATCAACCCCAGTCCGGCCCATCCCGCGGACACGGCCGCCCATGGCGGCAACCGGGACCACACGACCACCGACAGGGCCACCATGCCACCGGCAGCCAGTTCCCAGGCCCGCGCGGGCAGCGCGAAGAACGCCCACGGTGGCAGCGTCCGGGTCCAGCTCAGCGAGACCGCGAAGGAGAGCGCGGCGACCACCGCCAGGACGATCAGATACGGCAGCGGTGCGGCCGGGCCGTTTCGCCGCCGCCGGACGAGCCAGGCCGTCGCGATCACGAGCGCGGGCCACAGCAAATAGAACTGCTCCTCCACACCGAGTGACCAGAAATGCTGGAACGGCGAGGGTAGCGTGTCAGCGGCCAGGTAATCGGTGCCGTGCGCGGCCAAACGATAGTTCCCGGCATACAGCGCGCTCGCGATCCCGTCGCCGAGAGCTTCGCGAGCCTGCATCGGCGGCAACAGCACGGCCGCTGCGATAGCCGTGGCGACGAGCACTATGCCCGCGGCGGGCAACAGCCTGCGCGCACGCGCGCCGTAGAACCGAACCAATTCGACCGTGCCCGTCTCGGCCGCTTCCCGGCAGAGCATTCCGGTGATGAGAAATCCGGAAATGACGAAAAATACGTCCACACCGACGAATCCACCGCCGATCCCCGGCACACCCGCATGAAACAGGACGACGGCCAGCACCGCGACCGCCCGCATTCCCTCGATATCGCCCCGAAATCCCGCTCTCGGCAACGCGCCGCCGAACCGGTCGACCCGCCGATTTCCCAACCCGCTGACCGTGGCCGCCATGGGCAGCATTGTCATCGGTTTCGTGAACCGAGTCCCGCCGACGCGCCGCCGACCTACACCCTGACCAGGATGTTCGATCGACCACGGCAATTCCCGACCGCTGAGCTCCGCCGCAGCCGACGAGCCGACAACCCCTGCAGCAGGTTCCATACCCGCGCACTCGCGGCAAGCAGTTGCCCGATCCGATAGCGGCGCGCGGGTATCGCCGCAACGGCACCAGAGCGCGGGATGATGATCCGCTTACCAAACCACACCGGGCCGACAGAACCTGTTTATATATACGACTGGTCGAGCCGGTCGAAAAAGGGAAATCCATACGAGCAGGGAGTACTTTCACCGCTTCCGCAGTGGCGATGTGTTGCGTCCGGATACGCGCCTCGAGCCGGTGCCGCCGCAGTCGCCGGGAAGCATCGGGTATTTCCAGCCGGCTCCATGAGGTGACTCCCGTCCAGCGGGTGTGAAGTGGACCGCGACAGGGGGCGGTGGGGCGGGTGAGGATCGGGGCATGATCGAGATGGCGGCGGTGGTGGGGGTCGCGGTGGCGGCGTTGGGGATGGTGCTCACGCCAGGGCCGAACATGATGTATCTGGTGTCACGGACGGTTTCGCAGGGGCGGCGGGCCGGGCTGGTGTCATTGGCGGGGGTGGCGGCCGGGTTCGGCGTGTATCTGGCGGCGGCGACCGCGGGGATCACGGCGGTGTTCGCGGTGGTGCCGGGCCTGTATCTGGCGGTGAAGCTGGCGGGGGCCGCGTATCTGGGGTGGCTGGCGTGGCAGGCGGTGCGGCCGGGAGGCGTTTCGGTGTTCGCGCCGACGGCGCTGGCGGCGGACCCCACCCGACGGCTGTTCACGATGGGGCTGGTCACCAACTTGCTGAATCCGAAGATCGCGATCATGTACATGGCGTTGATTCCGCAGTTCGTCACGCCGGAGCACGGTCGGGTGTGGTTGCAGAGCCTGTGCCTGGGGGCGGTGCAGATCGCGGTGGCGCTCAGTGTGAACGGCCTGATCGTGCTGGGCGCGGGCGGTCTCGCGACGTTCCTCACCGGGCGCCCCAGGTGGCTGCGCGTCCAGCGCTACGTCACCGGCACCATGCTCGGCACCATCGCCGCTCTGCTGGCCACCGACCGCGCCCGCCCCACCCCGGCCTGACCGGGACCGGGGCGGGACATGCTCATCAGCGGAGGCTAGCGCTCGACTCGGCGTTGGTCGGCCGGGTCCGTCAAGCGATAGTGCAGTTCCGCGAATTGACCGGCTCGTTCGACGCCGGTGAGCCGCATCCGGGAGGACAGCAGGCGCCGCGGCAGCAGCGGTGCGCCCGCGCCCAACGTCACCGGAGCCACACTCACCATGATCTCGTCGAGCAGTCCGGCGTCGGCGAATTGTCCGGCGAGGTCGCCGCCACCGACGATCCAGATATTGCGATCACCGGCCGCCTCGGTCATCTCCCGGTGGACCGCCTCGATCGCCTCCGAGACGAACCGGAGATTCGCGCCGGGTATCGCGGGGAGATCGCGGTGGGTGAAGACCCAGCACGGAAGGTCGCCGTAGTACTCATGCCAGCTCTCCGGCGGCTCGTTGGCCACCATCCACTCGTAGGTGGTCGCCCCCATGCACATCGCGCCGACCTGTGCGAGGAAGCCCGCGATGCCCGCCTGCGCCTCGTCCGCTCCGTCCACCTCGAAAAGCCAGGTGAGCGAGTTTTCCGGATCGGCGAGGTACCCGTCGAGGCTGGTTGCCGTGTAGTACTGAGTTGCCATGGCATGAACGATGCCTGCGAAACCTGACAGTTCACGGCAGGGTTCGGCGAATCATCCGCGACGCAATCGCCGCACCCCCTCGTCCAGCGTCTCGTCGCGCTTGCAGAAGGTGAAGCGCACCAGGTGGTTCCAGGCGGCGGTGTCGTCGGCGAACACGCTGACCGGTACCGCCGCCACCCCTTGACGCTTCGGCAGTTCACGGCAGAACGCCACACCATCGGCGATGCCCAGCGGGGTGATATCGGCGACGACGAAGTAGCCGCCCGCGCTCGTGTACACCCGCATCCCCATGTCGGCGAGCGCGGCGGACAGACGAAGACGCTTCTCGGACAACGCCTCCCGCAGCTCACGCACCCAGCCCAGCTCGTGGTCGATCGCATGCGCGACCGCGGGCTGGAACGGCCCGCCCGCTACGAAGGTCAGGAACTGTTTGGCCGCGAGCACCCCGACGATCAGCTCGGCGGGCCCGCACGCCCACCCGGTCTTCCACCCGGTGACGCTGAAGGTCTTCGCCGCGCTGGACACCACGATCGTCCGTTCGGCCATGCCCGGCAGAGTCGCGAGGCTGATGTGCTCGGCGCCGTCGTAGGTCAGGTGCTCGTAGACCTCGTCGGTCAACACCAGAATGTCATGCTCGCAGGCGATTTCGGCGATCGCCTGCAAGTCCGGGCGCCCGAGCACGGTGCCGGTCGGATTGTGCGGCGAGTTGACGATCAGCATCCGGGTCGCGGGGGTGATCGCGGCACGCAGGCTGTCCAGGTCGAGCACGAACCGGTCCCCGTCGGCCACCAAGCGCGCCGTGCGCCGCCGGGCACCGGCCAGCGCCACGGCCGCCGCGTACGAGTCGTAGTACGGCTCGATCAGCACTACCTCTTCGCCCGGCTCCACCAAGCCGAGCACCGCGGCGCTGATCGCCTCCGTCGCGCCCACGGTCACCAACACTTGAGACTCGGGGTCGTAGCCGGTCCCGTAGCGCCGGGCCCGGTCGTCGGCCACGGCTCGGCGCAGCACCGGCATGCCGCGCCCGGGCGGGTACTGGTTGAGCCCGTCGGCGATGGCACGGCGCGCCACTTCCAGCATGCTCGCGGGCCCGTCGCTGTCGGGGAAGCCCTGACCCAGGTTGACCGCGTCGTGCCGGACGGCGAGCTCGGTCATCTCGGCGAAGATGGTCGACGCGAAGGGGCGCAGGCGGGCAACGGTCTGGTGTCGCGAGGGCATAACCGGAGACTAGCCCCCTATCTCGACGCCATCTCGAACGCCGGAGGCCGCCGGGCAGGCCGGGGCCATCGCGCCGGGCTCAACCCAGCCGAACGCCGCCCAACTTGGCCGGATTCGCCAGATCGTAGGCCCCCCAGACCACGCCGTCACGCACCGTGAAGCCGACCACCCGCGCGGGGTAACCGGCCCGGCCCTCGGACGCCGGACGAGCCGCGACCCGCAGCCCCAACTGCCCGTTCACCGACACGAACTCATAGACCGGCGACGCGTCCTCCAGCCCGTACTTGCGCACCAGACCCAGGTAGAAACGGGCGATGCGATCCGCGCCGCGCAGGACGTTGATCGCGGTGGCGGTGGTGCCGTTGGCATCGCCGATCATCACCGCGTCCGGATGCAGCGCCGCCGCCACGGCGGTCACGTCACCGGAACTCAGCGCGAGGAGAAAGCGCTGCACAGCGGCCTCGTGCTCGGCATCGGGCACCGGCTGCGGCGTCTGCGTCACCGCCTTGCGGGCACGGACCGCCAGTTGCCGCGCGGCGTCGGCTGAGATGCCGAGGATGTCGGCGATCTCGTCGAACGGCACCGACAACCCGTCGTGCAGCACGAAGGCCACGCGCTGCGGCGGCGTCAGGGTGTCCAGCACGATCAGCGCGGCGAACCGGCACTCCTGCTTGCGCACCACGGCTTCCAGCGGGTCGGGCGCGCTCGACGGCGTGCGCGCGGTGACCACCGGTTCCGGCAGCCACTGGCCCACGTAGCTCTCCCGCCGCGCCGCCGCGCTACGCAGCCGGTCCAGGCAGATACGGCTCACCACGGTGGTCAGCCAAGCCCGCAGGTCGTCGATCTCGGACTGGTGCGCGCCCGCCAAGCGCAACCAGCTCTCCTGGACCGCGTCCTCGGCATCGCCGACGCTGCCCGTCAGTCGATAGGCGACCGAGAGCAGATGCGCCCGATGTGACTCGAACAGGTCGGAAAGCAGCGCGGCAACCATCGAGGAAGAAGTCTACGGTCCGGTTCGAAACGTTCCCGCACGGCATCGGCGGCGAGGTAAACCGGGTGATCCGCCGAACCTTTCGTGACAGCATGACGCGATGGACCACCATGCGCTGTCGAACGGGACGATCTGGCTGTCGCCCCCGACGACGGACGATATCGACACGATCACCGAGTGCTGCCAAGATCCGGCCATCGCGGAGTGGGTGACCATCCCGGTGCCGTACGTCCGGGACAGCGCCGTCACCTTCATCGAGAAGATGGTCGTCCCCGGTTGGGCGGCGCGCAGCCCGATCTGGGCGGTGCGGCTGCGTGCCGACGGACCGGTGATCGGCACGATCGGTCTCGGCGCGGTCGACGAGAGCGCGGCGGAGATCGGTTTCTGGCTCGCTCCGGCGCAGCGGTCGCGCGGCCTGATGACGCAGGCGGTGGAGCTGGTGTGCCAGTTCGGGTTCCGCGCCGACGGCTTGGCCCTGGAACGGATCGCCTGGCGCGCGTACGTGGGCAACTACGCTTCGGCCGCGGTCGCCCGGCGCGCCGGATTCCGGTACGAGGGAATGTGCCGGCTGGGCAGCATCCAACGCGGACGACGCCGCGACCACTGGCTCGCCGCCCGGCTGCGCACCGACCCGCCCGGTCCGGCGGGCGACTGGCCCGCCGAGTTCACCCGTGGCGCGACGCCGATCGCGCAAGCACCCGGCCCCGCGTGAGCGACCGCCGCGCGCAACCTCGGCTGTCCACGCCGGTCATGCCGTGCGCGCGGCCCGTCGGCTCGGGCCGAATCAGCTCTCGCGGCGCTGCCGCACCGCCTCGGCCAGGCGGTCCAGCTGGCTCGCGGTGGTTTCCCAGTCCAGGCAGGCGTCGGTGATCGACTGCCCGTAGGCGAGCTCGTCGGCGTGGCCGAGGGTGAGGTCTTGGCGTCCCGCGACCAGGAAGCTCTCCAGCATGACGCCGACGACCGCGGTCTCGCCCGCCGCCAGCCGCCGCGCGATGTCGGTGACCACGTCGACCTGCTTGTTGTGGTCCTTGTTGCTGTTGCCGTGGCTGGCGTCCACCACGATCCGCTCCGGCAACGACGCCTTCTCCAGCCGCAGGCACGCCTCGGCGACCGAAGCCGCGTCGTAGTTCGGTCCGTTGCTGCCGCCGCGCAGGATCACGTGGCAGTCCGGGTTGCCGGTGGTGCGGATGAGCGCGGAACGACCGTCGAGGTCGGTGCCGGGGAAGACGTGACTGGCTGCCGCGGCGCGCACACCGTCCACCGCCACCTGGACGTCGCCGTCGGTGCCGTTCTTGATCCCGACCGGCATCGACAACGCACTGCTGAGCTGGCGGTGCACCTGGCTGGCCGCGGTGCGCGCACCGATCGCGCCGTAGGACACCAGGTCCGCGATGTACTGCGGGGTGATCGGGTCGAGGAACTCACAGGCCACCGGAAGGCCGAGGGCGGTGATGTCGACCAGCAGCTTGCGGCCGAAGCCGAGTCCGGTGTTGACATCGAACGAGCCGTCCAGATGCGGGTCGTTGATCAGGCCCTTCCAGCCCAGGCTGGTGCGCGGCTTCTCGAAGTAGACCCGCATCACCACATGCAGCCGGTCGCCGAGTTCGGCGGCCTTCGCCGCGAGACGGCGCGCGTAGTCGAGCGCGGCGGCGGGGTCGTGCACGGAACACGGGCCGACGATCACCATCAAGCGATCATCCGCACCGTTCAGCACGTCGACGGTGGCTTTGCGTCCAGCACGAACGGTGTCGGCGAGGGCATCGGTGATCGGATGCACGCGACGCACCTCCGCGGGCGAACGCAGCGGGCTGACGTTCAGGGTGCGTTGATCATCCAGATCGGAATGCCGTGCGTCGACGTCGGCTGCGGTTGTCATGTCGTGGGTTCCTTTTCTCGGGGCCGACCCACGGACGAGAATCCCGTCGAGCCGGTCCATCGTCCGGCTCGGGGTGGAAGTTCGTCAGCGCATGTGGTTGCCGCAGACCAGCCCACCCGGGGCCGGCTTGCTAAACCAGAAATACACGTGCTGCACGTCCGGGACAGTACCATCCGACAACCGATCGGTGAACGAGGTTGTTAGATATGCCACGGTGTCGGTGGTCGGCGCGGAGTCACCCCCACTGGCCCGGTACGTAACTCCCCGCCGGAGTGCGCGCGATGACGTTCATCCGGTTCCAGGCGTTGATCATCGCGATGGCGGCGATGAGTGCGGCGATCTGGTCGTCGTCGTAGTGCTTGCGCACTTCCTGCCACACCTCGTCGCTGACCGCGCGACCGTCGCCGATCCGGGTGGCCTCCTCGGTGAGCGCCAGTGCGGCCCGCTCGGCGTCGGTGAAGACGGTGGCCTCGTGCCACGCGGCGATCAGATTGAGCCGCACCGAGGTCTCGCCCGCGTGCGCGGCGTCCTTGGTGTGCATGTCGGTGCAGTAGCCGCAGCCGTTGATCTGGCTGGCCCGAATCTTCACCAATTCATAGGTCGCGGCATCGAGGGTCGAGTCGTTGATCACCTTGGAGGCCATGGTGAGTCGCTTGATGAAGCTGCCGCCGACCGGGTTGGAGAAGAGTTCGAAGCGCTGTTCCATGATGTCCGTCCTTTGTCGTTCCTTGCGGGTACATCAAGAGGACGGCGCGGCGCGGCGGAGTGTGACAACGTACGGTGAGACCTGGATCACATCACCCGGCAGGCTGGGTGGCGCTTATCGGGTGAAGGCGTAGGTGACTCCGGTCAGCTTCTCCGACAGCTGCCACAAGTCGGCCGCGACCTTCTCGTCCTTGGACGCTTTCGACGATCCGGAAGGCCCCGGATATCCACGCATCCCGCCGAATCCGACCGGGCCGTAGTAGCCGCCGGGCTCGACGTCGGTGGTCGCGGCGTACAACGTCGGCAGCGCGCCCATCGCGGCGCTCTGCGCGAATACCTGGTTGCCCAGCGACATCACCCGGTCCATGAACGACTCGGTGTGCGACTGCAACTCGGTGGACGCGTAGCCGGGATGCGCGGCGACCGAGACCTTCGACGAGCCCGCCGCGGTCAATCTGCGCTGCAACTCGCGAGCGAACATCAGGTTGGCGAGCTTCGCCTGCCCGTAGGCGGCCCACCGCTGATACTTGCGCCGCTCCCAGTTGAGATCGTCCAGGTCGATCTTGCCGACCTGATGCGCACCGCTGGAGACGGTGACGATCCGGTCCGAGATCTTGCCCAGCAGTAGCCCGGTGAGCGCGAAGTGACCGAGATGATTTGTGCCGACCTGCTTTTCGAATCCGTCGGCGGTGCGACCTTCGGGCACGGCCATCACGCCCGCGTTGTTGATCAGGACATCGGCCCCGTCGACGCCCTCAGCGAACGCCCGGACCGACGCGAGATCGGCCAGATCCAGCTCGCGTACCTGCGCCCGGTCACCCAGCTCGGCGGCCACGCGCTCCCCTTTGGTCACATTCCGGCAGGCGAGCACCACCTCGCCGCCCGCAGCGGCCAGCGCGCGCACCGCCTCGGCTCCCAGGCCACTGTTGGCCCCTGTCACGATGAACTTCCGACCGCTCTGGTCGGGGATGTTCGAGGTGTCCCACCTGCTCATGCCGGAAAGTCTAGTGCGCGGCGGCACCGGGCGGCAGAGTCGAACACGCCCGGGCCGGTCGGAGCGTCGCCATCTCAAGTAGGGTTGCCTAACCTACATCAGGGAACCCTGGCTTGATTCTTGTGAGGCAGACCGTGACTTCCATACCGACCGAGTCCGCGCATCGCGACGGCTACGTACCTTTCCCGGCGGCCGAGGCCGAGGAGTACCGAGCCGCGGGCTACTGGGCCGGACGCCCGCTCGGGGACCTCTTGCGGGCGACCGCGCTCCGGCATCCACTGCGTCCCGCGCTGCTCGACGCGCAGGGCTCACGCAGCTACGCCGACATCGACGCCGCCGCGGACCGGATGGCCCACGGACTGCTCGCGCTCGGCATCGCCCCCGGCGACCGCGTGGTGGTCCAGCTGCCGAACGTGCCCGAGTTCCTGACCGTCCTGTTCGGCCTGCTGCGCGCCGGGATCATTCCCGTGTTGAGCCTGCCCGCCCATCGACGGGCCGAAATCGAGCACCTGGCACGGACTTCCGACGCGGTCGGCTACATCATCGCCGACCGGGCGGGCGATTTCGATTACCGGGACCTGGCGGCGACCGTGCGAGACGCGGTGCCGTCGCTGCGCCACGTCCTGGTACTCGGCGATCCCGGGCCGTTCACCGACCTCGCCTCGATACCGCGTGCCGACGGCGAACTGCCCGAGATCGATCCGGGTGACATCGCCTTGATGCTGGTCTCCGGCGGCACCACCGGCCTGCCGAAGCTGATCGCGCGCACGCACGACGACTATCTCTACAACGCCACCGCCAGCGCCGAACTGTGCGAACTCAGCGAGCGGGACGTGTACCTCGCTACCCTGCCCGCCGCACACAACTTCCCCCTGGCCTGCCCCGGGATCCTCGGCACCGTCGGGGTCGGTGGCGCAGTCGCCTTCGTCAGCGACCCGAGCCCGGAGAACGCGTTCGCCGCGATCGAGCGGCACCGGGTCACGGTCACCGCCGTCGTGCCGCCGCTGGCCCAGCTCTGGTGCGCGGCCACCGAATGGGAAGAGGCCGACCTGACTTCGCTGCGCCTGCTCCAAGTGGGCGGCGCGCGACTGGCCGAGGTCAACGCCAAGGAAGTTACCCCGGCGCTGGGCGCGACCTTGCAGCAAGTGTTCGGCATGGCCGAGGGCCTGCTCAATTACACCCGGCTCGACGATCCCGCCGAACTGGTGCACACCAGCCAGGGCCGTCCGCTCTCCCCAGCCGACGAGATCCGCGTGGTGGACGGCGACGGCAACGACGTGGCGCCCGGCGCCGAGGGCGAACTGCTGACCAGGGGTCCGTACACGATCCGCGGCTACTACCGCGCACCCGAGCACAACGCGCGCGCGTTCACCCCGGACGGCTTCTATCGCAGCGGAGACCTGGTCCGCCGCCTGCCCAGCGGGCATCTCGTGGTGTCCGGCCGGATCAAGGACGTGATCAACCGCGGCGGCGAGAACGTCTCCTGCGACGAACTCGAGGAGCACCTGCTCGCCCATCCCGCCGTCCGGCACGCCGCCGCCGTCGGGCTGCCGGACGCGGCGCTGGGCGAAAAAGTCTGCGCCGTCTTGGTCGTCGACGGCGAGATGCCCACGCTGGCCGAGATCAAGACCTTCCTGACCGCGCGCGGGCTGGCCACCTACAAGCTGCCGGACGTGCTGCGCCGCAGCGACGAATTGCCGATCACCGCGGTGGGCAAGATCGACAAGAAGGCCTTGCGCGCCGAGCTGTAGCACTGCCGGAAGACCGACCGGCAGCGCATCATCGGTGCTGCCCGTTCGCCTTCCCTACGCCTTGACGACGTAGGGCGCGATGCTGCCCAGCTTCTCGCAGGTCTCCTCGAACTCGCGCTCCGGCCGCGACTGGCCGACGATGCCCGCGCCCGCGCGCAGCCAAGCTCCCTCGGCGTTCTGGTACACCGCGCGCAACACGAGGGTCGCCTCCATCGCGCCGGTCGGCGAAACGGTCACCACCGCACCGGAATACAGCCCGCGCGGGTCGTGATCGAGCCGGAACACCGAGTCGACGCCCGCGCGCTTGGGAATCCCAGAGGCGGTCACCGACGGGAACAGCACCTCCAGCGCGTCCCAGCTGGACCGGTCGGCCGCCAGCCGTCCACGCACCGTGGACGCCAGATGCTGCACACTGCCCCGCTCACGCACGGCCATGAAATCCGATACCGCGGGCGTGCCGGGGTCCGCGACGGCCGCGATCTCCGCGAACGAGGTCTGCACCGAGATCGCGTGCTCGACGATCTCTTTCGGGTCGGTCACCAGGTCGGCCCTGGCGGCGAGATCGGCCGCGGAACCACGCCCGAAGGCCCGGGTACCCGCCAGCGGTTCGGTGGTCACCACCCGGTCGTCGTCCACCGACGCGACCAGTTCGGGGCTGAAGCCCGCCGCTTCCAGGCCGCCGAGCCGCAGCAGGAACGAGCGCGCGGGCGTGTTGTACGCGCGCCCGAGGCGATAGGTGGCCGGAACGTCCACGGTGAACGGCAGATCGACCTTCCTGGACAGGATGACCTTCTGATACCGCCCGGCCCGGATCTCGCCGACCGCCTCGGCCACCCGGTCCCGGTAGCCGGTCGGATCGATGCGGATGTCGGCAGGCTGCGCCCGCGGCAGTTCGGTGTTCTGCGACTGCGCGATCAGGTCGTGGATGTCGCCGGTCTCCGTCGGCGTCGCACCCGATATCCGCACGCCGGATTCGCCCACCCGCACCTCGATTCGAGGAATCATCAGGTGCGCGATCGCGGTGCGCGGGTCCAAGTGCTCGGTGGCGTCGAGCGCCCACGCGCAGAACTCGAATCCGATCCATCCGTAGGCGTTGCGCCCGTCGAGGGGAAGCGCGCCGAGCGCGCGGTCGATCACGCCCGCCGGATTGCCTTCCCACCGGCCGGCCGTGGTCTGCCCCTCCCAGGTGACGCGCAGCTCCCGCACGTCCAGCTCGACACTGCCGATCGGATCGGCGGCGAACACCCACTCCCCCGGACGCTCGTACATCACGTACTCGCCGAACCGATCCGCCCCCGCCAGCCGGGACATCGCTGCCGCCGGATCGGTCACATACTCAACCCGCAGGCGTTCCGTGGTCGACAACGATCCTCCAAAGGTAACCCTGGCCTAACTTATGCAGGTAAGGTTAGCATTACCTCCTTCACCATGCGGGTGTGCTCGCGGCCACAGCCCGGACGGCGACGACCCTCGGGAGGCGGAGGTCCCCGTACCGCAAGTACTTTCGCCGTGCTCGCCCCGCATCCCGTTCGACGATCACGCCATCCGTGCCCGCCGAACCGAACTCGACGCGCCGACTGCCTGCGGGGAACGCACCCGCCGGGATTGAATAGTGGAGAGCGTCACCTGCGGAGGGAAGAACATCGATGATCGATCACCGCGGCGATTCACCCGCGACAGTCCGGCCCGGGACCGCACCGCAATCGGTGGTGGCCCTGATCGACGCCGCCTCGGGGGTGGAACGAGAACTCGTCGGCAAGTGGCTTGCCGACGGCGGGATCAGCGCGGAGTTCGGCACCGACGCACCGGTCACGCAGCTGGACCTGGACGCGGGCGCCATCGCCGCCCGGCTGGTCGGCAGACGCGACGATCCGCTGGTGGTGCCGATCCGCGTGCTGTGGCTGCCCCCGGAACGCGACGGCGTTCGCCGCGTCACCTTCGCCGATCTCGCCCTGCTGACCAACCCGCGCAAGCCCAACCGGCTGGCGCAGCGCAGGCTGCTGGCCAAGTCGCCGGACCGGCACGTCGTGCTGACCGGCGCGCCCGCCCGGCTCAGCGAGCTGCGTGTGAACAACCCGGAGGCTTCGACGCTGTTCGACAAGGGCAGCGCCGAGCCGTTCGCCCGCGCCGTCGTGCGCGCGGCGGTGGTGGCGCTCGAACGCGCCGAACGCACCATCATCGGCGACCGGTACAAGGTGCCCAAGCTGGTCGCGGAGGAGATTCTCGACTCCCCCGACTTCCTGCGCAGGCTGGAGCTGATCGCCGACCAGATCGGGGCGAGCCCGCACGAGGTGTACCGCCGCGCGGAGAAGGGGCTCAACGAACTGGTCGCCGCCCAGAGCAGGCTGGTCTCCGACCTGTTCACCCAGGCCATGCGGCCGGTGCACGCCTCGACCTGGAAGGTGGACCCCGACGAGTCCGGCCTCACTGGGTTGCGCGATCTCAACCGCCGCTATCCGCTGGTGTTCCTGCCCTCGCACCGCTCGTACGTCGACGCGTTCGTGCTGGGAGACGTACTGGCCCGCAACGACTTCCCGCCGAACCACGTGATCGGCGGCGCGAATCTGGGCTTCTGGCCGATGGGCCCGATCGCCCGGCGCACCGGGACGGTGTTCATCCGGCGCAGTTTTGGCGACGACGAGGTCTACAAGGCCGTCGTGGAGGAGTACTTCGCCTACCTGCTGGCCAAGCGCTTCAACCTGGAGTGGTACTTCGAAGGCGGCCGCACCCGCACCGGCAAGCTGCGGCCACCGCGCTACGGCTTGCTGAACTACCTTGCCGCGGCGGTTCGTTCGAACCGCATCGACGACGTCATGCTGGTGCCCGTCTCGATCACCTACGAGCGGCTCAACGAACTCGGCGCCATCGCCACCGAGCAGGAAGGCGGCAAGAAGAAACCCGAGGGGCTGACCTGGCTGGCGCGCTACATCCGCAGTCAACAACACTCCGCCGGGCACGTCTACGTCCGCTTCGGCGAGCCGCTGTCGGCCCGCGATCGGCTTTCCGCGTACGGCGATCCGCTCACGACCCCGCCGCTGACCATCCCGCTGCACCACACCGAGCCGATTCCGCCGCCGCGCCCCGAAGCGGGCGTCGTCGACAGCGATCCGCCGGAAGTCGCCGAGCTGGAACGGAAGGCCGTGCAACGGCTGGCTTTCGAAGTCGCGGTCGGCATCAACGCGGTCACGCCGATCACGGTCAACGCGCTGGTCACCCTGGCGCTGCTGGGAGTGGACGGGCGCGCCCTCACCCTCGGCGAGGTGCGCACGGTGCTCAACCCGGTGCTCGGCTACATCGACAAGCGCGAGCTGCCCCGCGGCGAACTCGACGCGCTGCGCGACGAACAGGGCCTGGCCGTGGTGCTGGAACAGCTTTCGATTGCCAAGGTGGTGACGGTGTATCGCGGCGGGATCGAGCCGGTGTACTCGATCGAGCCGGGTGCGCATCTCGAAGCCGCCTTCTACCGCAACAGCGCCGTGCACTGGTTCGTCAACCGCGCCATCCTCGAGCTGTCCATCCTGGCCGCGGTCGACGACGACGAGGCCGATGCCCTCGACACCGGCTGGGACGAGGCTTTCCGCCTGCGCGATCTGCTGAAATTCGAGTTCTTCTTCCCCGAGCGCGGCGAGTTCGCCGATCAGATGGTCGCGGAGATGCTCCTGGTGGATCCGGACTGGTACAGCCACACCCGGCGCGACACCTTCGGCTCGGACATCCTGGCGAAGCTCACCGCCTCCGGCTTCACCATGGCCCACCGCGTGCTGCGCTCCTTCGTCGACGCGCAGCTGGTGGTGGCCGAACGGCTCGCCGCCCGGGACGCGAGCGACGAGATCGACCGCAAGGAGTTCATCACCGAATGCGTGGCGGTCGGCAAGCAGATGAAGTTGCAGCAACGACTGCACAGCCCGGAGTCGGTCTCCACCGAGTTGTTCACCAGCGCCCTGAAGCTCGCCGACAACTACGGCCTGCTGGAGACGGTGGCCGACGACGACCCGGAACAGAGCCGCGCGGAATTGCTGCGGCGCAGAATCGAATTCGCCGAACGTTTGCGCGATATCGGGACCCGCATCGCGCAGGCCGCCGCGCTCGACCCGTCCAACCGGGAGGCACGGTGACCGATCGACGCGAAAGCATGGCGGTATCCAGGAGGTTCGATGACCGACGCGCGCGCTGATCTCGACACCGCGCTCGCCGCCATACGCTCCGGACCGCAGGGCCGCGCGATCGCCGCGGTCTTCGATTTCGGTGACACTGTCGTCGACGGCCCCGGACCGCGGCACCGGCTGCGCCGCAAGCCCGCCGACGTGCTGCTCGGCGGCATCCGTAAGCACATGACCGACGGCGAATACAGCCGGTTCCTCCGGGAGCTGTCCGAGGCGCTGGCCGGGCGTTCCCAAGAGGAACTCGACGAACTGGGCAGGCGTCTGTTCCAGCACACCGTCTACGAGTACCTCTACCCCGAGGCGTGGCAGCTGATCCGGACGCACCGAGCGGCCGGGCACACCATCGTCCTGGTCAGCTCGCTGACCCGGTTCCAAGTCGCCCCCGCCGCCGCGCAACTGGGCATCGAGCACGTGCTCTACACGCCCATGGCCACCGACGAGGGCGTGCTTACCGGGCATCCCGACGGAAAGGCGCTGTGGGGCAACCGCAAGGCCGAGGCGGTCGCCGAGTTCGCCGCCACGCACGAGGTGGATCTGAGCCGCAGCTACGCCTATGCCGGCGCGATCGCCGACCTGCCCATGCTGTCGCTGGTGGGGCGTCCCGTGGCGGTGAACCCCGACGACGCGCTGAACGCCATCGCCGACCGGCAGCGCTGGAGCGAGCTGGTCTTCCGGCCGCGTCCCAGGCCGCGTCCGAGCGACTACGCGCGTACCGCCGCGGGGTTCGCCGGGCTGCTCGGCGGCGCGCTGTTCGGCGTCGCGTCGAAAGCGCCCACCAAGGACCGGCAACAGATGGCCGACGCGTTGATGGCGCACGCGGCGCGCAACACGCTGCGCATCGCGGGAGTGCGGGTGCGGGTCACCGGCGCCGAGAACGCGAGATCGCCGCGGCCCGCGGTCTTCCTGTTCAACCATCAGAGCCAGTTCGACATCATCATCGTCCCCGAAGTGCTCGGCGGCGGCGTGACGGCGATCGGCAAGAAGGAGCTGACCAAGAATCCGGTCTTCGGACCGCTCATGCGCTTCGTCGGCGTGACGTTCATCGATCGCACGAACAGCGCGCTGGCCAGGGCGGCGTTGCGCCCGGTGGTGGAGACCCTGCGCGGCGGCTTGTCGGTCGCGGTGGCTCCGGAAGGAACTCGTTCCTACACCCCCGAGGTCGGGCCGTTCAAGAAAGGCGCGTTCCACATCGCGATGCAGGCGGGGGTGCCGGTGATCCCGGTCGTCATCCGGAACGCGGGTGAGATCTGCCGGCGCAACGCGATGGTCGCCCGCCCCGGAACGGTCGATGTGGCGATCCTCGATCCGATCGACGTCAGCGCGTGGGATCCAGGCGATCTGGACGACAAAGTGGCGGAGGTACGCCGGTTGTTCGTCGACACACTCCTGAATTGGCCCCGCTGATCAGCTGAGAGCACGCCGCGCAGCTCTTCCCTGTTCGGCCGCTGTACTGCCATGGGTGGTCGGCGGCGGCGCGATTGTCGCCGCGCACTCGGACGTTGTCGGTACCGGTCGCCCTGTCGGCGATGCACCTGGTGCTCGTGACGAGTCGGAGGCGATCGGCAACCGGCTCGTCAGCCGCTGACCGCAACCACAACGGGCCCGCTCCATCGGGAAGCGGGGCCCGCCGGCATGTGCTCAGACCGCGCGGCCGAACAGCAGCTTCCACGGCATGAGCGCCGACTCGAGCTGCACTTTGAGGCTCATCTTGGACGCGCCGAGTGTCCGTTCCTCGAACCGGATCGGCACCTCGGCGATCGCGACACCCTTCTTGATGGTGCGGTAGTTCATCTCGACCTGGAAGGAGTATCCGTTGCTGCGGATCGAGCCCACGTCGATGGCGCGCAAGGTGTCGGCTTTCCACGCCTTGAAGCCCGCGGTGGCGTCCTTGACGCCCAGCCGCAGGATCAGGTTCACGTAGAAGTTGGCCCAGGCCGACAGCGCCTTGCGGTACCACTTCCATTCCGAGGCGGTCGAGCCGCCCGGGACGTAGCGGGAACCGAGCACCACGCCCGCGTCGGTGGTGGTCAGCTTCTCCAGCATGGCCGGGATCACTTCCGCGGGATGCGACAGGTCGGCGTCCATCTGGATCACCACGTCCGCGCCTTCGTCCAGCGCGCGCGTGATACCCGCCACGTACGCACGCCCGAGCCCGTCCTTCTCGGTCCGGTGCAGCACACCCACCACGTTCGGCAGTTCGGCGGCCAGCTTGTCGGCCACCTCACCGGTGCCGTCCGGCGAGCTGTCGTCCACCACGAGTACGTGCAGGTCGGGCACCGGCAGCGCGGTCAGCCGCTCCACCGCAACCGGCAAATTCTCCCGCTCGTTGTAGGTCGGCACAACAACGGTAACCCTCAAGGGTCGCCCTCCCTGCTGATCCTGGTTTCCGCTCGCAGCCCACGCCAGGACCTCCGAGCATTCGTCGAGTTCTGGAGAACCGTACTCGATACACCTGATCGCGAACTGAGCGGCCGCACCCGGTGCCACACCGCCCGAGCCTCCGACCTGCGGCTCAAGATCAACTTCACCGTGCGGGGGAAGTCTTTCCGCCAGCCATTCCCCCGCGCCGCCTCAGTCGCCGTCCCGCCAGGCCCGGTCCCGGGCATCTTCGCGCGTGTTGCGCGCCTGCGCGATCTCGAGCGCACGTTCCGCGGTCGCCTGGTCCGGATACGGCCCCATCCGGTCGCGGAACCAGCACTGCCGACCTTGCTCGGCTCGTTTGTGCTTCAAGCAGTAATACCAGCGCTCAGCCATACCTCCAGCATCCCACCGAACACCACGCCTCAACCGCATTTACGCCATCCGTTGCCGGACTCGGCGACCGCAATTCACCACCAGAGGTGTCGGTAATGGATGAGCGCGTCGCACAGGAGGACCACGCCGAAGATCGCGAACAGTATGCGCACCGAAATCGGGCCGTATGTGGTGATTATGCGAACAACTTTTCGATACATCCGCCGCGCTCCGGTCGTCCGCCGCAGCGCGAGGCCGAGTATCACCAGCGGCGGCAGCAATGCGAGCGCGCAATACGCGACGACCATCAGTGGCCACAACGCGGGCAGCGGGTGCCGCGCGGAGATCATCGCGAGTCCGGCGAGATAAGGCACCGCTGTCGGAGCCTGTGCGATACCGATCGCCACGCCGAGGCCGGCGAGTATCCACGGTCGGCGGCGCAATGCCGGCGCTCGCGGCGGGGCGGCCGTTCCCGTCATTCGAATGCTCGCGAGAACGATCAACAACACCCCGGCGGCGAGTTCACCCCGGTATCGAATTGCCGGCGTGATCTCGAAGTCGATCAGATCGGTCAGAAAGCCGATGCCCAGGATGGTGCAGATCCCGAAGGCGGTGGTGACGGCGAAGACGCCCGCCAGCAAGCTCAGACCGCCCACCAGCGGCGAGCGACGGCTCAACCTGCTGTCGTAGACCACAGCCGTGGTGACGCCGATCAGCAACAGGTCGAGCGAGTCGAGGAAGGCGAACCCCGCGAGGGCGAGGAGAAGGGTCGACATGGCCGCGCCAGCCTACCCGCGGCGGCCGGGTGACCACCCGATCCCGAACCAGGATGCGGCACCGTGTGATTCACCACACCACGCGCACCGCCGACGCCCCGGCGAGCCGACGATCAAGCCCGCCCGCCACGTCGACGGACGGATGCCGTCGAATGGAATCAAATCGGCATCTCCCTCACCAAGCGGGCATCAACGCGCCGAACTGACGACGACCGGAGACCACGCAGAACAACCTCACCGAGTCCCCAGACGACACCACTCGGCAAGCGGAGAACCAAACCGAACGACAACCCCGCACGCAACGACAACGAATGGGGTCCGGGGGCGAAGCCCGCCGGGCGGGGCGTGGGGGTTGCACCCCCACAAGAAATGACGAAACGAGCCCCGTTCACGCATTCCGTGAACAGGGCTCGCCTACGAGTGGAGTGGCCAGGGCCGGGATCGAACCGGCGACCTTCCGCTTTTCAGGCGGACGCTCGTACCAACTGAGCTACCTGGCCGCAGGCACCCGAAGTGAATGCCATACGCGAAACGCCGGATATCTCCGGCGCTTACTTGCGACCCTGACGGGACTCGAACCCGCGACCTCCGCCGTGACAGGGCGGCGCGCTAACCAACTGCGCCACAGGGCCATGCTCTGCTACCAACGATCCGAAGATCGTACCCCCTACGGGATTCGAACCCGCGCTACCGCCTTGAAAGGGCGGCGTCCTAGGCCGCTAGACGAAGGGGGCTCGTCCCGGATTTCTCCGGACCGGCTTTCAACGGCTGTCCGTTGGGAGCTGGGATAGCTTATGACAGACCGGACTCGATTCCCAAACCGGCTGGTCAGAGGCTCAAACCGAGCTCCTCCAAGCGGGCATGGGTGCGCCAGCCGTCGCTGCGGAACTTCTCCAGCCATTCCGGGGTGGCCATCGCCTCCATCACGACCTCGAGCGCCTCCTCGAACCGTGCCCGCAGATCGACCTGCCCGCCGAGCAGGTCCACCATGTACCGCTGACCGGCCAGCGCGGCGGCGAGCGTGCGGGTGAACCGGTCGGGGTCGGCGTCGGCGCGCAGCTGCCCGTGGTCGATGGCACGGACGGTGAGCACCCTGGTGGTGCGGCCCAGGATGCGACCGCCACCGGCCTGCACGTCACGGTAGAAGTCCGGCTCGATGATCAGCCGGTACTCGGCCTGCACGATGATGTCGTGCTCGAGCCGCAGCGCGATCTCGTCGACCACCCCGTGCAGGATGTCCAGCGGGCTGAGATCCGTTCGGGCCAGCCAGCGCTCGGCGGAGGCGCGGTAGCGTTCCACCGCGGTCTCCAGCACCGCGCGTGCCAGATCTTCTTTCGAATCGAAATGGAAGTACATGGCGCCCTTGGTGGCACGCGACCCTTCCAATATGCGGTTGAGCGATGCAGCGGCATAGCCGCTCTTCCCGAACTCAACGGCGGCGGACCTGATAATCGCCGCCCGTGTCCGGCGCGCCCGCTCTTGCTGCCGTGCCATGCTCGAAACGCCTCCGAAGCCTACTCGCCGCCAATCAGCCACCCCCGAAGGAACGGACCCTCGGCGCGAATTAATGAGTTTTATCAATACGTCGAACCCGGTTTTTCGTCCGATTTCAAACCTTCGGTACGAAAACTCGCGGAAAACCTGTAACACACCAGCTGGTATAGTTTGCCTGCCCGGGTGCGCCGCAGGGGGTGCGCATCCGGGCATTTCTTCGTCCTGAACGTGCCTCCTCCTGCGGCATAGAGTTCCGTCGAGCCGTGGCCGGCCGGACCGGCCGCGGCGCCTTCGGACACGGAAACGACAATCCGAATTCCGGGGCGCCGATCGAGTCGACGATTCTTTCGGAATTCACCAAGGCGTCACCGTACCCGGAATCCCGATCCGACACGCGGCAAACCGAGGAGTCAGGTGGCCATCCGATTCCGCTTTCTGTTACGGCAAATATTCGGCAACCCAAACGGCCCCTACGGTGGGTGCGCGAATTCGCCAGCGGCCCAGGATTGTTCACGCGAGCCGACCGGCAAGCCGGACAACCGGCCGCCGCCCACGTTTCGCCCGCCAACCCGCCCCACGAGCCTCGCCCGGACAGAGCCGTTCACCCCCTGCAAATCCAAAGACATTGCCAGCCAACACGATTGAATGATATCCAGATCCAGCTAAGATGAACAAAGCTGGGTGCCAAGTGTTTACCGCCTGCATCGCCCTCCGCGCACGTCGTGTTACCCACCGCCACGCCGCCCCGCGACGCACCCGCCCGCCGCACGGACCCCACCCATCCAACCCGCCCGCCGACACGAACTCCCCCGATTGGGGCATCCGCCCCCGATCCCACTACACTGTTCCTCCGCGCCCCTATAGCTCAGTTGGTAGAGCTACGGACTTTTAATCCGCAGGTCGTAGGTTCGAGCCCTACTGGGGGCACAGCGGTCGGGCGCCCGGGCACTCCGGGCGCCCGACCTGTTTCGCGGAGTTCTATGCGGTGAAGCACTGGTTATCCGGCCAGGGCACGCCGCGTCGAGGCTCCGCTCTCCGAAGTCGCACACAATGCTTCCCGGTCATCGGAGCCGAACTCGGCGCCTCAGCCGGCAAGCCGTTCGACGGCTCTATTCCTTACTGTCCCTATGCGGCGGAGATAGTGGACCGCCATGCGCGGGATTGCGGACGCCTCGGCTGGAGAGCGGATACGACGAGACGGAGTCAGAGGCCTGCCCACGACGTGGACCACGAGACGCCCAGTGCGACCGGTCGGATTGTGACAAAGGACATAGTCAATTCCGGGGGCCGGTGCCGATCACGCAAATCACTACTCGCATCTCGGCGAGCCCGCCGCCCTGTGCGGCCACGTGGTCGATCGCGGTGGATGACCCGGCGACGCCGGGAAGCCGGTCTGGTACGGCGGATTTCCGAAGTCCATATGTGCCGCCCGAGGCGCTGCGTCTACAGAAGTAAGGGTCCGTCCGAGAACGCGCTTTCCACCACAGACCGTGCCCCGAAGTACGCCGACCTGATCGTGGCGGGACCGGACAGGACAGGCGTCCGCGTCCATGAGACAGGGATGGGTGGCACTGAGGCGACGCACGCCGGTTTCGGCCACCGCGACTCACTCGTGCCCGATCGAGGCGGTCACCGGACCATGCGACGCGGGCTCCTGACCCGTTGCCTTCCAGGAGACCGGCTCACCCGGGCGCAGGCAGTTTGGTTCGGCGCGCCGTGTTCGACACGCGCGAGCGTTGGGTACTCGATTCATTGTCGGCGCGGTGGCGGATTGTGCGATTCCCCACCTCCCGCTAACGACGCGAACCCCGCGTCGATAGTCCTCTCGTTCACAGGAAGAACCCATACACTCGTGTGGATCACTGAACGGCGAAGACGTCGTATGTGGTGGATCACCAGGGCATCGATCGTCTAACGGATGCGTTTCGCATCACACCTACGGTGCCGTAAGGTATGGCCGCAACGGTATCGGTCTACCTTGGGATGACCTGCACGACCGGAAGCACACACTGAAGGGTTCATACATGGCAAGGGATCTGACTCAACTCGAGCTTCTGACGGAGTTGGAGCCGGTTGCCGAAGAAAACGTCAACCGGCACCTCTCCATGGCAAAGGAATGGCATCCGCACGACTACGTCCCGTGGGACGACGGCCGCAATTTCGCGGCACTCGGTGGGGTGGACTGGGATCCGGAGCAGTCCCGGCTCAACGAGGTCGCGAAGGCGGCCATGGTCACCAACCTGCTCACCGAGGACAACCTGCCCTCCTATCACCGGGAGATCGCCGAGAATTTCTCTCAGGATGGCGCGTGGGGCACCTGGGTGGGCCGCTGGACCGCCGAGGAGAACCGCCACGGCATCGTGATGCGGGACTACCTGGTAGTGACCCGCGGCGTCGATCCGGTCGCCCTCGAGGAAGCCAGGATGGTCCACATGACCAACGGCTTCGCCTCCCCTGCCGAAGCCGACGCGGGCTTCCTGCACTCCGTCGCGTACGTCACCTTCCAGGAACTCGCCACCCGGGTCAGCCACCGCAACACCGGCAAGGTCTGTGACGACCCGATCGCCGACCGCATGTTGCAGCGTGTCGCCGCCGACGAGAACTTGCACATGATCTTCTACCGCAACATGTGCGGCGCCGCCCTCGACCTGGCCCCCGACCAGGCCCTCGAGGCGATCACCCTGATCCTGGAGAACTTCCAGATGCCGGGCGCCGGCATGCCCAACTTCCGCCGCAACGGCGTGCTGATGGCCAAGCACGGCATCTACGATCTGCGCCAGCACCTGGAGGACGTCGTCCAGCCGGTGCTGAAGAAGTGGAACATCTTCGAGCGCAGCGACTTCACCGCCCGCGGCGAGGCGGTCCGTGAGCGCCTCGGCCTTTTCCTGGACAAGCTGAGCAAGGACGTCATCAAGTTCGAGGAACAGCGGGACCGGATGCTGGCCCGCGAGGCCGCCAAGCGCGACCGTCAGATGGCGGGCAGCTCCGTAGGCTGAGCGCCCGGCTACAGCACGCCGCCGCCCCGGAGTCCGGGGCGGCGGCAGTTGTATGAACGGCGCGGTGCCGCGCCGCGCTGCGACCCGCTCCGGCCGACTTACGTGCGGAAATGAGACACTGGTCGGCGTGACGATGACTACCGAGGCGATGACGAAGCTGCGGATCGGGCCGTATCCGGTCGATCCGCCGGTCGTGCTCGCGCCGATGGCGGGCATCACGAATCTGGCGTTCCGCAAGCTGTGCCGGGAATTCGGCAGCCCTACCTCGATCTACGTGTGCGAGATGATCACCGCGCGAGCAGTGGTCGAGCGCAACGAGAAGACGCTGCACATGATGTCCTTCGATGCCGACGAGCATCCCCGCTCGATGCAGCTCTACGGCGTGGATCCGGACACGCTCGGCGAAGCGGTGCGCATCATCGTCGGCGAGGGCTGGGCCGACCACATCGACCTCAACCTCGGGTGCCCCGTGCCCAAGGTCACCCGGCTCGGCGGCGGCGCCGCCCTGCCGTACAAGCGGACGCTGTTCCGGCACATCGTGCGCGCCATGGTGAGGGCGGCGGAACCGGCGGGGGTCCCGATCACCCTGAAGTTTCGCATCGGCATCGATGACGACCACCGCACCTATCTGGACGCGGGACGCATCGCGGAAGCCGAAGGCGCGCGGGCGGTCGCGTTGCACGCCCGCACGGCTGCGCAGCGCTACTCCGGTGAGGCCGACTGGACCGCGATCGCCCGGCTCAAAGAGGCCGTCACCTCCATCCCGGTCCTCGGCAACGGCGACATCTTCTCGGCGGATGACGCGGTTCGCATGATGGACGAGACCGGGTGTGACGGCGTGGTCGTCGGCCGTGGCTGCCTGGGCAGGCCGTGGCTGTTCGCCGAACTGCAGGCGGCGCTGCGCGGGGAGCCGCTGCCCGCCGCGCCCGATCTGGGCCGGGTCGGCGCCGTGCTGTACCGGCACGGCGCGCTGCTGTCCGAGCACCTCGGAGAGGACAAGGCCATGCGTGACCTGCGCAAGCACATGGCCTGGTATTTGATGGGCTTCCCGGTCGGCGCCGACCTGCGTCGCGCATTCGCCACCGTGGACAGCCTCGCTCGGCTGGAAGATCTTGTCGGGCAGCTCGATCCGACCGCGCCCTTCCCGAAGGACGCGGAGGGTCCGCGCGGGCGTCAGGGCTCGCCGGGCAAGGTCGCGCTGCCGCACGGCTGGCTCGACGACCCGGACGATCCCGCGGTGCCACGCGCGGCCGATGTGATGCACAGTGGCGGCTGATCGGGCAACCGCTCAGCGAACGACGTCGCCGAGACAGCTGTGACCTGTTCGATTTCTCGGTGGGGTGGCCCCCCGTGGCGGAATCGTTATCATTGCGGAATCGGTGCCGCCGGTCGAGTGTGACCTGAGCGGAAAAGCGGGACGAAAAGCGAGGTTCGTTGGTGGGTGACGATCGGCACGGGCGTTCGCCACGGCCCGGAGGTCGCGCCCCGTGGGAGCGGTATCCCGCGGCGGACAGCTCCGAAGGAGACGCCGCACGCACGTCTCGTCGTTCGCGCCATACCGACGCCACTCCGGACCAGAGTTCCGCCCCCCTGACGGTCCAGGATCTGGTCCAGCGGGTCGACAACGAACGCAGTGGCCGCCGAGGCCGTCGCGCCGAGCCCGCACCGCCGGACCCGGGCGCCGCACCCAGCCGAGGACGCCGCGCGGAACCCACCCCGCCCGACCCGGCCGCCGCGCCCGGCCGAGGACGCCGGGCCGAGCCCGCCCCACCCGGTGTAGGTGCCCCGCAGAACCGGACGCGCCGTCCCGAGCCGGTACCGCCGCAGGGCCCCCCGCCGCAACGGGGCGCCCGCGCCGAGCCGCCGCAGGAAGCTCCCCGGCACCCGGCCGATCCGGCCGCGAACCGGCCCCCCGCCGCCAACGGCCGAGGTGCCGCAGCCGGTCCCCGGCGCGCCCCCGATGCGCCGCCGCGCCAGACCGGCAGCTCGCCGGTGGTCCAGGACATCACGGGCGCCACACCGGCCGCCCGGCCCGCGAACCGCCGCCCGGCCGAGCGCTCCGCTCCTGTAGCGCCGGTCGCGCGTCCGGAACCGGAGCAGGCCGAAGAGGTCACCGACGTCCTTCCCCCGCTCGAAGAGCAGACGCGCGCCAAGCGCAAAGGCGTGGGCTGGCCCACCAAGGAGGGCAAGGACGCCAAGCCGAAGACGGTCGGCACCTCCGCGCAGACCCGCCTGCAGGCCTCCCGGGAGCGCCGCAACAAGCGTCTGCGGGCCACGGGACGGGCGGGGGGAGCCGTGTGCGCCGTCCTCGCATTGCTGGTCACCGGCGGCGGCTGGAGCTACCTGCGGTCGACGACAGACGGCTTCACCCAAGTCAACGCCCTCGACGAGAACTCAGAGGACATCGTCGATTCCAACGCACAGCTCGGCGACGAGAACTACCTGCTCGTCGGCACCGACACCCGCGCAGGGGCCAACGGTCAGCTCGGCGCGGGCACTTTGGACGACGCCGAAGGCGCCCGCGCGGACACCACCATGCTGGTCCACATCCCGAAGGACCGGAGTCGGGTCGTCGTAGTGTCCTTCCCGCGTGACCTGGACGTGACCAGACCCCAGTGCAATGGGTGGGACAACGAAAAAAACGCATACTCCGACGAGAAGTTCCCGTCGGCCATGGGCGACAAGCTCAACGCCGTCTACAACCTCGGCGGCCCGATGTGCCTCGTCTCCACGATTCAGCGCCTCACCGGCGCTTCGATCAATCACTTCATCGGCATCGACTTCGCCGGTTTCGAGTCGATGGTCAACCAAATTGATGGCGTCGAGGTCTGCGCGTCCAAGCCGCTCGTCGACGACGTGCTCGGCACCATCCTCGAGCACCCGGGCAAACAGCGCATCGACGGCCAAACCGCGCTGAAGTACGTGCGTGCCAGGCATGTCTACGGCGAGGAGCGCAGCGATTACGACCGCATCAACCGGCAGCAACGCTTCCTCGCTTCGCTGCTGCGCGGCACGCTATCCAGCAAGGTGCTGTTCAATCCGGGGAAACTGAACGGCTTCATCACTGCGCTTCGTGAGCACACCTGGGTCAACAAGGTCGAAACAGCCGATCTACTGATGCTGGGACGTTCACTGCAAAAAATCGATGCCGGCGCGGTCACCTTCATCACAGTCCCGACCGCGGGCACCACCACCTACGGCAACGAGATCCCCCGGGAATCCGACATCAAGGCGATCTTCAAGGCGATCCGCGACGACCAGCCGCTGCCGGGCGAGAAGCCGACCGTCCAGGCGAACGCGCCCGTCCCCACCCAGGCCGCGGCGACACCGACCAAGCACCGGGCGGTGGATCCCTCCACCGTCTCGCTGCTGGTGTCCAACGGCTCCGGAGTCGAAGGGCTGGCGCGCACGGCCGCCACCAAGCTCGGCAACCAGGGCTTCACGATCTACAACACCGGAAATTACGCCAACGGCACTTCGGCGACGACGAAGGTCCGGTACGCCGCGGGCCTGGAAGCCGAGGCAGCCACCGTGGCCAGCTCCATTCCCGGCGCGACCATCGAGGCCGCCGACGATCTCGGCGGCATCGTCGAGGTCGTCATCGGAGGCGACTCGGCGAACGGTGTCATCGTGAAGGCGCCGACTCCGGTCGGTGACGAGATCACCAACGTGGTGACGAGCACCCCGAAGGATTCGACGCCGACCGTACTGCCCTCGGACCTGGAACACGTCAACGCGGCCGAGGACATCTGCAAGTAGGCGACCCAGTGCACCACAGCGTCACCCGCAGGGTGGGTGTGTCGAGTCACGTTCTACCGCAACAATATTCGCTTCGGCTCTGGTTCAGTGGTTGCTACTGTAGAGAACGTGACCATCAACATGGAGGGGGTTTCAGTGGTACGCAAACTAATCTTCGGAGCATCCGCAGCGGCGGCCGCCTTGGCATTGTTCGCAGGTCCTGCCCAGGCAGACGGGTGGTGGCAGTACAGCACGGCACAGGAATGTGAGCACGCCCGACAGCAGTTTGTAGACATGGGAAGCCGCGTAAGCGGATGCGAGTTCAAGCGCAACGGCAGCGCGTTCGGCGACGGCGACGCCTGGGGGTTCCACATTTACAGCTAATTCTGGCCGAACTCCGATGGTGACTGCGCGAGCACTCGGTCACCATCGGAGTTCTCGGAGGGTGGGGGCACCCCGCCCTCCAATCCGGAGCACATCGACGCCGCCGCTGAGAAGATCTGCGATAGCCCCGGCGCACATTACAGGACGAATGCGATGCAGATCACAAAATGTCGTGATGTCGTCGTTTGAGGCCGCGAGGGCGGCGGCATTCGGTTGTTGACCCGTCAACGGCAACCCGCGCGCTAATGATGCACACCGGTCATTCACTCCCTGTTCGTGACTTGGTCAGCGTGGCGAACTAGGGTCAGGTTCCATGCGTGTCATCTACAACGAGCAAATGGCCGAGCTCGCCCACCTGCTGGGTGAGATGGCCGGCGTTGCCGGCTCGGCCATGGAGCGGGCGACCCAGGCCCTGCTCCAGGCGGACCTCGCCCTGGCGGAGCAGGTGATCAGTGAATCCGACCGGATCGCGGAGCTGATCCAAGACGCCGAGGAGAAGGCCTTCGCCTTGCTCGCGTTGCAGGCGCCGGTGGCAGGCGACCTGCGGCAAGTGGTGAGCACGATCCAGATCGTCGCCGATGTGAATCGGATGGGCGCGCTCGCACTGCACGTAGCCAAGGTCGCACGCAGGCGTCATCCGAACCACGCGCTACCGGAAGCCGTCAACGGCTACTTCGCCGAGATGGGCCGCATCGCGGTGAACATGGGCGCCGGTGCGCGAGAGGTGCTGGAGACCCGCGACCCCGAGCGCGCGGCGCAGCTCAACGAGGACGACGAAGCGATGGACGACCTGCATCGTCACCTCTTCACGCTCCTCATGGACCGGGAGTGGAAGTACGGCGTAGCCGCCGCCGTCGACGTCACACTGCTCGGCCGCTACTACGAGCGCTTCGCCGACCACGCCGTCGAAATCGGCCGGCGGGTCATCTTCCTGGTGACCGGCGTCCTCCCCCCTGACCCGGATGCCGAGGGGTAACCGAAAGGTTTGCCGGGCTTGACGTTTCGCGGGCGGTGAATGATAGATTTAGCCGCGCGGGGCGGGATTGCTCCGGTATAGCGTTACGCCGGCGGGGATCCGGTATGAAGGGGGGCGTCATGAACGTCGATCCAGCAGAGCTGCGCGCGTTGGCCGCGTCGATGGATCAAATCGGCGGCAATATCGGCGGCTTGACGGTGCGTACCACCACGGACGCGCTCGGTAATGTGCTGCCCGGTTCGGCATTGAGCGAAGTGTGCTCGGCGGCGGGTGCGAATGTCGAAGACGCCTGGCAGCGAATGGCCATGCGGTGTAAACGGATTTCCAACATCGCCAAAGGCGGCGCCGCGAACTACGAGGTGTCCGACCAGCAGTTTCGTGATGGCCTCGAGGCGATGGGCGCGCAGCTGTGAGGACGACGAATTCGATGCCCACGCTGAGTCAGGTGCGGTCGGAATGGCAACCGTGGAAACTGGGCGAAGCCGGAACGGAAATACGGACTCGCAATGGCGAATTCGTATCGCTGATCGATGAAACGGTGACACAGATTCGTGCGGCAGGCGCACATTGGAGTGGCGATGCCTATTACGCGGCCTACGACCGGATAGCCGGCGATCGCGACGCGGCGAACAAAGTGGCGCTGGATACCGAGGAACTCGCGCAGACGTTGATCGATAGCGGCACCAGTCTGGCCGGGTTCCGCCAAGCTTTGCTGGACAAGGTCGACCAGGCCGTCGCGGCCGGATTCACCGTCTCCGAGGACTGGCAGGTCACTCCCGGGCCGGACGTCGCGGACGACGACGGCGACTCGCAGTACACCCACCAGACCGCCGTCACCACGGCGCTGAACGAGCTGCTCGGCACCCAATCGGACATCGCCACCAAGATCGAGCAGGCCAGCGGGAATGTGCGTGCCCGCAGTGACCAGCTCGGCGACGGTGACCCGCTCGACAGCGGCGAGCAGACGGATCCGACGCTCGCGGTGTACAGCCGGCAGTCCGACAGCGCGAACACCGACGAGGACCCGACCGACCCTTCCACCACTCCCGCGGGCACGCCGAAGGCGAATCCGATCGCCGCGGAACAGTCCACCCGTGAAGACGAGACCGATATGTCGAAGTCGGGTGAGGACAAGAGCACCGGCGAAGACAAGAGCACCGGCGAAGACAAGAGCACCGGCGAGGACAAGAGCACCGGCGAAGACAAGAGCACCGGCGAGGACAAGAGCGATAAGAGTGACGGCTCCAAGTCGTCCGGTTCCACCGGTCCCGCCAGCGACCCGAATTCCTGGACCCCCTCGGATGTGACGAGTCTTATCAACGCGGTGGGCGGGATCACCGGAGATGTGCCGACGTTGATCGAGTCCGTCGGCAAGCTCGACGACGATCTCGACGACATCATCAAAGCGGGCGGAGAGGCGGGAAAGGGCCTGATCGACTCCGCAGGCTCGGCCGCGGAGAACTTCGCGAAGGCCGCCGATACGGTGATCACCAGCGTCGACCAGGCGGCCGACGGCACGCCCGCGGATTCGCCGTCCACGGGTGAGCCCGCCAAAGACGGCACACCGGCAGCGGACAAAGCCTCCGACGATTCCACGACCGACCAGCCCTCGAAAGCCGATCCGAACGCCAAAGCCACCGATCCGAAGGCGGATGACCCGACTTCGAAGGCCGACGACAGCAAGACCGGAAATCCGAGTCCGGCGCAGGGCACGGAAACGAAGCCGGAACAACAGCCTGCCTCCGTCCGGCAGGCGAGCTACACCGGTACCGAATCCACCGCGCCCAGCAGCACTTCCGCGCCCAGCTCGCCGTCGACCGCGCCCGCCAGTACCGGTTTGCTCGGAGGACACATGGCGAATCGGCAATCGGATTCGGAACACACCCGTCGAGTAGAAGCGGCGCAGACGCCGCTTTTCGAGACGCCCCCAGACCAGTAGATCAACATTTCCTGTTCCGAATGAGAAAGGCCCTGGATAGCCGACTTGCTACCCGGGGCCTTTCCTCTGCCCGCGCCGATCGAAGCCGCTAGGCGGCCGGATCAGCGAAACGGCCGGAGATGCAACGGCGAAATCGGCCCCGACCGCTGGTAGCGGGCGGGGCCGATCGTTCGACTGTTGGTTTATGCGCCGACGGCTTGCCAGTTGTCGACGGCGTAAATTACAACAGGAGCCGGTATCACTATCCGGCAATGATCCACCCGTACGAGCCCCCGCCGTATGAGTAACACACCCACTTCGTCGGGCCCTCATAGTGAACGTTGCCAACGGTATACGCATTGCAAGGCGCTGTAGGCGCAGCCTCTGCTTGCGGGGCAAGCATCGCCGCGGACAAGATCGTGGCCACACCGACCAACGCACCAGAAAGCAATCGTACTGCCATCACGAAACCTCTTTCGCTTCAATGGATTACACAGAGGTTGCGCCATTCGAACCCCCCTGTTTCGCAGCTTACCGAACCATGCTGAAGGAAACAATGACCCAAGCACACCCAAGGGCCAATACCTGCATTGTTTCGGGCGCGACGGCGGGATTGGGGTCGAATGCGGCGCAGGTAGTGATCAGC
This sequence comes from Nocardia sp. NPDC005745, assembly GCF_040630775.1. Taxonomy (NCBI): domain Bacteria; kingdom Bacillati; phylum Actinomycetota; class Actinomycetes; order Mycobacteriales; family Nocardiaceae; genus Nocardia; species Nocardia sp. NPDC005745. Next base: position 69,713 of record NZ_JBEXYF010000007.1, read on the forward strand.
TTGACGCGAGACAGTGAAGGCAGTTGGCCGCCAGGGGTTTCCGGGCTGGTGGTGATCAGCGAGCGCGACGCGTTCAGCGCGGCGGTGAGGAGCCGTGACCGCGCTGAGGCGGGCCAAATGGGCCAACGTTGCCTGATGCGGCACTTGTTACTGGCCGGAACGCAGAAAGGCCCTGGCATACCCAGGGCCTTTCACTTTGCCTGTCGCAGCCTCGGTGCACAGCCGCTCGGCGGCCGGATCAGCCGAAACGACCGGAGATGTAGTCTTCCGTGGCCTTCTGCGACGGGTTGGAGAAGATCTTCTCGGTGTCGTCGATCTCGATCAATTTGCCCGGCTTGCCCTGGGCTTCCAGGTTGAAGAAGCCGGTCTGGTCACTCACACGCGCGGCCTGCTGCATGTTGTGGGTGACGATGACGATGGTGAATTCCTTCTTCAGCTCGGTGATCAGGTCCTCGATCGCCAGGGTGGAGATCGGGTCGAGCGCCGAGCAGGGCTCGTCCATGAGCAGCACATCGGGCGACACGGCGATGGCGCGCGCGATGCACAGACGCTGCTGCTGACCGCCGGAGAGGCCGCCGCCCGGCTTGTCCAGGCGGTCCTTCACCTCGTTCCACAAATTGGCGCCGCGCAGCGAGCGCTCGGCCACCTCGTCGAGTTCCTTCTTGCTGCGCACGCCTTGCAGCTTCAGGCCCGCGACCACGTTGTCCTTGATGGACATGGTGGGGAACGGGTTGGGCCGCTGGAAGACCATGCCGATCGTGCGGCGCACGCCCACCGGGTCGACCTGGGTGCCGTAGATGTCCTCACCGTCGAGCAGCACCGCGCCCTCGACCCTGGCGTTCGGGGTTACCTCGTGCATGCGGTTGAGCGAACGCAGCACGGTGGACTTGCCGCAACCCGAGGGACCGATGAAGGCGGTCACGCTGCGCGGCAGCACGGTCAGCGAGACATCGGACACGGCATGGAACTTGCCGTAGTAGATGTTCAGATCTTTGACGTCGATCCGCTTGGCCATTGTCGGTAATCCGTTCCGCTTCTATCGGTTCCGGGTGAGCAGGCGGTTGAGGACCGCAGCCGCGAGGTACAGGAAGGCGATGATGATGATGAGGGTCAAAGCCGCGCCCCAGACTCGCTCGCGTCCGGCGGCTTCGGGGTTGGCCAGCTCCTGGTAGATCAACAGCGGCAGCGACGCCATGTTGCCGTCGAAGATGTTCGTGTTGATCGACTTGCTGTAGCCGACCAGCACCAGCACGGGAGCGGTCTCGCCCATCACCCTGGCGATGGCGAGCAGGATGCCGCTGATCATGCCGGGCAGCGCGGTCGGCACCACGATCCGCACGATGGTCTTCCACTTGGGGATACCCAGCGCGTAGGACGCTTCGCGTAGTTCGTCCGGCACCAGTTTGAGCATTTCCTCGGTGCTGCGGACAACCACCGGCAGCATCAGCAGCACCAACGCCAGCGACACCGCGAGCGAGCTCTGCGGGAACCCGAGCGTCGCGATCCACAGCGCGAAGATGAACAGCGCCGCGACGATCGACGGCACGCCGGCCAGGATGTCGACCATGAAGGTCGTGGTCTTGGCCAGCACGCCACGGCCGTACTCGACCAGGTACACCGCGGCCATGATGCCGAGCGGCACCGCGATGATCGTCGCGACCAGCGACTGGGCGATGGTGCCGTAGATGGCGTGGTAGACGCCGCCCGCGACCTGGTTGGGCAGCACACCCTTGAGCGAGTTCTGCCACCAGTTTGCCCGGACCACGGCGCTGAAGCCCTTGGTGATCACCATGATCAGCACCCACGCCAGTGGCACGAGCGCGATGCCGAACGCCAGCCAGACCAACCCGGTCGCGAGGTTGTTGCGTATCCGGCGCGACAGGCTCACGTCCCGGAAGGTGGGCGGCTTGATCGGCCGGTCCAGAGTCGAGGTGGTCATCACCCGTTCACCCTTCCGCCCGCGGCGAGTCGAGCCAGCGCATTCACGACGAAGGTCAGCGCGAACAGGACGAAGCCCGCCGCGATGTACGCGCCGGTCGGCAGCGGAGCACTGAACTCCGCCGCGGCCGAGGCGATTTTGGAGGCGAAGGTGTAGCCGCCGTCGAACACCGACCACTGTCCCGGCTGCGCGGCCGTCTTCAGCACGATCAGCACCGCGATCGTCTCGCCGAGCGCACGGCCGAGGCCGAGCATGGCGCCCGCGATCATGCCGCTGCGGCCGTACGGCAGCACCGTCATCCGCACGACTTCCCATTTCGTCGCGCCGAGTGCCTGCGCCGCCTCGATGTGGGCGCGCGGAGTGAGGTTGAACACCTCACGGCTGACCGACGTGATGATCGGCAGGATCATCACCGCGAGCACGACGCCCGCGGTGAAGATCGTGCCGCCGCTGGCCAGCGGGATGTTGCCGTCCGAGAACAGGAACAGCCATCCCAGGTTGTCGTTCAGGAAGGTCTGGATCGGCTCCAGTTGCGGAGCGAGCACCAGGATTCCCCAGAGACCGAACACGATCGAGGGCACCGCCGCGAGCAGATCGACGACCACCGAGAACGGCCGCGCCAGCGTCTTCGGCGCGTAGTGCGTCAGAAACAGCGCGATGCCGATGCCGATCGGAACGGCGAGCACCAGCGCGAAGATCGAACTCAGCACCGTGACCATGAACAGGTCCCGGATGCCGAACCGCAGGTGGTTGGCGTCCGAGGTGTTGAAGTCGGTGCTGGTGAAGAAGTTCGCCTCGTTCGCCAGCACCGACGGCACCGCTCGGATGAGCAGGAACAGTGCGATCAGCGCGATGGCGGCGACGATGATCGCACCGGCCGCGGTCGCCAGGGAGCGGAAGATGATCTCCGCTCGCTGACTGTGCTGCGGACGGGCCCTCTTCGCGGCCGGATCGTTGCTCGGCTTGCTCGGCATGAGCGCAGTATCTCCGCCTGCTCGCTGGTCGGTCGAATCCGACGGACCAGCGGCGGCAACCTCGTCGTGCACGGTCATGTGGGGACTGCTATCAGGAGATGGCGTTGATGGCGGTGGTCAGCTTGGTCTTGAACTGCTCCGGGATCGGGATGTACCCGGCCTCGTCCAAGCCCTGCTGGCCGTTGGTGACCGCCGAGGTGAGGAAGGCCTTGACCGCCTTCGACGTGGCGGCGTCGGAGTACTTCGAGCACACGATCTCGTAGGTCGGCATGACGATCGGGTACGCGCCCGCCACCGACGGCTTGTAGAACGAGGAAGTGTCGATGACCAGGTCGTTGCCCTGGCCGGAGACCTTCGCGGACTCGATCGCCTTGCCCGCCGACGCGACGCTCAGCGTCACCGGGTCCTTGCTCGCCGAGGTGATGATGCGCGCGATCGACAGGTTCTGCGCCTTCGCGAAGGACCACTCGTTGTAGGTGATCGAGTTCTTGGTGGTCTTCACCGCGCCCGAGGTGCCCTCGTTGCCCTTCGAGCCCGCGCCGACGCCACCGTTGAAGGCCTTGCCCGCGCCCTTGCCCCAGGCGCCGTCGGAGGCGGAGTCCAGGTAGAGCTGGAAGTTGTCGGTGGTGCCCGACTCGTCGCTGCGGAAGATCACGGCGATCGGCTCGGACGGCAGCTTGGCGTTCGGGTTCAGCGCCTTGATCTCCGGGGCATCCCAGGTGGTCACCGAGCCGTTGAAGATCTTGGCGGCGGTCGGGCCGTCCAGCGTGAGATCGGCGACGCCGTCGATGTTGTAGGTGATCGCGACCGGGCCGAACACGGTCGGCAGGTTCCACGCAGGCGAGGCGCAGCGGTCGGCGGCCTTCTTCGGCTCGTCCTTCTTCGGGCTCAGCGGGGAGTCGGAGCCACCGAAATCGGTCTGACCGCCGAGGAATTCGCTCACACCGGCACCGGAGCCGCTGGAGGTGTAGTTGAGCGTGGAACCGTCGCAGTTCTTCTCGTACGCGGCGATGAAGCGCTCCATCGCGTTCTTCTGCGCCGAGGAACCGCTGGCCTTGAGGGCCTCCTTCCCGCCGCAGGCGACGTCGACCTTCGCCACGTTGCTCGAGTCGGTCGCGGTGTTGTCGTCGCTGCCACAGGCGGCCAACGTCATGGCGCCGACGGCCAGCACACCGACGAGGGCGCTGCTGCGCTTGAGATTCACTATTCCTCCGGAATGGCGTCCAACTCGTCCGGTCCCTCACCGGCCCGGACGGGTGCTGTGGTGCTGTTCGCGGGGAACTTGCGCACCAGGCAACAGTGTGCTGCCCTCACTCAACCTAAAGTCACGTGGTTGACAGTTGGACCGACCTGAGTGAACGGAGAGTGAACAGCCCGGCGCGATTGCACCTGGTAGATGTGACGTTTGCCCCAGTTTTACTCGCGGACACCCGTTCTGCCGCCTGTTATTCAGCATCCGCCGCGGCGTAGGCGACGTCGACGTGCGCGGGGGCGAATCCGAGCCGGGTATAAGTGCGCACCGCGGCCGCGTTGTCGGCCTCGGTGTAGAGCAACACCTCGGCCAACCCGCGGTCCCGCAGGTGACGCAAACCGGCGAGAGTGAGCAGACGACCGAGCCCACGCCCCTGCGCCGCCGGATCGATACCGACCACGTAGACCTCACCGAGCGGCGGACTCTCCGCGTGATGCACCTTGGTCCAGTGGAATCCGAGCAAACGGCCGGGGGCGGCCGGGTCGAATGCCAGGAACAGGCCCGCCGGATCGAACCACGACTCGGCGCGGCGGAGTTCGATGTCACGCCGGGTCCACCCGCCCTGTTCGGGATGCCAGGCGAAGGCCGCACTGTTCACTCGCAGCAATTCCGCGTCGTCGGCGGGGCCCGCGTAGGTGCGCAACACGATGTCGTCCGGCACACTCAATTCCGGTAGCTCAGGACTCGCCAGCGACCGTCGCATCTGCCAGAGCTCACGCGCGGTCCGCAATCCGAGCCGCGCAGCGACGGCTTTGGCCGCAGGCCGGTCACCGTGCGCCCAGACCCGCGCGCCGGGACCACCCTCGGCCAGAGCGTCCTCGACCAGAGCGGCGCCGACGCCGTGGCCGCGCTGGGATGGATCGACCGCGGCCTCGGCCATCGCGGGATGGTCACCGTGCGCGGGAACGAGATTCGCGTAGCCCGCGATCGCGCCGTCGCGCCGAGCGAGCAGATGGCGTGCTCCGGTGTGGTCGCCCGAGGTGAGCGACAGCACGGCCTGTTCCGAGACCGGGGCGACCCCGTCGGCCGCGGTCGCGCGCGCCAGCAGATCGGTGATCGTTTGCGCGGTGTCCGCATCGAGACGATCGGTCCACTGTGTTGTCACGCCGCTCATCGGCCTCCGTTCATCGAGCCCAGCGGACTCCGCTCGGAGTCCGCCCTTGGCAACGTCGTAGGTGCGGGCGGCATTTCGGAGTCCGATGCGCGAGCCGCCGTAATTACTGCGCGGAGCCGTTGACCGGCGTGAGCGGGGAGTCGTCGGTGCCCTCGTTGTCCTCGTCCGGGAAGCTCACCTGCTCACCCTTGGCCGCCGCGCGCGACGGGCGCACGGCCTTGTAACCGACATTGCGCACCGTACCGATCAGCGATTCGTATTCGGTGCCGAGTTTGGCGCGCAATCGCCGCACGTGCACGTCCACGGTGCGGGTGCCGCCGAAGAAGTCGTAGCCCCACACCTCCTGCAACAGCTGAGCGCGGGTGAACACCCGGCCCGCGTGCTGCGCGAGATACTTCAGCAGCTCGAACTCCTTGTAGGTGAGGTCGAGCGGGCGGCCACGCAACCGCGCGGTGTAGGTGCCCTCATCGATCACCAGCTCGCCGAGAGTGATCTTGCCGGTGTTCTCCGGGCTTGCCACGCCGCCGTTGCGCCCGACCAGCAGCCGCAATCTGGCGTCGAGTTCGGCGGGGCCGGTACCGGGCAGCAGGATGTCGTCGAGCCCCCAGTCCGCGTTCACCGCGACAAGGCCGCCCTCGGTGAGCACCGCGACGACCGGCACCGAGGACCCGGTGCTGCCGAGCAAGCGGCACAGGCCACGGGCCGCGGCCAAGTCGGTTCTCGCGTCCACCAACGCGACGTCCGCGGTGCCTGCCTCGAGCAGTGACGCCACTTCCGTCGGCGCGGGGCGCACGTTGTGCGCGAGCAACGCAAGCGAGGGCAACACCGACTCGGGGTTGGGGTCGGAGGTAAGCAGGAGCAGCTCCACAGGCCCTCCTCCCATCTCGTAGCCACGCGGATGCGGCAGCACCGCCGCGGCCGCGTCGCTAATCACAGGTAATCGGATGCAAGATTAGCGCGTAACAAGGCATGACCACGCATTCCGGGGTCCACGACCGCAGCGGAGGACACCCGCGAGCCCCGCTCGGGCCAACCGATATGGTGCGTACATGGGTTACGTACCGGGCAGGCCCGCCACCGGCGGGGCGCCCGGCACGGCAGCCGAACGCGCGCCGCGCGGCTACCGGCCGCAGCGGCCCGAGACCCGGAGAGACGGGGGAGCATGCGCAAGCTGATCATCGGCCTGCTGTGTCTGGCGGGTTTCGCCGTCGTCGTCGACTTCAGCACCGCGGCCTATTCGGAATATCGCGTCTCCCGCGCGTTGCGCGACGGCGCCGATCTCACCGCCGATCCCGAGGTGACGATTCACGGTTTCCCCTTCCTCGGCCAGGCCTGGGACAGCCGCTACGACCACGTGGAGATCCGGGCGCGCGCGAAGCGTGCGGACATCCCCGGCGAAACCGCGCTGGAGGCGACGCTGACGGGAGTGCGGCTCCCGGTCGGCGAACTCGTCGACGGCAGCCTGCGCGGCGTCCCGGTGGAGCGAGTGGACAGCAGGTTGCGGGTGGAGCCGACCGAACTCGGCAGGCTGTTCACCATCCCCGATCTGCAGGTGCATTCGCGGCCCGCGGACAAGTCCGACGGGACCGGCGGATCGGGTGGTTCCGGCATGACCACCACGGGCGCGCTGGTGCTCACCGGCACACTGCCCGAGACGCCCGGTGCGCAGTACAGCGGCGAAAAAGTGAGCGTGCAGGCCGATCTGTCGCTCGACGGCGATCAGGTGAAGATCGTGGCGACGGGTTTCTATCGCGGCCCGCCCGGCACCGAGACCATGCCTGTGGCGGTGATCACCGAGGCCGATCGTCCAGCGGTGCTCGCCCGGTTCACCCGTACCATCGATACCAAGGAGTTGCCGTTCGGCGTCCGGCCCACCAAGGTCTCCGCCCAGGGCGGTCAGATCGTCGTGGAGGGCAAGGGCGTGAACGTCACGATCGACCTCGACCGATTGCAGCGACCATGATCCAACTCACCATCCTGGCAGTCGTACTGCTCACCGCGCTGGCGGTGGGCATCCTGCTGCGCCGCCGCGAAGGCAAGGTCCGCGCGGCCGACGGCATCGACCTGTCCGACCGCGCGGATCTGCTGGCGGCCGTCGGGGTGACCGGCGACGGTCCCGCGGTCCTACATTTCTCCGCCGAATGGTGCGGACCGTGCGACGCGGTTCGCCGGGTGGTTGCCAATGTCACCGACCAGCTCGCGGGATCGCCGCAGCCGCCCCAGGACATCGAGGTGGACATCGACGCCGAGCCCGCGCTCGCGCGGGAGTTGAACGTGCTGTCGCTGCCCACCACGTTCGTCTTCGACACCGCGGGCAGGGAACGATTCCGCATCTCCGGCGTGCCCAAGGCCACCGATCTGCAGTCCGCGCTGGAGCCGCTGACCGCAGCGGCCTGAGCTGCGACGACAAGTCCCCTCGACGGATGTGATCCACCCCGGGTCCAATTCCCCCGCCGAATTGGGTAAACTGCTGACGTGCTTTCCAACCACGAGCTGATGCTCACCCGACGTCGCACAGTGGATCTGTGTCGGCTCGGTGGTTGTTGCTGCCTGTGCCGCTGATCGGTCGGCTTCCCCGGATTTCCTGACGCCGACCCCTGTCCGCCGCGCGAGTGATCTCACGATCCCCCGGCGAATTGGCAAATCTTCAGTCATCGGACTTTCTCAGCGCAGGAGTACGCACAATGTCCACCCAGATCCGTAACAGTTCCGGAACGCTACCCACTACCGCAGACCAGGTCGATGTTCGCGGCCCGCGCTTCGCCGCATGGGTGACCACCGGCGTCCTCGTGGTCGTCCTGCTCGCCGCCGCGTTCTCGCCCGGCGCGGCCGCGGTCCTGATCGCCCTGCAGGCGGTCGTCTTCGCGATCGGCGCGGCCCTCGGCCCGCGCCGGCATCCGTATGGCCGGATCTACGCAGCCTTCGTCGCGCCGCGCCTGGCGCCGACCAGTGCGACCGAGCCGACGGCGCCGCTGCGGTTCGCGCAGCTGCTCGGTTTCGTCTTCGCGGCCGTCAGCCTGCTGGGCTTCGCGCTCGGCTCCACAATCGTCGGCGCGGTGTTCGCCGGCTTTGCCCTGTTCGCGGCGTTCCTGAACGCGGCGTTCGGGATCTGCCTGGGTTGCCAGATCTACCCGCTGGTCGCCCGTCTCCGCCGGAGCCCGTCACCGGCATCGAACTGACCCTGCTCGTCATCTCTGAAAGGAAAACAATGGCTCGCTCCGATGTCCTGGTCTCCGTTGACTGGGCCGAAGAGAACCTCAACGCCCCCGGCGTCGTCTTCGTCGAGGTCGACGAGGACACCTCCGCCTACGACGGCGGGCACATCGAAGGTGCCGTCCGGCTCGACTGGAAGAAGGACCTGCAGGATCAGGTTCGTCGCGACTTCGTGAACCAGGAGCAGTTCTCCGATCTGCTCTCGGCCCGCGGCATCTCGAACGACGACGAGGTCATCCTCTACGGCGGCAACAACAACTGGTTCGCCGCGTACGCCTACTGGTACTTCAAGCTGTACGGCCACAACAACGTCAAGCTGCTCGACGGTGGCCGTAAGAAGTGGGAGCTCGACGGCCGTCCGCTGTCCACCGAGGCGGTGAACCGGCCCGCCACCCAGTACAAGGCGTCGGCGCCCGACCTGTCCATCCGCGCCTTCCGCGACGAGGTCATCGCGGCCATCGGCACCAAGAACCTGGTCGACGTGCGTTCGCCCGACGAGTTCACCGGCAAGATCCTGGCGCCCGCCCACCTCCCGCAGGAGCAGAGCCAGCGTCCCGGCCACATCCCCGGCGCCATCAACGTGCCGTGGAGCAAGGCCGCGAACGAGGACGGCACCTTCAAGTCCGACGCCGACCTGACCGAGATCTACAAGGAAGCCGGCCTGGACGGCGAGAAGGAGACCATCGCCTACTGCCGGATCGGCGAGCGCTCCTCGCACACCTGGTTCGTGCTGCAGGAACTGCTCGGCCACCAGAACGTCAAGAACTACGACGGGAGCTGGACCGAGTACGGCTCGCTCGTCGGCGCTCCGATCGAGTTGGGAGAGTAAGAGATATGTGTGCAGCACCTACTCAGGGTCAGGCCATCCCGGCCGGTGTCGACGTGGAGAAGGAAACGGTCATCACCGGCCGTGTCCTGAGCGCCGACGGCCAGCCGGTGGGCGGGGCGTTCGTGCGCCTGCTCGACGGCAACGGTGATTTCACCGCCGAAGTCGTCGCGTCGGGCACCGGTGACTTCCGGTTCTTCGCGGCTCCCGGCTCGTGGACCGTCCGTGCGCTCTCCTCGGCGGGCAACGGCTCGGCCGAGGTGCGCCCCGACGGCGCGGGCATCCACTCGGTCGACGTCGCGGTCGCCAAGTAAGACGCCATACCGGTCGAACGGCCCCGGTCGCTTTCCGCTCCGCGGAAGCACCGGGGCCGTTTGCGTGCCGTGACAAGGGGGTCGTTAGACTCGGATCGTGGTCCTCTTCTTCGAGATTCTGCTGGTGGCCGTGGCCGTTCTGATCGGCTGGTTCGGCCTCTACGTCTTCTACCGGCTGTTCACCGAATCATGAGCGAACTCGCGAGCGAAGGTTCCAACCCGGCCGAGCGAGCGAGTGAACAACTGAACGGAACCGCTCCGGCCGATTCCGCCGGTCGCCGCAGCGGTGACCAGGCCGTGGCCGACGCCGCCGAAAGGGCGAGATCGACCGGCGCGCGAAATATCCCGGTCCTACCGGATCTTCCGCTGCCCGAGGACACGGCCAATCTGCGCCTCGGCCCGGATCTGAGCGCCTCGATGCTCGCGCTGCTCCCGCTGGTGGGCGTGTGGCGCGGCGAGGGCGAAGGCAACGACCCCGAGCGCGGGGACTACCGGTTCGGCCAGCAGATCGTCGTCTCGCACGACGGTGGCGACTACCTGGCCTGGGAATCCCGGTCCTGGGTGATCGAGGCCGACGGCAACTACGGCGGCCCCGACCTGCGGGAGAGCGGCTTCTGGCGGGTCGGCATCGACGGCAACGACGAGGTCATCGAATTGCTGCTGTCGCACAGCAGCGGCATCGTCGAGCTGTTCTACGGCCAGGCGCTGACCCAGTCGTCCTGGGAACTGGCCACCGATGTGGTGATCCGCAGTCAGTCCGGCATCGTCGTGGGCGGCGCCAAGCGCCTCTACGGCATCGTCGAAGGCGGCGATCTGGCCTACGTCGAGGAACGCGTCGTAGCCGACGGCCCCCTCGAACCACGCCTCTCGGCCCGCCTCCAGCGCTACATCGGCTGAGCCGACGCGACAGCTGGTTTCGAAAGAACACGGGTAACTCACCGGGTACGCCCAAGACTTCCCACGCCCGGACGCGGCACCTGTGACCAACCCGAGCGCCCCCGACTTGTATGGCCTGGATACCCGGAGAGGCGGGCTAGCGCAGAACAGCCCCCGAGCCATACCGGTGCGACTCTCATCGCACAGGTCCGGTCGGACAGACCGGGGCTCGGGGGCCGGGTGACTGCCTGGAATTCGCTCAGCGCTCGCGCGGGCGAAATCCACCTGCAGCGGTGGCGCTAGCGGACAGCCACCTCACGTGTCCTATGAATATCCATTCGTCGAACCACCTCCTTCCTCGTGTACGAACGAATCTAGCGGCGTGTCAGCGGCTCGGCAACGGAATTTCTCGGTGGGCGGAATCGGGGGCGTCACACGCTGTCGCTCGGGCCGCGAATTCCATTGTGACCAGGCCCGATGCGGTGATCCGGAGCACCGTGTCGGCCTGATGGTCCTCCGGCAGTTGATGTGTGACGACGACCACGATGCGATCGGGTTCCACGATGCCGCTGTCGACGTCCAGCAGGTCGCGCAGCAGCTGCGCCCCGGGCTCGGCCTCCAGGTGCTCCGTCGGTTCGTCGAGCAGCAACACCCGCGCCGGTGACACGAGCGCCCGCGCGAGCAGTATCCGGCGACGCTGTCCGCCCGACACAGCGGCCGCTCCCCCGGCCAGGCCGGTGTGCACCCCCTCCGGCAGCCCGTCCAGCCAGTCGCCGAGACCGACCGTCCGCAACGCCTTCTCAGCGTCTTCGGCGGTCAGATCGCCACGCGCTACCCGCAGATTCTCCAGAACCGAGGTGCCGAACAGGTGCGCGTCCTCGGCGAAGAAGGTGATGCCGGGGCGCGGGGTGTCGAACAACCCCGCCCACTTCATCAGCAGAGTCGTCTTGCCCGCGCCGCTGGGGCCGACCACCGCGATCCGCCTGCCCCGAGGCAGTTCCGGCACACGCGCGTCGTGTAACCGGGCCGAGGGGGCGAGCCTCGTCCGCCGTCCTTCCGGCTCCGAGTCGTACCCGGGCCGGGAGTCACAGGGGTCCGTCGCCGTGCCGGTGGGCGAACCGGATTCGAATCCGTCCAGGCGATGCAGCGCGGCACGGGCGGTCGTCAGGGCCTGCGCCGCTGCGGGCAGCGGGCCGACCGCTTCGAAGGCCGAGAGGGGCAAGAGAACCAGGACGACCAGCGCCATTGGTGTCATCGCGCCCGCGGCACCACCATCGGGGCCGTAGAGGGTGATGCCGATCAGCAAGGCGCCCAGCACGGCGGCGCCGATCGAGAGCGGCGTGGCGGCGGCGGCCCAGGCGCTGCGCCGGGCGGCCCGGTCCTCCGCGGCGACGGCTCGGCGTGACGCCGCTACGGCCGCGTCGAGAGCCGCGTCGAGACGACCGGCGACGCGCAATTCGGCCGCGTGGTCGAGGACTGTCAGAGCCTGCGCGGTGAACTCCGCCCGGTCGGCGCGGATGGCGCGTTCCGCCTCCGACGCCGCCGCGGCCGACAACCACGGCGCGACGATGCCCGACAGGGCCAGCGCACCCGCCAGGATCCCGGCAGCGGGCGGGGAAATGGTGGCCAGGAGCGCGACGGCCGCGACCGAGAGGACGAGGGCGACCGCGACCGGCACGAACACGCGGACCACCACGGCGCCCAGGTCGTCGATGTCACGGCCGACGCGGACCAGGAGATCACCACGGCGCGGCGGCTTCGTCTCCCCGGCGGGCGCATCCGACCGGTCGTGCCCGGTCCGCGGGACCTCGGGCCGGCGCAGCCAGAAATCCGAGCGAGCCAGCGCGCGGTAGACCGTGGTGCGCGCGGTCGTCATGGCGCGCAGGGCCACATCGTGCGTGGCGAGACGTTCCAGGTACCGGCACAGGCCGCGCGAGATGCCCAGCGCGCGCACCGCGACGACGGCGATGCTCAGGTCGAGCACCGGCGGCATCTGCCATGCTCGCGCGATCAGCCAGGCCGCCAGCGCCGCGAGACCGAGCCCGCTGCCCAGCGCCAGCACGCCCCACCCGATCGCCACCGCGACCCGCCCGCGGGACAATTCGAGCAGCGTCCACATCCGGCGCAGATCACCGAACGTCGTGGTGTCGCGTGAAACGGCCCGCGTCATCGCGATCGCCCCTCTCGCCCGTCCCTCGCGTCGGCTCGCGAACCGCGGCCATGCGAGTCGATGATGCTTCGCGCGTTCACCGCAGGATCTCCGCTCGGTCGGCGCGTACCTGGACGACGTGATCGGCGGCGGTCAGCACGGTCGGGCGGTGGCCGATGACGACGACCGTCGCGCCCGCGCGGGCCCGGACCTGGAGGGCGGCCAGCACGGTGGCTTCGGCGGCGGCGTCGAGGTGCGCGGTCGGCTCGTCGAGCAGCAGGATCGGGCGATCGGTGGCCAGCACCCTGGTCAGCGCGAGGCGTTGGCGCTGGCCGAGTGACAGGCCGCTGCCGCCGGGGCCGACCACGGTGTTCCAACCGTCCGGCAAATCCGCCAGCACGGCGTCGAAACCGGTGGCCAGGCAGGCGGCTTCGAGATCGTCGATGACGCGCGCCGGGCCGCGGGCGGCGCGGTCCGCCGTTCGCGCGCCGAGCAGTTCGAGGTTGTCCCGCAGCGTGCCGGGCACCAGCACCGGCCGCTGTGGCAGCCACGCCACGCGCGCCCACCATCGGTCCGGGTCGAGTTCACGGATGTCGACACCGTCGACGGTCACGACGCCACTGTCAGGCGTGATCAAGCCCAGGATCGCCTGCACCGCGGTCGATTTGCCGCTGCCGTTGGGACCGGCGAGCACAGTGAGGGAGCCGGGCCGCAAGACCGCCGACAGACCCGCGGGTGCGTACCCGTCGCGGGCCCGCACCGAGAGATCGCGGAGTTCGACCGTGCCGGGGGCTGCCGCACCCACCACACCGTCAAGGGCCGGGGCCGTGACGTGCCCGCCGTCGACGTGCGCGGCAGGCGTGGACTCGAGAATCGCGAACGCTTTGTCCGCGGCCGCCATGCCGTCCTGGGCGGCGTGGAAACGTTCGCCCACCATGCGCAGTGGCAGGTACACCTCGGGGGCGAGCACCAGCACCACCAAGCCCGCGTAGAGACTCATCTCGCCGAATACCAGCCGCAGCCCGATCGAGACCGCGATCAGGGCCACGCTGAGGGTCGCGAGCATCTCCAGCACCATCGAGGACAGGAAAGCCATGCGCAGCGCCCGCATGGTGCGTTGCCGCAGCGCGTCACCGAGTTCGCGGACGCGGTGCCGCATGGTGTGTGCGGCGGCGTCCGGTTCGGATTCCGCGTGGCCCGTCTCGCGGCCGAGCGCGCGCAACGTCGGCATGCCCGCGAACAGGTCGAGCAATTGGTCCGACAACCGGGTGGTGGCCGCGAGGGTGGCTTCGGCCCTTCCCTGGGTCAGCAGGCCGATGAGGATCATGAAGATCGGGATGAGCGGCAAGGTGATCACCGCGATCACCCCGGAGGTCGGATCGTGGGCCGCGATGACCGCGAGCACTATCGGCGGCACCAGCACCGCCAGCAGCAGAGCGGGTACGTAGCCGACGAGATAGCCGCGCAGCCCGGACAGACCCGTGCCGACGACCACGGCCAACTCCGTTCGGCGCGTGTCGAGTTCGCGAGGCGACAGCCGTGCGCCCGCCGCGAGCACCGCGCCCTCCAACTCCGCCACCACGCTCGCGCCCGCTCGGTGCGCCAGCCGGGACTGCGACCACGTGGCGAGCACCCGGCCCGCGATCACGAGCGCGAGCACGACCAGTTCGACCGTCCACGCGCCGAGCGTGCGCGAACCCGGATCGGTGACCACCCCGGCCAGCACTCGCCCGATCAGCAGCGCCGCCACCACGATCGCCGCGGTGACGACCAGTGACAGCGCGACGCTCAGCGCCAGGTAGCCGCGCGCCGAGCGGGCGTACCGCCACAGGCGCGGGTCGATCGGCGGGCGGGCCATGGCGTCAGTCCCGCACGCGCGGCATGGGCAGGCCGACCGGGGGCGGGATCTGCTCGACGGTGATCCGCTTGCGGAACACCCAGTAGGTCCAGCCCTGGTACACCAGCACGACCGGGGTGGCCAGTGCCGCCGCCCAGCTCATCACCCTCAGCGTGTACGGCGTCGAGGACGCGTTGTGGATCGTCAGGTCGAATGCCGCGTCGATCGTCGACGGAAGCACATTCGGGAACAGTGAACCGAACAGCAGCGCGGTCGCCGCCGCGACGGTCACCGTGGTGCCGGTGAACGCCCACCCGTCACGCTGGGCGAAGTCGGCGGCCGCCGCGACGACCAAGCCGAGTACCGCCAGCGCCAGCGGGATCCAGGTCCAGCCGGTCCCGTAGGACAGCTGGGTCCACAATCCGAATCCGCCGACCACGACCACCGTCGGGGCCAGCAGCAGCCGGGCGGTGCGCCGGGCGTCGTCGCGTACCTCGCCGGCCGTCTTGAGCACCAGGAACATCGCGCCGTGCAGCGCGAACAGCAGCCCGGTCGCCAATCCGCCGAGCAGGGCGTAGGGCCCGAACAAGTCGGCTACCGAGCCCGCGAACTGCTTCTTCTCGTTCAGCGGAACACCGTGCACGACATTGGCGAACACCCAGCCCCAGGCCAGCGCCGGAACCCAGGAACCGATGCCGATGCCGATGTCGCAGCGGGCCCGCCAGCGCGGGTCGTCGATCTTGCCGCGGTACTCGATGGCGCAGATCCGCAGGATCAGCGCGACGAGCACCAGCAGCAGAGCCAGGTAGAAGCCGGAGAACAGGCTGGCGTACCACTCGGGGAACGCGGCGAACATCGCGGCGCCCGCGGTGATCAGCCAGACCTCGTTGGCGTCCCACACCGGCCCGATGGTGTTGAGCACCGCGCGCCTGCGCCGGTCGGACCCCTTGCCCAGGATCGGCATGAGCATGCCGACGCCGAAGTCGAAGCCCTCCAGCACGAAGTAGCCGGTGAACAGCGCGCCGATCAGGACGAACCAGAACTCTTGCAGACTCATCGCCGGCTCCTAGTAGGCGAACGAAAGGTGTTCGACGGCGGGTTCTTCGGCCGTGCGGCCGCCCGAGGTCGGGTCCGTGCCGTGCGGCTCGGACGCGGCGGATGCGGCCGGATCGGGTCCGTGGATCACGTACCGGCGCATCAGGTAGAACCACACGACCGCGAGCGCGCCGTACAGCAGCGTGAAGGTGATCAGGGAGAACAGGACGACACCGGGCGAGTGGTCCGAGACGCCCTGCTGCACGGTGAGGCGCAGGTTCGGGTCGCCGGTGGGGTTGGGCACGACCACCCAGGGCTGGCGCCCCATCTCGGTGAACACCCATCCGGCGCTGTTGCCCAGGAACGGCGTCGGGATGACCAGCAGGCTCAGCCAGGAGAACCAGCGCTGGTCGGGTACCCGGCCGCGGCGAGTGAGCCACAGCCCGGCCAGCGCGAGCAGCGCCGAACCCGCCGACAGACCGATCATGGCGCGGAACGACCAGTAGGTGACGAACAGGTTCGGGCGGTAGTCGCCGACGCCGAACTTCTCGTTGTAGGCCTTCTGCAGGTCGACGACCCCGTCCAAGGTCACGCCGGTGAACTCGCCCTCCGCCAGCCAGGGCAGCACGTACGGCACTTCGAGCACGTGCGTGACGCTGTCGCAGTTGTTGTGCGTGCCGACGGTGAGCACGGAGAAGTCCGGGTCGAGCGCGGTGTGGCACAGCGATTCCGCCGAGGCCATCTTCATCGGCTGCTGTTGGAACATCAGCTTGCCCTGCACGTCACCGGTGTAGACCAGCGCCGCCAGCGACACGATCAGCACCGCGATGCCCGCCCGCGCCGCGGGCCGCCACATCGCTCGCGCCTCGGCGAGTTTCGCCTCGTCACCGCCGCGGGCGTTGCGCACCATCCACCATCCCGCGATGCCCGCGACGAAAGTGCCCGCCGTCAAGAAGGATCCGGCGACCACATGCGGGAAAGCGGCCAGCAAGGTGTTGTTGGTGAGCACCTCCACGATGCTCTGTAGCTCCGCGCGACCGGTTTCCGGGTTGTAGCGGGCGCCGACCGGATGCTGCATGAACGAGTTGGCCGCGACGATGAAGTACGCCGAGGCGTTCACGCCGATCGCGACCATCCAGATCGCGCCCAGATGCAGCAGTTTGGGCAACCGGGTCCAGCCGAAGATCCACAGCCCGAGGAAGGTCGACTCCATGAAGAAGGCGATCAGGCCTTCCAGCGCGAGCGGGGCGCCGAATACGTCACCGACGAACCGGGAGTACTCGCTCCAGTTCATGCCGAACTGGAACTCCTGCACGATGCCGGTCGCCACGCCGAGCGCGAAGTTGATCAGGAACAGCTTGCCGAAGAACTTGGTCAGTCGCAGCCAGTGCTGCTTGCCGGTGACGACCCAGGCGGTCTGCATGGCTGCCACCAGCGGCGCGAGACCGATGGTCAACGGCACCAGAAGGAAGTGATAGACCGTGGTGATGCCGAACTGCCATCGGGAGATGTCCAAGGCGTTCAAGCCGGCCTCCTGCGTATCTACGACGTGTCGTAGTAAGACTACGTCGGAGACAACGGGGAACAATGAGTCCTAGGCCACGCCACCAGCGCTATTGCCGCCCATTTCGCCTGTTTTCCGTGCTCATCGCCACCCCGTGCCCGCCCGAGTAGGACGGAGATCACGGAGCGGCGCGTCGCCACGACAGCGCCGCCCTTCGTGCCCGGCCGACGCGACAACCGATTTCGCGGGCGGAACACCCGTCACCAGTCGCCGATGGCTCCCGCGCGCTCGATGCCGCGATCGACCAGATCGATGATCTCCTGGGCGTTGTCCGGCGCGGACATCCGCAGCCCGTCCAGCGAATTGACCCGTGCCGCAAGCGAGATGCTCGACAGCATCCAGACGCTGTCGCAGGTGAGCAGGTCGGCGGTGAACAGCGAGTCGTAGCGGCAGCGCCAGCCGGCCTTCTCGGCTTCGGCGAACAGCGCGCGCTGGGTGACGCCGGGCAGCACGCCGTTCTTCGCGGGCGGGGTGATCAACTGCTTGTCGCGGGCGATCACCACGGTGGAGCGCGGCCCCTCCAGCACCCGATTCTCCGTGCTGGTGAAGATCACGTCGTCCGCTCCCATCCGCGCGGCGAACCGCAGGGCGGCCATGTTGGTGGCGTACGACAGCGTCTTGGCCCCGAGCAACTGCCAGGGCGCCGCCTGCGCGAGGTCGACCGAGATGCCGCGCGAGAGGCTCACCACGGCGATGCCTTCGGTGCGGGCCTTCTCCACGCGCTCGGGCACCGGCACGACGAGCACGAAAGCCGTCGGCACCGGCACGGCGGCGGCGAGATCGCCGGTCGTGACCTTGTCGGGCGTGCCCGCCAGCTCGGAGTCGCGGCCTCGGGTCAGCACCAGCCGCAGCACACCTTCGCGTTCGCTGCCCCATTCCTTGGCGGCGATCTCCACCGCCTCGCGCCATTTGCCCAGTTCGGGCTCGGGCAAATCGAGCGCCTGCGCGGAGCGGCGCAGTCTGCCTAGATGAAATTCGATCGCGCACGCGACACCCGCGCGCACGAGCACCGTTTCGAACACACCGTCGCCACGCAATACGCCGATATCGTCCGCGAACAACAACGGCGCATCCATATCTCGGACCGCACCATCGAGAGTTACCAGAACTCGATCCACCATGCGACGAGCGTAGGCGGTGTGAGCGGCCAATGCCTATGTCACGGCCGCTTTTGCCAGACCTTTTGTGCAGCCGCACCACAGCGCCCGCCGTAATGCTCGGACAATGCCGATCGGCTATGCCGGACCGCGGCGCCATGGCCCGGTTCGCGCACCGCCGGGCGGACCCGCCTAGAGTGGAGAAGGTGTCCGTGGTCGTTGCGCCCAGCCCCCTGCTCAGTGTGTCGGGAGCCGTCGCGGGAGCGGCGGGTTCGCCCGACGCCGCCGTCGCCTGGCACTACGGCGATCCGTTCGGCGAACAGCGCGCAGCGGTGGAGCGCGCCGCGATCGTCGACCGCTCGCACCGATTCGTCCTGCGCATCACCGGCGCGGAGCGGCTGACCTGGTTGCACACCATCACCAGTCAGCATGTCGCCGCCCTCGGCGACGGGCAGTCCGCCGAGAACCTCGACCTGGATCTGAACGGCCGGGTGCAGCATCACTTCGTGCTCACCGAGCTGGACGGCACCGTCTGGATCGATACCGAGGCCGAGCGCGGTCCCGACCTGCTCGCGTTCCTGCAGAAAATGGTCTTCTGGGCCGACGCCAAGCCGGTCGAAGCCGCCGATCACTCGGTGCTGAGCCTGCTCGGACCGGGAGTCGCCGGCCTGACCGAAGCGCTCGGGATCCCGGCTCTGCCCGGCATGTACGAGGCGGCGCCGCTGCCCGGCGGCGGCTTCCTGCGCCGGATGCCGTGGCCGACGGCGGACTCCTTCGACCTGATCATCCCCCGCGACCGGCTGACCGACCTCTGGACCCGGCTCACCGCGGCCGGCGCCACCCCCGCCGGGATGTGGGCCTTCGAGGCGCTGCGCGTCGCGGCCGTTCGCCCGCGCATCGGCCTGGACACCGACGAGCGCACCATCCCGCACGAGGCCCGCTGGATCGGCGGCGTCCCCGAGCACGGAGCGGTTCACCTGGACAAGGGCTGCTATCGCGGCCAGGAGACCGTGGCCAGGGTGCACAACCTCGGCAAGCCGCCACGGCACCTGCTGTTGTTGCACCTGGACGGCTCGGCGGACGAGCGCCCGGTTATCGGCGACGACGTCACCGCCGGTGGCCGCACGGTCGGCAGGCTCGGCACGGTCGTCGACCACTACGAGCTCGGCCCCATCGCCCTCGCCCTGGTCAAGCGCGCCGTTCCGGCCGATGCCGCGCTGGCCGCCGGCCCGGTGGCCGCGTCCATCGATCCCGATTCGATGCCCTCCGACGACGAGCCGCAGGCGGGCAGGCTCGCGGTCGACCGGCTGCGCGGGCGTTGATCCGTTGACGAAACACCGTTCGGCGTGGGACTTTTCCAGCCGGCACCCACACCCCTGCTCAGCGCCGAGCCTCCACATCCGTGACGAGAGGAGCGCTGCCCATGCGCGTCGGTGATACCGGCGAGGTGCTCGCCGCCTGTGTCGTGCACGCCGACCTCGAGGTGCCGACCCGGGTGGGTCGAACCGCTATCGACAAGCGACCGGTGGCGGGGCGGGTCGCGGTGCGCGCGCTCGGCTTGGACGGCGACCACGTCTGCGACACCAAGCATCACGGTGGCGTGCATCAGGCCGTCTACGCCTATGCCGACGAGGACGCCCGTCGCTGGGGCACGGAACTCGGCCGCACCCTGCCCGCCGGGTGGTTCGGCGAAAACCTCCGGGTGGGTGGACTTCCGGTCAGCGACTCGGTGATCGGCGCGCGCTGGTCGGTCGGCGACACTCTGCTGGAGGTCAGCGCTCCGCGCGTGCCGTGCGCGACGTTCCAGCACTGGAGCGGCGAGCCGCAGTGGGTCAAACGGTTCGCCCTGCGCAGCGACACCGGCGCCTACCTGCGGGTGCTCGAAGAGGGAACGATCGCGGCGGGGGATCGGATCTCGGTGGTGCACGTCCCCGAGCACCGCATCACCGTCCGCGACCTGTTCACCGGCGCCGATCTCGACCTGTTGACGATCCTGCTCGCCGATGAGCCGACCATCTCCGACGACGTGCGCATGCAGGTCGAACGGCACGCGCGCAGGCATACCAACGCCGCACGGGCCGCGGCGCACCGGCACGCGGCGGCAGGCCGCACCGACGACATCGGCACGGGAGCGCAACTGTGAGTGTGGAACTGGTCGAAGTCGTCCGCTCGGGCTTCCGCGAATGCGTGCATCGCGGCTCCGTAGTCGTGCTCGACGCGGCGGGCGAGCCCACCCTCGAGCTCGGCGAAGTGCATCTGCCGATCTTCCCGCGTTCGACGAACAAGCCGATGCAGGCGATCACCCTCCTGCGCAATGGGTTCCAGCCGCTCGACGACGCCGAACTGGCCATCGCCACCGCCTCGCACTTCGGCGAACCGGACCATGTCACGCTGGTGCGAAGGCTGCTGGACCGCATCGGGCTGCCCGACTCGGCCCTGGCGTGCCCGCCCGATCTGCCGTACGACGAACGCGCCCGCGCCGCGGCGCTCGCCGGCGGGCAACAGCCCCATCCGATCTACATGAACTGCTCCGGCAAGCACGCGGCGATGCTCGCGACCTGTGCGATCAACGGCTGGCCCACCGAGGGCTACCAGGACCGGACGCATCCGCTCCAGCGCGCGGTGATCGCGACGGTGGCCGACCTGACCGGCGAGCCGGAAGCCGATCTGGGCATCGACGGCTGCGGACTGCCGATCATCCCGGTCTCGCTGGTCAACCTCGCGCGGGTGTTCGCGACCATGGCGACGGCCGATCCCGGCACCCCGGAACGCCGGGTCGCCGACGCGGTGCGCGCGCATCCGCGAGTGATTTCCGGCACGAACGGGGCCGACCTGCTGGCCATGCAGGCCACCCCGGGACTGGTGTGCAAGATCGGCGCGGACGGTGTGCACGCAGGCGCGTTGCCGGACGGATCGGCTTTCGCGTACAAGATCGAAGACGGTCACGATCGGGCGCGAATGCCGCTGACGCTGGCGATTCTGCATCGGATGGGGATCGAGTGGACCGATGCGCACGCGGAGCTCGCGGCGCCCGCGGTGCTCGGCGGGGGCGCCCGAGTCGGTGTGATTCGCGCGATACCCGGCGTGGTCTAGGAATTCCACGGCGGGGCGACAAGCGGGCAAACGGCACCGGTTCCGGAGTTCTTCACCCACTCCTGGAAGCGAGACCGCCGGACACACGCTAAAGTGTCTGTCAGGAAGAGTATTAATTCGAACGGGGCCGCCACCAAACCCCAGGCCGCCCCGCTGTGACGCGAGGGGGTCAGCCATGGGCCGTGGCCGGGCTAAGGCAAAGCAGACCAAGGTCGCGCGCGAGCTGAAGTACAGCTCGACGCCGACCGACTTCGCGAGCCTTCAGCGCGAGCTTTCGGGAAGCCCCACCTCCCAGCGGAGTGGTGTGCTGTCCGATGAGCACGACGCGGACGACTCTTTGTCCCGATGGGACGAGGACGACTACGACGACTGGCGCCGCTGACTCGGATTTACGTCTGAAGGGGGAGGCCGGCGGGCCTCCCCCTTCGATCGTTGTCGCGGGTTGACGTCACAGGCGCCGAAAAGGCTTGCAACACAACAGAGTCCCGCATCGAACGATCATGCGGGACTCTGACGTGTCTTCGCCGCGATCAGAACCGCGGATGCTCCCCGACCAGGACGGCGCGCACGGCGTCGGCGTCCTTGGCCTTCTTGACCGTGCCGAGCGTCCAGCACTCGATGTGCCGCGCGGTCAGCACCGCCAGTGCCCGGTCCACGTCCTCCGGGGCGACGACGGCGACCATGCCGACGCCCATGTTGAACGTCTTCTCCATCTCGGCCCGCTCCACCCGGCCGCGCTGGGCGATCATCTTGAACACCGGCGCCGGGTTCCAGGTGCCGCGATCCAGTTCGGCCACCATGCCCGCGGGCAGCACCCGGGCCAGGTTCGCCGTCAGGCCGCCGCCGGTGACGTGGGCGAAGGTGCGCACATCGGTCTCGGCGATCAGCGCCAGGCAGTCCTTGGCGTAGATCCGGGTCGGCTCGAGTAGCTCCTCGCCCAAGGTGCGGCCGAATTCCTCGACGTGGCCGGTGAGCGACATGCGGTCGATGTCGAGCAGCACCTTGCGGGCCAGGCTGTAGCCGTTGGAATGCAGCCCCGAGGACCCCATGGCGATCACCACGTCGCCGGGACGGACCCGGTCGGGACCGAGCACCGCGTCGGCCTCGACCACGCCGATGCCGGTGGCGGACAAGTCGTAGTCGTCCGGGTCCATCAGCCCGGGATGCTCGGCGGTCTCGCCTCCCAGCAGCGCGCAACCGGCCCGCACACAACCCTCCGCGATACCGGAGACCAGTTCGGCCACCTTCTCCGGGACGACCTTGCCGATGGCGATGTAGTCCTGCAGGAACAGCGGCTCCGCGCCGCAGACCACGAGATCGTCCACCACCATGGCGACCAGGTCGAGGCCGACGGTGTCGTGCTTGTCCATCGCCTGGGCGACCGCGATCTTGGTGCCGACGCCGTCGGTGGAGGCCGCCAGCAGCGGTTCCCGGTAGCCGCCCTTCAACGCGAACAGCCCGGCGAAACCACCGAGGCCGCCTTGGACCTCGGGCCGGGTCGCCTTCTTCGCCAATGGCCCGAACAACTCGACTGCGCGGTCACCTGCCTCGATGTCCACGCCTGCCGCGGCGTATGAGGCACCACCACTGGGGGTCTGTTCAGTCATCTTCGGGGAAAGCTCCAAACCGAATCGGCGGATAGATGCCTGCTCACGCTACCGGAGCCGGATAACGACCCCGCACCGGTGTTGGCTCGCCCTCTTGACAATAGGGCAGAACCAACCGTAAAGCGGACGATCAGTCCGTCTCGTTCCCGTCGAGCCGCCCGGCCTGCTCCCGGCGGCGGCGTTGCCGCACCGGGTCGGGCACCGGCACCGCGGCGACCAAGCGCCGGGTGTACTCCTCCCGCGGCGCGCGCAGGATGCGATCGCGATCACCCTCCTCGACCACCGCACCGTCGCGCAATACCACGATCCGGTCGGCGAGCTGATCCACCACCGCCAGGTCATGGCTGATGAACAGGCACGCCCAGCCGCATTCGCGCTGTAGCCTGCCGAACAGCTCCAGCACCGCCGCCTGCACCGAGACGTCCAGCGCGCTGGTCGGCTCGTCGGCCACCAGCAGGTCCGGGTCGAGTACCAGAGCGCGGGCCAGGCTCGCGCGCTGACGCTGCCCGCCCGACAACTCGTGCGGGTAGCGACCTTCGACACCCGCGGGCAAACGCACATCGTCGAGCAGTCTGCGCACCCTGGCTCGGATCTGCGCGGAGCTTCCGGCCTTGTGCACCAGCAACGGCTCCGCCACGCACTCCCCCACGGTGAGCCGGGGGTTCAGCGAACTGGCCGGGTCCTGGAAGACGAATCCGAAGCGCCGCCGGATCGGCCGCAGCTTGCGCTGCGACAGCCCCGCGATGTCCTGCCCGCGTACCCGCACCGTCCCGGAGGTCGGCCGTTGCAGCGCCGCCACGCAGCGGCCGATGGTCGACTTGCCCGATCCGGATTCACCGACCAAGCCCAGCGTCTCGCCGGGCGCGATGCGCAGGCTCACCCCGTCCACGGCCCGGAACCGCGGCCTGCCGAACGAGCCGGGGAATTCGACCACCAGGTCGCGGACGTCGAGCACCGGATCGGTCGCGGTTCCGGTGCGGTCGGATGGCCCGTGTTCGATCTGTCCGGCGCCCAGGTGTGGCACCGCGGCCAGCAGGGCGCGGGTGTACTCGGCCGTGGGCCGGGCGAACAGCTCGTCCACCGGCGCCTGCTCGACCACCGCGCCGTCGCGCATCACCACAACGCGGTCGGCGATGTCGGCGACCACGCCCATGTTGTGGGTGATCAGCACGATCGCGCTGCCGATCCGGTCGCGCAGGTCCCGCAGCAGGGCGAGGATCTCGGCCTGCACCGTGACGTCCAGCGCCGTCGTCGGCTCGTCGGCGATGATCACCTTCGGCTCGCAGGCGATGGCGATGGCGATCATCACCCGTTGTTTCTGTCCGCCGGAGAGCTGGTGCGGGTAGTAGTCCACCCGGTGCTCGGGGTCGGGCAGCCCCACCAGGCGCAGCAGCTCCACCGCGCGTGCCTTCGCGGCCTTCTTGGTCATCTCGGTGTGCGCCCGCAGCGCCTCGCCGATCTGGAAACCGACGGTGAACAACGGGTCCAGCGCCAGTCCGGGTTCCTGAAACACCATCGAGATCGCACCGCCGCGCAATGCGGTGAGTTGCTTCTCGCTCATCGCGGTGACCTGCTCGGTGCCCAGGGTGACCAGGCCGGCCACGGTGGCGGTCGCGGGCAGCAACCCCATCGCGGTGCGCGAGCTCACCGACTTGCCCGAACCGGATTCCCCGACGACGGCCAGCACTTCGCCCGGATAGACCTGGTAGGAGACGTCGGTGACCGCGTGCACGGGCCCCGCGTCGGTGGCGAAGGTGACCGACAGCGATTCGACGGACAGGGCGGGGCGGCCCCGGTCGGCCGCGGAAGACTCAGGCATCGGTCACGTCCTTTCCTCCGCCCGGCGCGACGCCGGGTGCGCTCGCCACCGCCGCCGCGCGACGAGTGCGCAGGATGGGGTTGAGCACTTCGTTGAGGCTCTCGCCCACCAAGGTCATGCCGAGCACGACGAGCACGATGGCGACGCCGGGGAAGACACCGGTCCACCAGATGCCGTTGGAGACGTCCGACAGCGCTTTGTTCAGGTCGAAGCCCCACTCCGCGGCCTGGGTCGGTTCGATGCCGAAACCGAGGAAGCCGAGCCCGGCCAGGGTGAGGATGGCCTCCGATCCGTTGAGCGTGACGATCACCGGCAGCGATTGGGTGACGTTCGCGAGGATGTGCCGGAACAGGATTCGCGTGGTCGACGCACCGGTCACCCGGGCCGCGTCGACGTACGGCTCCTGTTTCACGGCCACGGTCGCGTTGCGCACCACGCGGAAGTACTGCGGCACGAAGACCGCGGTGATGGCCACCGCCGCGGACAGCACACCGCCCAGGCTGGTCGAGCGGCCGCCCGCGACCACGATGGACACCACGATCGCCAGCAGCAGCGTCGGAAACGCGTACATCGCGTCCATGAATAGCACCAGCAACCGGTCCGGCCACCGCCCGGCATAGCCGGACAGCAGCCCCAGCGGCACCCCGATCAGTAGCGAGAGCACCAGCGAGATCGCGATCACCCACAGTGCGGTGCGCGCGCCATAGATCACCCGGGAGAACACGTCCTCGCCACGCACCGAGGTGCCGAACCAGTGTTCGGCCGACGGCGCCTGCTGGCGGGCGAACTCGACACCGTCGGCGGCGCTCTGGGCGAACCCGTACGGCGCGATCAGCGGAGCGAGAACGGCGGCCACCACGAAGACGCCGACCAACGCGAGCCCGAGGATCAGCGTCGCGCGCTGCAACCCCGCGGTCATCGCGAACAACCGCAGGCCGGGTACGCCCCTTCGCGGCGCGGACGGCATGACCGGAGGTTCGTTCAGTAGTTCCGGAGCGGTCATCAGAACCTCACCCTCGGATCGATCAGCGCGACCAGGACGTCCACCACGAAGCTCAGCACCGCCACGATGAGCGCGATGAACGCGACGATGCCCTGCACCGCGATGAAATCGCGCGCCGACAGGTACTGCGCGAACTGGTAGCCGAGACCCTTCCACTCGAACGTGGTCTCGGTGAGCACCGACGCGCCGAGCATCATGGCGATCTGCATGCCCATCACCGTGACGATCGGGATCATCGCGTTGCGGAAGGCATGCCTGCCGGTCACCACGCGGCGGGACAGACCGCGCGCCCGTGCGGCGTCCACGTAGTCGGCGCGCAGGGTCTGGATCAGGTTGATCCGCACCAGCCGCAGGAAGATGCCCGCGGTGAGCAGGCCCAGCGCGACGGCGGGCAGCACGGCGTGTCTCAGCACGTCGAGCAGGTAGCCGGAGTCGCCGTAGAGGATCGCGTCGATCACCATGATGTTGGTCTTCGGCGAGACGTGCTGCAACCGCAGTTCCACGTTGGTGCTCGCCCGTCCCGCCACCGGCAGCCAGCCCAGCCGCACCGCGAACACCAGCTTGAGCAGCAGGCCGACGAAGAACACCGGCGCGGCGTAGAAGAGGATCGCAAGCAGACGCAGCGTGGTGTCGGCAGCCGAATCCCGGTGGGTGGCGGCGTATCTGCCCAGCGGGACGCCGATCGCGAACGCGACGATCAGCGCCCAGCACACCAGCTCCAGCGAGGCCGCGCCGTAGGTGAGCACCACCTCGCTGATCTCCCGGTTGTCCTGCGAGCGGCCGAGATCCCCGTGCAGGAGCCCGGACAGATAGTCCCGGTACTGGGCCAGGATCGGCCGGTTCAGCCCGGCCGCCTCCTTGCGCGCCTCGATCTGCTCCTGGGTCATGCGTCCGCCCATCGCCGCGCTGATCGGGTCGCCGACCACACGCATCAGGAAGAACACGACCGTGACCAGGATCCACGCGGTGACCGGGATCAGCAGCAGGCGGACGCCGAGGTAGCGCGACAACATGCGGTGCCGGGAATCGTCGCCGCCCCTGCCTGTTCGACGCAGGCCCCAGGGCCGGGCCCGGACCGTTGTCGGCGCGCTGTCCGCCGATATCGTCGCCTCGGGCCCGGCCGTCTCGCCGGAACTCACTTGCTCAGCACCGTATAGCGGAACTTGAACGACGCGTCGAGCGTCTGCTCCACGCCTTGCACGCCTGCGGCCGAGACCGCGATCTGCTTGCCGGACAGCAGCGGGACGATCGGCAGGAAGTTCTGCGCGAGGTCGCGCTGCACCTGCTGGATCTGCGCGAGCCGCTTGTCCTTGTCGGGCTGGGTGGCCTGCGCGATCAGCTGCGCGGAGATGCCCGGATCCTCGAAGTGCGATTGCAGGAAGTTGTTCGGGCCGAAGAACGGAGAGAGGTAGTTGTCCGGGTCCGGGAAGTCCGGGAACCAGCCGAACTGGTAGAGCGGGTAGCCGTCGCGGGCCCGTTCACGCTGGTAGGTGACCCATTCGGTGGATTGCAGGTTGACCGAGAACAAACCGGTGGCCTCCAACTGCGACTTGATCGCCGCGTACTCCTCGGAGCTGCTGGAGCCGTAATGGTCCGGGTTGTATTGGAGATTCAGCTCGACCGGTGTCGGCACCCCGGCGTCGGCCAGGAATCTCGCCGCCTGATCCTTGTTCGGCCGGGCGCCGTAGATGTCCTCGAACGGCTCCGCCGCGCCCGGCACGCCCTGCGGCACGGACGAATACGCGGGCAGGTACGTCTTCTTGTAGACGCCATCGGCCAGCGCGGTTCGGTCGACGGTGGACGCGACGGCCTTGCGCACGGCCAGTTTCTGCGCGGGCGTACCGCCCGGCATGGTGTTCAGGTTGAACACCAGGTAGCGCAATTCACCGCCCGGGCCCTCGTGCACGGTGACCTTGCTGTCGTTGCGCAGCGACTCGATGTCGGTGGGCGTCAGCGACCGATATCCGACGTCGAGCGAACCGTTCTGGAGGTCGAGTTTCATGTTGTCGGTGGTGGCGTAGTACTTCGTCGACACCGTCTTGGTTCTCGGTGTGCCGAGGATGCCGTTGTAGTCGGCGAACGCCCGGTACTCGACCAGTTTGTTCTTGTCGTAACCGGCGATGGTGTACGGGCCGGAGTAACCCTTGCCCCGCACCACATCCTCGTCCGGCAGCACCCGGTCCGGCGCGTACACCTTCTCGTCGACGATCGGTCCTGCTTGGGTGGGCAGGATCGCGGGGAAGGTCTGATCGTTGGCCACCTTCAGCGTGAACGCGACGGTGCGCGCGTCCACCACGTCGGTCTTCTCCAGGTTGCCGAGCAGTGCCGCGGGCCCGTTCGGATCGTTGATCCGCAGCATCCGGTCGAAGGAGAACTTCACGCTGGTGGCGGTCAGCGGGTTGCCGTTGGCGAATCTCAGGCCGTCCTTCAGCGTGCAGGTGTACACCGTGGGCGCGGTGAACTCGCACTTCTGCGCGGCATCGGGCCGAGGCGTCGCGTCGCCGGGCGCGAAGTTCAGCAGGTACTGGTAGATCTGGGTCTCGGCGACGAGCGAGCCGTTGTCGTAGGCGGCCGCCGGATCGAGCGAGAAGATCTTGTCGGTGGTGCCTGCCACCAGGCCGCCGCCGTCGTCGTCCTCGCCGGTTCGCCCGGAACCGCAGCCCGCCAGCATCGACGCCGCCAACCCCAGCAAGCCGACGGCCGCGATGGTTCGCGTCCCGATCCGTCGCCCCAACCACGAATTCCTCATCACGGCCCCACTTCTCGAGCGCCGCACCGCGCTCGGCGTGGATCGCGGGCCCGGTGCGGACGCGGGTGAATTTCCGGTCTGATCGGCACCGTACCTACGAAGCATTTTCGGCACGTTACGTTTTCGAAGAAAATCCGCGAGCCCGTCAGCAGGTGTTATGCGCAGCGTCTACGGCCGCCGGTAGAACCGGTCGTATGTCCAGGATGGCGGCGTAGAGCGGGGCGTCATGTCTCGAGCACGCCACGCGGCGCTGCGCGACAGGACATGACGGTATCGGCGAACGCTCGCGGCGAAATCATCACGCGCCGCGGCGAAGTATTTCCGGCGGACGCCCGGAGCGGGCGACCCACCGGCACAGGCGATCAGCGGCCGCTCACGGACGGCTCAGCGCGCTCGCATTCGCGTTATCGCTCAGCAGCGCGGCCTCGGACTGCCCGGTGAGCATGCCCTCGAGCACGTTCTTCCCGATGGCCGCCTCGGTCGGCAGCGGAATCGGATAGGTGCCGTCGAAGCACGCGCAGCACAGCCGCGAGCGCGGCTGTTCGGTCGCGGCGACCATGCCGTCGAGCGAGATGTAGCCGAGGGTGTCGGCGCCGATCGACCGGCGGACGCCCTCGACCATGTCGGCGACGTCGCCTTCGGTCCCCGCGCCGTTGGCGATCAATTCCGCCCGCGAGGCGAAGTCGATGCCGTAGAAGCACGGCCATTTCACCGGCGGCGAAGCGATGCGCACGTGGATCTCCACCGCGCCCGCCTCGCGCAGCATCCGGATCAGCGCGCGCTGGGTGTTGCCGCGCACGATCGAGTCGTCGACGACGATCAGGCGCTTGCCCCGGATCACCTCGCGCAGCGGATTGAGCTTGAGCCGGATGCCCAGCTGCCGGATGGTCTGGCTGGGCTGGATGAACGTGCGCCCGACGTAGGCGTTCTTCATCAGACCCTGACCGTAGGGCACTCCCGATCCCTGCGCGTAGCCGACGGCGGCCGGCGTGCCGGATTCGGGGACCGGGATCACCAGATCGGCCTCTACCGGGTGTTCCTTCGCGAGGCGCCGGCCGATCTCCACCCGGGTGGCGTGCACCGACCGGCCCGCGATGGTGCTGTCCGGCCGGGCCAGGTACACGTACTCGAAGACGCAGCCCTTGGGTTCGGGGTTGGCGAAGCGCATCGAGCGCACGCCTTCGGCGTCGATCGCCAGCAATTCGCCGGGTTCGATCTCGCGAACGAACGCGGCGCCGACGATGTCCAGCGCGGCCGTCTCGCTGGCAACGACCCAGCCACGCTCCAGCCTGCCCAGGCACAGCGGGCGGACGCCGTGCGGGTCGCGCGCGGCGTAAAGGGTGTGCTCGTCCATGAAGGTCAAGCAGAACGCGCCCTTCAAGGTGGGCAGCAGTTCCATCGCGGCCTGCTCGATGCTCGAGTCGGCGGAAGCGTGCGCGAGCAGCGCGGTGACCACGTCGGAGTCGGACGTCGCCGCGGCGGGCTGCGGACGACCGCCCCGGACGGAAGCGCCGAGCAAGCCGAGTTCGCGTGCGCGACCGGCCAATTCGGCGGTGTTGACCAGATTTCCGTTGTGCCCCAGGGCAAGTCCGGAACCGACGGCGGTGGTGCGGAAGATGGGCTGCGCGTTCTCCCAGGTCACCCCGCCCGTGGTGGAGTAGCGGCAGTGCCCGACGGCGATGTGACCCGGCATGGCCGCCAGCGTCTGCTCGTCGAACACCTGGCTGACCAGACCCAGATCCTTGAAGACCAGGATCTGCGAGCCGTCCGACACCGCGATGCCCGCCGCCTCCTGTCCGCGGTGTTGCAGCGCATAAAGCCCGTAATACGTGAGCTTCGCCACTTCTTCGCTCGGCGCCCAGACTCCGAAGACTCCGCACTCCTCGCGCGGCTCGTTCTCGTTGACGTCCGGGGCGGGACTGGAGGGGGCGGAAATGCTCTGGACCGGCAGTTCGGCGTTGGTCACCGTTTGCTCCCTGTTCGGGCGGGCTGGGGGCAGATTTCATTCTACGGGTGCTCGGTGGCGCACCGACACCGCCGCCGCATCCGAGCAGCAATCCGGACTGCCCGAAGCGCGGCCGGTACGACGCGGGCAGCTGTTACGGTGCGCACCGTGACGACTACGGACGACGCGAGCACGACGGAGTCGGGTGCGGCCCCCGCGCGCAGGCCATGGCCTCGGATGGTGCTCTTCCCCCTCGCGGTGCTGAGCCTGCTCACCGCACTGCTGGGCATCATGTACCTCGACTACGTCGTCGATCCGGAGAAGAACCTGCACGATTTCCCGATCGCCCTGGTCAACCAGGACGTCGGCGACACCATCGGCAACGGGAGCACCGCGCGGAAGGTGAATTTCGGCGACCAGATCACCCAGGCGCTGTCCGATGGGGTGCCGTCCGACAAGGTCGACCTGCGGGTGATCAGCATCAACGAATCCGAGCGGCAGATGCAGTCCGGACAGGTCTACGGCGCGATCATCATCCCGAGCGATTTCAGCAAGCGGCTCGGGAATCTGGGTGTGGGCAGTGTCATACCGGGCGACATCCAGCGGCCGACCATCACGTTGCAGACGAATCCGCGCACCGGCGCGTTCGGCACCCAGATCGTGCTCCGGGTCGGCGACGAGGCGCTCACCGAGGTGAACAAGCAGGTCGGCAAGCAGCTGCTCGATCAGGTCACCGCGCAGCTCGCCCCGCCGCCCGGCGGTCCGCCCGCGCCCGAGTTGACCGGGGCGACCAAGGTCGCGCTGGCGTCACCGATCGAGGTGGTCACGCAGCAGTACCACCCGCTGCCGCACGGTAGCGGGCAGGGGCTGACCGCGTTCTTCTACGCCCTGTTGCTGCTGCTGGCCGGTGTGGTCGGCGCGATGGTGATCCACACCATGATCGACGCGCAGCTCGGCTTCGTGCCCACCGAGTACGGCCCCTGGTACGTGCACTACCCGTCCACGCCGATCTCGCGGTTCAGGACGCTGCTGATCAAGTGGGGCGTGTTCGTGCTGGCGGCGAGCATCGTCTCCGCGGTGTTCCTGATCGTCGGCAAGCTGCTGGACATGCCGATCGGCAATCCGCTCGCCCTGTATCTCTACAGCGTGCTGGCCCTCACCGCCGTGGGCGTCACCGGGCTGTCCACGCTGGCGGCGATCGGATCGGCGGGCCTGCTGGTGAACCTGATCCTGTTCGTCATCCTCGGTCTGCCGTCCTCCGGCGGCACCGTGCCGATCGAGGCGACGCCGCGATACTTCGGCTCGCTCGCTTCCTTCGAGCCCATGCACCAGGTGTTCCTCGGGGTGCGGTCGATCCTGTACTTCGACGCGAATTTCGAGGCGGGACTCACGCGGGGAGTGTGGATGGCCGTCCTGGGGCTGGCGATCGGGCTGGTGCTGGGCGCGGTGGTCACCCGCTTCTACGACCGTAAGGGGCTGGAGCGCCGCAACATCGTCCAGGCGTGACACGTACGCGCGGGATTATCGGTCACCGGCGCGGAGGTCCGTCATGCGCCGAGGAGATCCCGGCGGATGGCACCGCCGAGCCGACCTCGTCGGCGGTCACGGCACGGCAGCGAAACACGCTTCGCGGCGGCGGTTGACAGGCACCCCCTGACGTTCCATCAGCGCCGCATGCGGGCGGACCTCAGGCGGTGGCCCGGACGATCGGGAGCCAATGAGCGATCTCGGCCGCGCGGGTGCCGGAGGCGGTGACCGCGCCGGCGGCGACGGCGTCGTCGAACTCGAGCAGGCCGGTGGCCAACAGCAGCCAGGTGCGCGGGTCCGTCTCGACGACGTTCGGCGGGGTGCCCCTGGTGTGCCGCGGCCCCTCGACGCACTGCACCGCGACGAACGGCGGCACCCGCACCTCCACCGAATGTCCCGGAGCGGAGGCCGCCAGCGAGCGCGCCGTGGTCCGCACCGCCGCCGCGAGTTCGGCGCGCGCGGGCGCGCCGACCGACTCGTCACGCAACCACTCGCTCACCACCGCCACCGCTGCCCTCGTTTGCGCCGGGTCGACCGTCCCTCGTCCTGCCACCTTCGCGACCCTACTTCCCGAATTCATCCACAGTTGTCCCCAAGCCGCACTACGCAGGCCGGGATCCGCGCGAGGAAGCCTCGATGCGGCGGGCCAAGCGCGGCGCGATCGCCCCGCCCGCGTTCATGGCGAGATGCAACAGCGCCGGGGCGACGGTGCCCGCGGTGCGGCGGCGCAGCAGGCCGAACACGAGGCCGCCCGCCGCGGTGACGGCCACGGTGGCGGGAACGCTGTCGCCCACGGCCCGCGCGGGAGCGATGTGCCAGAGCCCGAAAGTCGCCGCGCCGAGCAACGCACCCGTGCGCGGGCCGAAGACGTGGTCCAGCAGGGGATCCAGCGTGCCGCGGAAAACCAGTTCCTCGCTGTAGACGGTCCCGAGGGGAATGTGCACGACCGCCCACTCCGCCGTCGACACGTCCTGCTCACGTTCGGCGAGTTCGGCCAGTCGCCATCGCAGCGATGGAGCGGCAAGGGCCGCGACGTAACCGGCCACGACGCCCGAGACGGCGAGCAGCCCGCTGCGCACGCCACGCCACGAGCCCGGGCCCGGCTCGGCGCGCGACGCGAGCGCGTACACGGTGGCGAAACCGGCGTTGGCCGCGGTTCGCCCGCGTATGCCGAGACCGAGGCGGGGCAGGACCACGTTGCTCCAGATCAACGGAAATGCTACGGCCGCAATGATTCTCGCGGGCAGCCTCCGTCTCACTTGGTCGTCCGCTCGTAATCCTCGGCGGCCTCGACTTCGGCCCTGATCCGTTCGGAACGCTCCGCGGTCCAGTCCGGCGGCGCGGCGATGGCCGCCCAGCCGTCCAGCACCAGGCTGCCGTAGCGGTGTCCGTGCCCGTCGGTGACGCCCTGGGCGTTGGTGAGGTCGGCGGCCACCTGCCAGAAGGTGACGAACGGCCACCAGCGCATCTGGGAGGAGACGTCCGAGCCGCGCGGCTCGGACAGCCAATCCGGGCGCGAGAAGATCAGGTCCGGCGACCACCAGACGATCGGGTCGGACGCGTGCTGGAGATACGCGATGCGCGGCGGCCGCCACTCCGTCGAGGGCCGCGCCAGATCGGCGCTGTCGCTGGCGAACCGGACCACCAACCCGTCCGCGTACAGCGGCTGGACCTCCCGGGACCCCGGATCGCGGCGGGCGACGAACTGCTGCCACAGCCGGTTGGAATTGGGCGGGCCGACCCAGAGTGCGCCGTCGACCTTGGCCCGCAGATCGGCCAGACCGTCGAATGCCGCCTCGGAACCTTGCGAACCCAGGCTCTCCCCGTACACCAGCAGCTTGGGGCGAACCTGCGGCGGCCGCGCGGACCAGTGCTGGTACACCGCGTCGAACACGTCCCTGCCCGCCGCGGCGGCCTTGTTGCGGTCGGCCAGGAACGACAGCACGCTGGGCAGGTACGAGTACTGCGTGGCGACCATCGCGGTGTCACCGTCGTACATGTACTCGATCGCCCCGGCGGCCAGCGAGTTCACCCACCCGGTTCCGGTGGTGGTGACCACCACGAGCGCCTTCCGGTCGAACGCTCCGGTTCGCTCCAGCTCCGCCACCGCCAGCTCGGCCGGTTCCTCGTCGCGTTCGCCCGACTCCAAGCCGACGTAGGCCCGGATGGGTTCCTTGGCCGGACGGCCGGTGACCGAGGTGATGCGGCTGGCCGTGGGGCCGTGCGAGACGAACCAGCGCCCTTCGAAGCCGAGGGTCTCCCACTTCGCCATCGAGGTCGGGCTGCCGGAGCGTTCCGGCTGCTGCGGTTGCACCGCGTTCACCGAGGTGTGGTCGTTCTGCACGCTGAAGGCCGAGTTGGCCACCGCGAAGAACGCCTGGGTGGCCACACCGTTGAAGATCGTCACCGCCAGTACCACCAGCACCAGGAACCCGGCGGCGGGCGCGAGTTCGCGTGGGATCCGCACCCACCGATTGAGCAGGCGGGCCAGGAACAGGATGATCTCCCGCAGCGTCCGATAGGCCGAGACGGCCGCGACGCCGACCGCCAGGCTGAGCAGACCGGTGCGCAGGTAGGCGGGCGTGGTGGTGCCTTCCATGCCCATCAACGCCGTGATCTCACGCTGCCACCGAGCCGACTGGATCAGCATCAGCGCGGCGCTCAACGCGGCGGTGAGCAGCACGGCGGACTTGATCGCGTAACGCGCCCACGTCGGCGGCGGCGAGATCTTCAACCGTGGCCGCCCCCACAACCGGAACAGCCACTCCAGCAAACAGCCGGCACCGTAGCCGATGGCGGCGTTGATCCCGCTGATCAAGCCCTGGAACAACCAGTCGCGCGGCAGCAGCGACGGCGTCACCGACAGCGCGAAGAACACGGTGGCCACGACCAGGCCGACGTAGTTGAGATCGATGACGTCCTCGGCGTGCCGGGTCATCGCGACCGCGCGCGTACGCAGCTTTCGCATGGTCCCGGCGGTCTCCAGCATTCGATCAGTATGGCGGTCGGCACCGACGGCCCGGCGCGTCGCCCACCGCGACGCGGGCGCACCGGGCGCGGATCACACCGCCCGCGGACCCCTGAACGGACGGCTTTTCCGAATGGCAACTACCCATTCCGCTCGAGTAGTTGTACAGGGGTGCTCGGGCGGCGCCGTCCGGAAACTCTTATCCATGAGCACAACGACCACGCGGACGAAAGCCAGTGCCGCATACGTCGCGCAGGCCTCGCTCGCCTTCGGCATCAGCTTCGTCGGCATCGGCATCGGCATCGGCATCTACGCGCTGCCACTGGATGTCTGGCAGCGCGGATTCCTGGGGATGTCCATGCTCTTCCTGGTCACGAGCACCTTCACGCTGGCGAAGGTGGTCCGTGACCAGCACGAGGCGGCGACCATAAACGGTCGCATCGATCAGGCGCGGATGGAGAAGCTGCTCTCCGAGCACGATCCGTTCAATTCCGTCGCCTGAGTACGCGCACCTGGGCGGGCCCGGTAACGAGGGGTTCAGGCCCGCCCAGGTGGGCGTTCCGTCAGACGGTGCCCGCGCCGAACAGCTTCGGCAGCGTGCCCTCGTGCGCGGTCCGCAACTCGTCCATGGGGATCGAGAACTGGCCCTGCACCTCGAGCGAATCCGAGCCCTGATCGACCACACCGATACGCACCCACGGCAGTTCGCGCGCGGTGCACATCCGGGTGAACCTGGTCTCCTCCGAGCGCGGCACGGCGACCAGCACGCGCCCCGCCGACTCGGAGAACAGCGTGACGAACGGGTCCTCGCCCTCGGGAAGCAGGATGCGGCAACCGGTTTCACCGGCGAGCACGGCTTCGACGACGGCCTGGGCGAGACCGCCCTCGGAGAGGTCGTGCGCGGCGCTGATCATGCCGTCGCGCGAACCGGCGGTCAGCACCTCCGCGAGCAGCTGTTCGCGAGCGAAGTCGACCTTCGGCGGCACGCCGCCCAGATGATCGTGCTCCACCTGGGACCAGATCGACCCGCCGAACTCGTCGCGGGTCTCGCCGAGCAGGATCAGCGTCTCGCCCGGCTCCAGCCCGAGGCCGGTCGGGATGCGACGGTGCACGTCATCGATCACGCCGAGCACGCCGACCACCGGGGTCGGCAGGATCGCGGTCTGGCCGGTCTGGTTGTAGAAGCTGACGTTGCCGCCGGTGACCGGGATGCCGAGCGACACGCAGCCGTCCGCCAAGCCGCGCACGGCCTGCTGGAACTGCCACATCACGCCGGGGTCCTCCGGTGAACCGAAGTTCAGGCAGTTGGTGACGGCCTTCGGAGTCGCGCCGGTGGTGGCCACGTTGCGGTAGGCCTCGGCCAGCGCCAGCTGCGCACCGGCGTAGGGGTCCAGCTTGGTGTAGCGGCCGGAGGCGTCGGTGGCCAGCGCGATGCCGCGGCCGGTCCGCTCGTCGATCCGGATGACGCCCGCGTCGGCCTGGTCGGCGAGCACGGTGTTGCCGCGCACGTAGCGGTCGTATTGCTCGGTGATCCATTTGCGGCTGCACAGCTGCGGGCTGGAGATCATCCGCAGCAGCGTGGCGCGCAGTTCGTCGGCGGTCTGCGGCCTGGCGAGCCGGTCCGGGGTGTCGGCGATCAGCGCGTCCTGCTCGTCGGGCCGCGCGAGCGGGCGCTCGTAGACCGGGCCCTCGTGCGCGACGGTGCGCGGCGGCACGTCCACCACGGTGTCGCCGTGCCAGGTGACCACCAGCCGGTCACCGTCGGTGACCTCGCCGATCACCGTGGCCAGCACGTCCCACTTGCGGCACACGGCCATGAACGCGTCCACGTTCTCCGGGGTGACGACCGCGCACATGCGCTCCTGCGACTCGCTGGAGAGCACCTCGGCGGGCGTCATGCCGGTCGCGCGCAGCGGCACCTTGTCCAGCTCGATGTGCATGCCGCCGTCACCGGCCGCCGCGAGCTCGGAAGTGGCGCAGGACAACCCGGCGCCGCCGAGGTCCTGGATGCCGACCACCAGCTTCGCCGCGTACAGCTCGAGACAGCACTCGATGAGCACCTTCTCGGTGAACGGGTCGCCGACCTGCACCGAGGGCAGCTTCTTGCGGCCGGAGCCGGACTCGTCACCGGAGAAGGTGTCCGAGGCCAGCACCGAGACGCCGCCGATGCCGTCGAGGCCGGTGCGCGCGCCGAACAGCACGATCTTGTTGCCCGCGCCGGAGGCGAAGGCCAGGTGCAGGTCCTCGACCCGCATCACCCCGGCGCACAGCGCGTTCACCAGCGGGTTGCCCTGGTAGGAGGCGTCGAACACGGTCTCGCCGCCGACGTTCGGCAGGCCGAGCGAGTTGCCGTACCCGCCGACACCGCGCACCACGCCGTCCACCACGCGTCGGGTGTCGGCCGCGTCCGCGGCGCCGAAGCGCAGTTGGTCCATCACCGCGATCGGGCGCGCGCCCATCGCCATGATGTCGCGCACGATGCCGCCGACGCCGGTGGCCGCACCCTGGTACGGCTCGACGTAGGAGGGGTGGTTGTGACTTTCCACCTTGAAGGTGACCGCCCAGCCGTCGCCGACGTCGACGACGCCCGCGTTCTCACCGATGCCCGCGAGCATGGACTCGCGCATCGCGTCGGTGGTGGTCTGGCCGAAGTAGCGCAGATGCACCTTCGAGGACTTGTAGGAGCAGTGTTCGCTCCACATCACCGAGTACATCGCCAGTTCGGCGTCCGTCGGCCTGCGGCCGAGGATCTCCTTGATCCGGGCGTACTCGTCGTCTTTGAGCCCGAGTTCTTTGTAGGGTTGCGGCACGTCGGGGTTTGCTGCGGCTGCGCTGACGGTGTCGACCTGCGGAGTCACGGAGTACCAGGGTCCTTTCGGCCGGGCATTGTGAAGCGACGAGCATTGTCACTGGGGGGGCGGCGAGATGCCTGGGTGTAAGTCTAGAGGCAGTGGGTACGGGCCATCCGCACCGGCTAGTCTGAGCCGGTGAACGAAGGATCGGGGGTCGCGAATCCGGGTGAGCGATCGATCGCCTCGGACGCCGTGTCGGCCCGGAGCGGGGAATCGGGAGCCGCACCCGGTGACGCGTCGCCGAACCCCGGGACACCGCAAGTGCGCTGGCTGATTGCTGCTGCCGCGTTGTTCGCGGTGTCGGTGCTCGTCTCGCTGCTGGCGCACTGGTGGCACGGTTACATCGACCTGCAGGTCTATCGCAACGGCGCCCGGGTCTGGTTGGACGGCGGCGATCTGTACGGCCCGATGCCACCGGTCGAAGGGATCGGGCTGCCGTTCACCTATCCGCCCTTGGCCGCGTTGTTCTTCGCGCCGCTGGCGCTGATGCCGCTGGTGATCGCCGAGGTGGTGGTGGTCGTCACCTCCGTAGCCGCCCTGGCCATCTCGCTGTGGCTGGTGCTGGCTCGGTTGCGTCCCGACCTATCCCGTCCGGCCGTGCTCGCCCTGGTCGTCGGCGCGGTCGCGGTGGCGCAGTTCTTCGAACCGGTCCGTCAGACCTTCGGCTTCGGCCAGATCAACCTGGTGCTGATGGCCGCGATCACCCTGGACTGCCTGGCGCGCAAGCCGTTCTGGCCGCGCGGCATGCTGATCGGCATCGCGGTGTCGGTGAAACTGATACCGGCCGGATACCTGCTGTACTTCCTGCTGCGCAAGGACTGGAAGGCCGCCGGCACACTGGTGGTGTCCGCGATCGCGGCGGTCGGTCTCGGATTCCTGCTGTTCCCCGATGATTCTGTGGACTACTGGTTCCATACCCTCGCCGACACCGGCCGGATCGGACCGCCCTACTTCGCGGGCAACCAGTCCATCAAGGGCATGGCCTTCCGGTTGGGCATCGATGACACGGCGGCCACTCTGCTGTGGATCACGCTGTCGGTGCTGGCGGTGGCGCTGGCCGCGGTGTGGATGCGCAGGCTGCTCGAAGCGGGCGCGACCGCGGCGGCGCTGCTGGTGAACGCCGCGGCCGTGCTGCTGGTCTCGCCGGTGTCCTGGTCGCATCACTGGGTGTGGATCGCGCCCGCGCTGGTGCTCACCGCCGACCTCCTGGTGCGCGGCACGCGCAGCCCCCGGGTGATCGGCGTTGTCGCGGCGGGCGCCGTGCTGTTCCTGATCGGCCCGCATTGGTTGCTGCCGCACTCGCGCGACCGCGAGCTGGAGTGGGCGTGGTGGCAGCAGATCATCGGAAGCAGTTACGTGCTGGCCACGTTCGCGGTGTTCCTCGTCGCGGTGTTCACCTACCGCCCGATGGCCTCCGGCGTGAGGAAGGCGGCCAGCGCCGCGGCGTAGGCCGGGACGTCGAACACGCCCATCAGCTCGCGCGCGGAATGCATCGCCAGCTGCGGCGCGCCCACGTCGACGGTCGGCATGCCGGTGCGCGCCGCGGTCATCGGCCCGATCGTGGAACCGCAGGGCAGGTCGGCGCGATGCACGTAGCGCTGCAACGGGACCGCGGCCTGCGCGCAGGCCAGCGCGAACGCTCCCGCGCCGGTGGCGTCGGTGGCGTAGCGCAAATTCTGGTTGACCTTCAGCACCGGGCCGCCGTTGACCTCGATGCGGTGCGCGGGCTCGTGGCGCTCCGGATAGTTCGGGTGCGTCGCGTGCGCCATGTCGCCGGACGCGCACACCGAACCGGCCAGCGCGGCAAGGTAATCGGCGCGCCCGCCGCCGCGCGCGAGCACGATGCGTTCCAGCACCGTGGGCAGCAGATCCGACTGCGCGCCGCGGTCGGACTGGCTGCCGACCTCCTCGTGGTCGAACATGGCCAGCACCGGGATCGCCGCCCCCGGCGTGTCGATCGCGGCGAGGAACGCTTGGAGGCCCGCGAAGCAGGTGCCCTGGTTGTCCAGGCGGGGCGCGCTGACCAAGTCCTGATCCCGCCCGATCAGCCTGCTCGGCGTCAGGTCGTGGGTCATCAGCTCCCAGCCGAGCACGTCCTCGGGATCGACCGCCACCCGATCGGCCACGAAATCGATGAACGACGCCGCCTCGTACCCCGCGCCCCACACCGCGTTGACGTGCCGCTGCGGGTCCAGCGTGACGCCCCTGCGGTCCTCGGACAGGTGGATGGCCAGCTGCGGCACCCGCAGGATCGGCTCATCGATGCGAACCAGGCGCTCGCCCACCGTGTTTCCGTCGCGCACGCTCAACCGCCCGGAGACGCCGAGTTCGCGATCCAGCCACGAGTTCAGCCACGCGCCGCCGTACGGTTCCAGCCCCACGAGCTGCCAGCCCGCCGATGTCAGGTCGGGATGCTGCTTGACGCGCAGGTTCGGGCTGTCGGTGTGCGCCCCGACCACACGGAACGGGGTCGCGCCCGCCGTGTCCCCTGCGGCCCAGGCCACCAGCGACCCACCGCGCACCACGTAGTGCCTGCCCGTGCCGTCCGACGGCCAGGTCTGCGACTCGGCGAGCCTGGTGAATCCCCGCGCGTCCAATTCCGCGGCGACCGTGCGGCAGACGTGGAACGGCGACGGAGAAGCATCGATGAACGCGCACAGCCCAGCGGCCGTGGCTGCGGTGGTGGAGACGGGCATGCCTGCGATCCTAGGCAAGCGGGCCGTGACCGGTGTGTCCCGGTCGATCGGCGAGTGTGGCGAATACCCGGTCGAATACGACGTGGCCGATGCGGTAATCGCGAGAAATCGGCCCGCTGAATCACTACTCGGCACGAGTCGATTCGCCCCGGAACATAAGGGTGAGAATGGTCCGGCATCCGATCACGAATCGGGCGTTCGCGGCATTCATCGGATGAATGTCGGTACTTCGGAGTATTACTCCGAGGCGATGGAAACCAGGTCGAGCAATCGCATGAGTTCGGTATATCGGCGCGCGCCGATGCGCCCGCGCAACTCTTGTTCGGCACGCGCCTCCTCCGCGCGCACCTCGGCGACCAGGTCGGCGCCGAGCCTGCTGAGGCCGATGAGGATGCGGCGGCGATCGTCCTGCGCGGCGAGCCGGAAGATCAGGCCGCGCTCGGCCAGATAGTCGGCGTGCCTGGTGGCCGAGGACGGCGCCAGCTGCGATCTGGCCGCCAGTTCGGTCATGGTGATCCCCGCGTCGCCGCACAGATTCGACAGCATCGACCACTGATCCGGCGAGAGCTGCCTGGCGCACAACGCCGCGTCCAGATGCCGCACCCAACCGCGCTCCGCGGCACGCAGCGCGCCATGTAGCGTCGAATTTCCGCTTACAATGGACGTCATTATTTCCCGCCTGCCGTGAATTTCGCTCGAACGAGAAGAAGAGTACCGAATGTCGACGTCGTTCGAGAGCCCAGCGAGACGATCGAGGTCCTCGACATAGTTCCGCGACGGGGACCGAGCGGTATCAAACGCGCAGCCCTGCGACGCCGCGATATCCGTCGCGGCCGATGAAATCGACCGGAGTGCGGGAATTCTGGGGCGCGAAATTCGTACTACGAATATCGTGAGGACGGACGCCGTCCGAGGTCTCCGCTGTCCACCGGCATGCCGCGCGCCGTCACCGGGCGGCGCACCTCCGCGGTCCGGCAGGCCGTGGCGGGGGTCTCCGCGGTTCGGCGGGCGGTGGCGGGGCCTGCGCGGGCGGCTGCCCTACTCATACGCCACCAGCCACGACGGCCTGACCGACGAGTTACCCAGTCAGTGTGCTGCGTTCAGCGAGCACCCGGCCGGGCAGACGATGCCCACGGCGGGTACGCGGCCACCGGCCGCGCGGTGAGCCAACTGTGGGTGAGCGCAGCCGCCGATGGCAACGTGCTGCTGGCGGTAGGCCCGGAAGCGGACCACACGTCGTCCAGCTTCTTCCTGGACGACCGAACACCCGACAGCCGGGACCGGATGACCGCCCCCGCGCTCACCAGCTTCGACAACGTCACCTACAAAGCCGTCCCACACCGGGCGCGCTAGAGCGGACGGCCGGATCGCTGGAAGTGCCCGAGATACTCGACGCCCTCGACCAAGGCCTGCTTCTCGAAACCTTTTGCGGCGTCCAGGGTTTGCGAGGCGACCAGGCGATCCAGCGCGAATACATCGTCCGCGCGGATCGAGTCGGCTTCGAGATCATCGACCGCAGCAGCGGAAGACGAATACCAACGCTGGAGGACTACACCCCTACCAGCGAGTCCAGTACCGAGAGGAACAGGCCGAGACCGTCGTCACTGGGGCCGGTCAGCGGCTCGGTGGCGTGTTCGGGGTGCGGCATCAAACCGACGACGCGACCGTTCGCCGAGGCGATGCCCGCGATACCGCGCTGTGAGCCGTTCGGGTTGCCGCTCGCGTAGCGGAAGACCACGCGGCCCTCACCCTCGAGCTGGTCCAGCACGGCTTCCGAGGCCTGGTAGCGCCCCTCACCGGACTTGAGCGGGACGAGGATCTGAGCGCCCGGCTCGAAGCGGGAGGTCCACGCCGTCGACACCGACTCCACGGTCAGCCACTCGTCGCGGCAGATGAAGTGCAGCCCTTCGTTGCGGGTCAGCGCGCCGGGCAGCAACCCGGCCTCGCACAGCACCTGGAAGCCGTTGCAGATGCCCAGCACCGGCAGTCCGGCGCCCGCGGCACGCACGACCTCACCCATGACGGGCGCGAACCGGGCGATGGCGCCCGCGCGCAGGTAGTCGCCGTAGGAGAAGCCGCCGGGCACGATCACCGCGTCGACGCTCTTGAGGTCGGCGTCGGCATGCCACAGGCTGACCGCCTCGGCGCCGGCCAGGCGCACCGCCCGTGCCGCGTCCACATCGTCGAGCGTGCCGGGAAAGGTGATGACCCCGATGCGCGCGCTCATGAGAGGCGAACCACCTTCCACTCCTCGATCACGGTGTTGCACAACAGCGATTCGGCGATCTGCTCGAGCGCCGCGTCGTCGATGCTGTCATCGACGTCGAGTTCGAATCGCTTGCCCTGGCGCACGTCCGAGATGCCCTCGAATCCCAGGCGCGGGAGTGCGCCGACGATCGCCTGCCCCTGCGGATCCAGGATCTCGGCCTTCGGCATCACCTCGACCACGACTCGTGCCACGCGTTGCTCCTCATGTGGTTGGGGGGTTACCTCAGCAGCGTAGTTGTGCTGGTCGAGCGCGGCATCCGCGGGGTGCGCCGAGACACCCGCGATGTCGTGGAGAACACACCCGGCGTGGCTAGCATGGCGGCATGCGCATAGCCCACTTCGGTCACTCCTGTCTCCTCGTCGAGCTGCACGGCAAGAAGATCCTGTTCGACCCGGGCACGTTCTCGCACGGCTTCGAGGGCCTCACCGGCCTGGACGCGATCGCGGTCACCCACCAGCA
Source organism: Nocardia sp. NPDC005745 (assembly GCF_040630775.1). Lineage (NCBI taxonomy): Bacteria > Bacillati > Actinomycetota > Actinomycetes > Mycobacteriales > Nocardiaceae > Nocardia > Nocardia sp. NPDC005745. Next base: position 112,890 of record NZ_JBEXYF010000007.1, read on the forward strand.
TCCCGACCACATCGACCCGAACCGGATCGAGGCGCTGGTCGAGGCGAACCCCGGCGCGCGGTTGCTGTCGGATCCGCAGACCGCCCAGCAGCGCGGCGAGCGGTGGGAGGCGGTGCACGCGGGCAACGTGCTCACCCTCGGCGATCTCCGGATCACCGGCGGCGGGGGCAGGCACGCCGTGATCCATCCGGAGATCCCCGTGATCGACAACACCGTCTTCCAACTGGGCACCGCCGACGACCCGGCGCAGCTCGTGCACCCCGGCGACTCGCTGTGGGTGCCGCCGGTCCCGGTCGGCGTGCTGGCCGCGCCTGCCGCGGCGCCCTGGATGCGGGTCAGCGAAGCCGTCGACTACCTGCGCGCGGTCGCTCCGCGCGTCGCGCTGCCCATCCACTACGGCATCATCCGCGAGGAGGCGCAGGGCATCTACTTCGGCAGGCTGTCCGAAATGGCTCCCGCCGGAACCGAATTCCGGGTGCTCGCCCCGGAGAACGACACCGACCTGTAGCGCTATCCGGCGTAGGTCGCCAGGAAGATCGCCTCGGCCAGGGCCATATGCTCGATCTCCTTCGGATCCACGCTCTCGTTGGGCGCGTGGATCAGGGCTTTCGGTTCCTCGACCCCCAGCAGCATGATCTCCGCGTCCGGGTAGGTGGTGGCGAAGACATTGCACAGCGGGATCGAGCCGCCCTGCCCCTGGGTGGTCGCCGGACGACCGTAGGACGCGGCGAGCGCAGCTTCCATCGCGGCGCGCGCCGGCCCGCCGGTCGGGGACCGGAACGGCGCTCCGGCGCCTTCCAGCTCGACGGTCAGCCTGGCGCGCCACGGCGTGTGGGCCTCGAGGTGCGCGACGAGCGCCCGGTGCGCCTGATCCGGGTCGGTGCCCGGCGGAATGCGCAGGTTCAGGCGGGCGCGCGCGATCGCGGGGATGGCGGCGGCGGAGCCGACCACCGGAGGCGCGTCGATGCCGAGCACGGTCAGCGCCGGCCGCGCCCAGAGCAGGTCGGCGACGGTGCCGTCGCCGATGAGTTCCACATCGCGCAGGACGCGCGCGTCGGCGTGGAACTGCTCGCTCGGATATTGGACGCCCGGCCAGACCTGATCGTTCGGCAACCCGTCGATGGTGGTGTTGCCCCGCTCGTCGCGCAGCGAGGCGAGCAGGCGGATCAGCGCGGCGAGCGCGTCGGGAGCCGGGCCGCCGAACATGCCGGAATGCAAGGGGCTGGCGAGGGTTTCGACCGTGACCACCACGTTCACTCCACCGCGCAGCGTCTGCGTCAGGGTCGGCACGCCCGCGGCGAAGTTACCGCAGTCGCCGACGACGATCGCGTCCGCGCGCAGCAGTTCCGGCTCGGCCTCGACGAACCGCTCCAGTCCCCCGGTGCTCTGTTCCTCGGAGCCTTCCGCCACCACGATGACCCCCACCGGCAGATCCGCCCCGAGCGCGCGCAGAGCCGTCAGGTGCATGACGATGTTGCCCTTGCAGTCGGCGCTGCCGCGCCCGTACCAGCGCCCGTCGCGCTCGGTCAGCTCCCACGGCGGGGTGCGCCACGCGGCCTCGTCCATCGGGGGCTGGACGTCGTAGTGACAGTAGAGCAACACCGTCGGCGCACCATCGGGAGCGGGCCGTGAGGCGACGACCGCCTTGGTGCCGTCCGGCGTTTCGTGCAGGCCGACCGTGGTGAGCCCCGCCGCGGCGAACGCGTCGGCCACCCACTGCGCCGCCGCATCGCACTCCTCGGGAGGGAACTGCCGGGGATCGGCTACCGACTTGAACGAAACGAGCTGAGCCAGATCAGTTTTCGCCTGTTTCATCAACTCCGTCACCGCGCTGCGCAGCGCCGCGACACGCACATCGTCTGTCATCCCCCAACCCTATCCCCGGCCTTTCGGGTGAAGTTCGCACAGCTGGGCGGGTGTCCGCGCACGAGACGTCTCCGGAGAGAAGGCGAAGTACCTCCGCGGGACGGCCGCGGTGTGTCAAGGTGAGCGAGGGAAGATGTCAGCTATCGCAGGGCATCCTCCGCGAGAGATGAGGCACACCCGCACCCTGCCGACCGGGAGGCCCGCATGTCCGAAGCAGCCGATGACCTGTTCGCCCTGCCGGGGCTCAGCCGGTCCGCGCCGCGAGCCGGATTTCCCCCGCACGAGATGTTCCCGCAGGTCGCTTACGAGATCGTGCACGACGAACTGATGCTCGACGGCGTCTCGAGGATGAACTTGGCCACGTTCTGCACCACCTGGGTGGAGGACCAGGCGCGCAGGCTGATGTCCGAATGCCTGGACAAGAACATCGTCGACAAGGACGAATACCCGCAGACGGCCGAGTTGGAGCGCCGGGCTGTGCGGATGGTCGCCGATCTGTGGCACGCACCCGACCCTGCCGGTACGCACGGCACCTCGACCATCGGCTCCAGCGAGGCGGCCATGCTGGGCGGGCTCGCGGCGAAGTTCCGCTGGCGCAAGGGTGGCGGCACCGGGACACCGAACTTCGTCTGCGGCCCCGTCCAGGTGTGCTGGGAGAAGTTCGCGCGGTACTTCGACGTCGAGATCCGCCAGATCCCGCTGCGCGGCGATCGGCTCACCATGCATCCCGACGACCTCGCCGAGTACTGCGACGCGAACACCATGATGGTCGTCCCGACCTTCGGGCAGACCTACACCGGCCTGTTCGAAGACGTCGCCGGGACGAGCGCGGCGCTCGACGCGCTCGAGCGCGAGAAGGGCTGGGACATCCCGATCCACGTCGACGCGGCCAGTGGCGGTTTCCTCGCCCCCTTCGCCGCACCGGATCTGGTCTGGGATTTCCGGCTGCCCAGGGTGAAGTCGATCAACGCCTCCGGCCACAAGACCGGCCTGGCCCCGCTCGGCGCGGGTTGGGCGATCTGGCGCGAAGCCGGTGACCTGCCGGAGGAGCTGATCTTCGACGTCGACTACCTCGGCGGCAGCATGGCCACCTTCAACCTGAACTTCTCCCGGCCGGGCGGGCAGGCGATCACGCAGTACTACCAGTTCATCCGCTTGGGACGGTCCGGCTACGCCAGGGTGCAGTCCGCGATCTACCGGGTGGCGCAGCACTTGGCCGCGGGAGTGCGCGGCCTCGGGATCTTCGAGCTGATCCACGACGGCGATCCGCAGCGCGGCATCACCGCGGTGTGCTGGCGCCTGACCGGCGATCCCGGCTTCAACCTCTACGACTTGTCCGACCGGCTGCGCTCCAGAGGCTGGCTGATCGCGGCCTATCCGCTACCCGCGGACCGGAACGACGAGACGGTGATGCGCGCTGTGCTGCGCCACGGCTTCACCGTCGACATGGCCGACATGCTGATCGCCGATCTCGGGCGCTGCGTGCGACAGCTGCGGCAGCGGCCGTTCTCGACCTCGCTCACGCGCGAGGAGGCCGGCGGCTTCACGCACGACGCGACGGCTGCCGTTGCGGAGACGACGATCGCTCCGTCCTGATCGTGACAGCGCCGCCGCCCGGCTACGCCATTCGCGGGCGACGGCGCCGATCGGTCGCGCCACGGCGGTCCCGACCGGCCGCGGGCGATGGGGCCGACCCGCCGCCGCCCGCGGCGTCAGTTATGCGGCTCGAACGGCCGGGAAGGGCTCCCACCGGTAGGTCGTTGCAGCCGCACCGTGGAACAGCGCCAGGTCGACGGCGTCGAGCACGGCTTGGCGGGGGCCGGAACGCGTCAGCTGCGCGGCGGAAACGGCCAGTCGCAGCACGCCGCCGCGACGGGCGGTGCGCGCGGCGCCCATGACCAGGGCTCGGCACCACCAGGGCTCGGCGCGGAACCCCTCGCCGATGCCGTACACCCTGGACTTCTGCGCCATATTGCGCTCCAGGTCGATGATCGAGGTCAACCCGAGCGCCAGCCGGAAACCGACCTCGGGCAGCGCGTCCAGCGCGCCCGTCGAGGCATCCCAGCGCGGGGCCGCGAACAGCCGGGTACGCAGGTCGGCCTGCTCCAGCACGCGATCCGCGGCGGTCAGCCGCAATCGGGCCTCGTGCCGGGGCAGCGCGGCGAACTCGGCGCGCCGCCGCTTGGTGGCCGCCTGGTCGTAGCCGTGCAGCACGATGGCGTCGCCGCCGGCCCGGCGGCCGCGCAGCCAGGCCTGCGTCGCCGGGTCGTCGAGCAACCGGTATTTGCCTTTCAGCCGCGGAGCCACCAGCAGCGAGAGAGGCACGCCGCGCCGATCCATTTCCTCGGCGAACCCCATCGCCGTGTCCCGGGTGGTGTCCCTGATCCCGGAAACCGATACGACCAGCTCAGCGTTCATGAACCCACGGTGCCAGCCGCACGTGTCCGCGACGTGCAGGCTATATGACCAGGTGGCGAACATTCCGTCACGCCTGCGTCGGCCGCTCGCCCCGCGATCGGCGCGCCGCTTTCACCGGTGCGCACGGCGATCGGGCGGTGCGCTACGCGTCGGCGAGACCGACCGTATCGAGCAGCCAGGCGTGTTCGAAGGCCACTTCCCGCCACTTCTCGTAGCGCCCGCTGACGCCGCCGTGGCCCGCGCTCATCTCCGTCTTCAGCAGCAGCGGCGCGTCGCCGGTGGCGGTGGCGCGCAGCTTGGCGATCCACTTCGCGGGCTCCACGTAGAGCACGCGGGTGTCGTTCAGGCTGGTGATCGCCAGGATCGCCGGATAGTCCTTGGCCTCGACGTTCTCATACGGCGAGTAGGACTTCATGTACTCGTAGACGTCCTTGTCGGCCAGCGGGTTGCCCCACTCATCCCACTCGATCACGGTGAGCGGCAGCGACGGGTCGAGGATGGAGGTGAGCGGATCGACGAACGGCACGTTCGCCAGGATGCCCGCGAACAGTTCGGGGGCCAGGTTCGCCACCGCGCCGACCAGCAGGCCGCCCGCGCTGCCGCCGTCGGCGACCATCCGGTCCGGGGCGGTGACTCCCGCGTCGACGAGATGCCGGGCGCAGGCCACGAAGTCGGTGAAGGTGTTCTTCTTGGTGAGCGTCTTGCCGTGCTCGTACCAGAGCCTCCCCATCTCGCCGCCGCCGCGCACGTGCGCGACCGCGAAGACCATGCCGCGATCCAGCAGCGACAGGCGGGCGACCGAGAACGACGGGTCGATGCTCGCCTCGTAGGAGCCGTAGCCGTAGAGCAGCAACGGTTTGGGCTCGTCGGCCGCGGTGGTCTTCTTCCGCACCAGCGAGATCGGAATCCGGGTGCCGTCCTCGGCGACCGCCCATTGCCGGTGCTGTTCGTAGTCGTTCGCGTCGTAGCCACCGAGCACGGGCTGTTCCTTGCGCAACAGCAGCTCGCCGGTGGCCGGGACGTAGTCGAACACCTGCATCGGCGTGATGAACGAGGTCAGTCCGATGCGGAGGGTCGGCTGGGCCCACTCCGGGTTGGCGCCGACGCCGACCGCGAAGAGTTCCAGATCGAAGTCGAGTTCGCGCCGCTCGCCGTAACCCTCGGCGGTCAGCGGCCACACCGCGATCCGGGTGAGCGCCTCGCGCCGGTAGCTGAGCACCAGGTGGTCGCGGAACGCGTCGATGTCCTCGAGCCGCACGTCCTCGCGATGCCCGATCAGTGGCGTCAGGTTCGACGGGTCGTCGACCGGCGCCTCGGCCAGCACGAAGTTCTCCGCCTTGACGCCGTCCACCACGTCGTTGTGCAGGATCAGGAAGCGGTCTTCGCCGCCGATCACCGCGTGCTCGGCGGAGTACTCGACACCCTCGCGGCGCGGCAGCAGCACGCGGAACTCGCCCTCGGGGTCGTCGGACTCCAGCACCCAGCCCTCGCTGGTGATCTTGGAACCGACCCAGATCATCAGGTATTTCTCCGAGCGGCTGGCGCCGATGCTCACCCAGTAGCGCTCGTCGGGCTCGTGGAACACCTTGACGTCCGGATCGGTGCTGCCGAGCCGGTGGCGCCACACCGTGTCGGGCCGCCAGGACTCGTCGACGGTCTGATAGAAGACGTGGCTGCCGTCCAGCGACCAGGTCGCACCCGGTGCCGTGCCCGCGATCTCGTCGCCGAGCAGCTCGCCGGTGCGCAGATCCTTGAACCGCAGCACGTACCGCTCGTCACCGACGTTGTCCACCGAGTAGGCGAGCAGCGTGCCGTCATGGCTGATCGAGAACGCGCCGAGGGCGAAGAAGTCGTACCCTTCGGCCAGCTCGTTGCTGTCGAGCAGCACCTCTTCGCCCGGGACCTCGGTCTCCGCGCTCAGCTGGGGCGGGGTCCACTCGTCGATGCCTCGAGCGCCCGCGGCGATCGGGCACCGGCAGTGCACGCCGTACTGCTTGCCCTCGAAGCTGCGCGAGTAGTACCAGTAGTCGCCCAGCCGGGTGGGCACCGAGAGGTCGGTCTCCTGGGTGCGCGCCTTGATCTCGTCGAAGATCGTCTCGCGCAACGTGCTCAGGTGCTCGGTCTGCGCCTCGGTGTAGGCGTTCTCCGCCTCCAGATAGGCGATGACGTCGGGATTCTCCTTGTCCCGCAGCCACTCGTACTCGTCGACGAACACGTCGCCGTGGTGCACCCGCCGGGTGGGCACCGTCTCGGCGACCGGCGGCGCCACCGCGCCGCTACCGGGTTCGGAGATCGTTCCGCTGTCGAGAGCCATGGCGTCCACCCTACTGTCCGGATGCCTCGCCACCCGCCGCACGGATGATGCCGTCGAGCACGTGGCTCGTCCGGCGCAGATCGCGCATCGCCTGATCGATTCTGGCGCGCTCCTCGGTGAGCTTCTCCACCAGGAACGGCGTCGCCGTGGCATTGGGTGTGCCGTCGACGTCGTGGATACACGGCAGCAGTTCGCCGATGGTGTCGCTGTGCAGGCCCGCGGCGAACATCTCCTGGATGCGCCGCACCCGGTCGACCGCCGACTCCGGATACTCCCGCTGCCCACCGGAGGTCCGCTGCGCGGCCAGCAGACCTCTGGTCTCGTAGTACCGCAGCGACCGGACGCTCACGCCGGTCCGCTCGGCCAGTTCACCGATCCGCACTTTCGCTCCTTGACCTAACATCAATGTCAGGTTTTACGGTACAGCCATGCTGCTGTTGACCGAATACCGCAACCATCCGCTCGACCTGCCCAACCGGATCGTCATGTCGCCGATGACTCGGCTGCGCTCGCTGCCCGACGGCTCGCCGACCGGCGATGTCGCCGACTACTACGCCCAGCGCGCGACGGCCGGGCTCATCGTCACCGAGGGCATCTGGCCGCATTCGACCGGCCAGAGCGAAGCCTGGGTGCCCGGCTTGCAGACCCCCGCGCATGTCGCGGCGTGGCGCCGGGTCACCGAGGCGGTACACACGCGCGGCGGCCGGATCTTCGCGCAACTGATGCACGGGGGACGCAAAGGCCACCCGCTCGCCCGCATCGATGGGTCCTGGCCCGCCGGACCGTCGGCGGTGCTGGACGACGACCGGGTGCACCTGATCGACGGCGGCAAGGCCGATCCGATCACGCCGGTCGCCCTCGATCGCGCCGGTATCGCGGCAGCCGTGGAGCACTACGCCGCCGCCGCGCGCAATGCGATGGACGCGGGCTTCGACGGTGTCGAGATCCACGGCGCGAACAGCTATTTGTTGCACCAGTTCCTGGCCGACAACACCAACCTGCGCGACGACGAATACGGCGGTTCCATCGTCAACCGCATGCGGCTGCCCCTCGCGGTGGTGGACGCGGTGACCGGAGCGATCGGCGCGGAACGCACCGCCATCCGGCTCTCGCCGGGCAATCCGCAGTTCAACATGTCCGAGGCCGACCCGGGCCCGCTCTACCGCGCACTCGTCGCCGAACTCGACCGGCGCGGCCTGGCGTACCTGCACCTCACCGACGACGACCGCTACCCCGCGCTGCGTGACCTGCGGCCGCGCTGGCACGGCACGCTCATCGCGAACATCGGCGAGAACCGCGAACCGACCACGGCGGCCGGCGCCGAACAGGTGCTGCGCGCAGGCCTCGCCGACTTGGTCTCGTTCGGCAGATCGTTCATCTCCAATCCCGATCTCGTGCACCGCATCCGCTACGACCTGCCCCTGGCTCCCATTCGCGAGGAATTCCTGTACGGCCGCACCGCCGAGGGCTACAGCGACTATCCGAACTGGACGGCAGCCGAATTGGTGCGCGACTGACCCGTCGCTCCGTAAAAGCGGCGGCCGAGTCGGCGAACTCAGTTCCCCAGCGCACCCCGGATCGAGGCGGCGAGGTAATCCAGATCCTCCCGCCGCGGACTGGTCGGGCGACCACGCAAACCGAACCCGTCCCCCGGGGTGCGCGGGATGACGTGCAGATGCACATGGAAGACCTCCTGCCCCGCCGTCACCCCGTCCGCCAGAAAGAAATTGACCCCGTCGCACCCCACCTCGCTTGCCCGCATCGCCGCCGCGAGCCGCTGCCCCACCTGGAACAACTTTCCCCCGACCACCGGATCGAGCTCCGCCAGACTGCGCGCCGCCACCTTCGGCACCACCAGCAGATGCCCCGGCGTCATCGGCCGAATATCCATGAACGCCACCACATCGTCGTCCTCGTAGACCTTGCTCGACGGCGCCCGCCCGGCAACGATATCGGCGAAAATCGTGTAGGGATTCACGACCCGCAGCCTATGCGGTCATCTGTTGTGTTCGTGCTACGCAATCGCATAGCTCGAACACAACAGGTGCGGTACCATCGAATCAGCTCCTGGCAGTAGCTGGGAGAAGTGGACCCGACTCTTCACCGGACGGTGGGCAGTCGGGTTTCGCGCTATTCAGGGGGCAGCGCCGATCGCGATCACTGTCCGCACCAGTGGCCTGACCATTGCTTTCCCAGGCGATGACATCAGGAGGCGTGGATGGGCACCGAGGGACGATACCGGCCGCCGGTCCGGCCGACGAGCTGATTCGTCGCGAAAGGCGTAGTCCCGCTACAGGATCGGCGACGGCGAATACCGCGCCGCGTCCGGGTACCGGTCGACCAGTTTCTGCACTTGCCCGACGACGTCGGCGACCTGCGCTTCGGCCGCGCCGACGAAAGCGGACTTGTCGGACAGCGCCGCGTCGAGGGCGGGGCGATCGAGGGGGAAGCGCGGGTCGGCGGCGAGGCGGTCCAGCAGGTCGGGTTCGCGGCCCTGCTCGCGCATGGCCAGGGCGACCGCTACGGCGTGCTCCTTGATGACCTCGTGCGCGGTTTCGCGACCGACACCGGCGCGGACGGCGGCCATGAGCATGCGGGTGGTGGCCAGGAAGGGGAGGTAACGGTCCAGTTCGCGGGCGAGCACCGCGGGGTAGGCGCCGAACTCGGCCAGCACGGTGAGGAAGGTTTCCATCATGCCGTCGATGGCGAAGAACGCGTCCGGCAGTGCGACGCGGCGGACCACCGAGCAGAACACGTCGCCCTCGTTCCACTGCGCGCCCGCCAGCTCGGCCGCCATCGAGGCGTAACCGCGCAGCACCACCTGCAAGCCGTTGACGCGTTCGCAGGAGCGGGTGTTCATCTTGTGCGGCATCGCCGAGCTGCCCACCTGCCCGGGCTGGAAACCCTCGGTGACCAGCTCGTGCCCGGCCATCAGCCGGATGGTGTGCGCGAACGAGGACGGGCCCGCGCCCACCTGCACCAGCGCGGAGAGCACGTCGTGATCCAGCGAGCGCGGGTAGACCTGGCCGACGCTGGTGAACACGGTCGCGAAACCCAGGTGCCGGGCCACCTGCTGCTCCAGCCGGGCGAGCTTGGCCGGGTCGCCGCCGAGCAGGTCGAGCATGTCCTGCGCGGTGCCCATCGGGCCCTTGATCCCGCGCAGCGGATAACGGTCGATCAACTCGCGCAGCCTGGTCAGCGCGATCAGCAATTCGTCGGCGGCGGAGGCGAACCGTTTACCCAGCGTGGTGGCCTGCGCGGCGACGTTGTGCGAACGACCCGCCATCACCAGCGCCTGGTATTCCGCGGCGCGCTCGGCCAGTCGCGCGGCGATGGCGACGCCGTGGGCGTGCACGTGCTCGAGCGAGAGCCGGATCTGCAGCTGCTCCACGTTCTCGGTGAGGTCGCGGCTGGTCATGCCCTTGTGCACGTGCTCGTGCCCGGCCAGCGCGTTGAACTCCTCGATGCGCGCCTTCACGTCGTGCCGGGTGACCCGCTCCCGTTCGGCGATGGAGGCGAGGTCGACCTCGTCGAGCACCCGCTCGTAGTCCGCGATGACCCCGTCGGGCACGTCGACGCCCAGCTCCGCCTGTGCCCGCAGCACCTCCAGCCACAGCCGCCGCTCGAGGACGATCTTGTGCTCCGGCGACCACAGGTGCACCAGCTCTGGGCTGGCGTAACGGGTGGCGAGGACATTGGGGACGATGCTCACGTCCGGTCAGTCTAGTGCGCGGTAACGATCCACTTGCTGGGGCGTGGCTCGCACGGGGCCGTCCGCGCTGGCGTAGGCCGCCGGTTCGGGGGTGGCCGCCCGCGCAGGAGGCGCGACGATGTCGATGACTTCCAGCAGCGCGCCGCGGGCCATCCGCCGCGGTTCGGGGTCGATCTCGGTGAGCGCGGCGACGACCGCGCCGTCCACCACCGCGACCAGCCTGCGCAGTTGTTCCGGCCGCACCATCCGGTCGGAGCGGCGCAGCACGTCGGCCAGCAGCTCGTCCAGCTGAGCGCGCAACCGGAGCTGGACTTCGCGCAGCTCCGGGTGCCGCGCCGAGGCGACCGAACGCTCGTAGCGGGCGATCAGCTGCCCGCGCGCGCCCTCGTCGGGGCCGTCGCTGCCCACCAGCAGGTCGAGCACCAGGTCGACGGTGGCCTCGGCGCCGCGGCGGCGGTGGCTGACCTCGCCGACCCGCCTGCGCATCGCGTCCAGCTCGGCATTGCCGCTGAACTCGACCGCCCGGGCGATGAGGTCGTCCAGGGATTCGAAGTAGTAGGTGGTCGACGCCAGGGGCAGATCAGCGCGCGTCGCAACCGAACGGTGCCGCACCGCCTCGAACCCGCCTTCGAGCAGGAGTTCGGCGGCGGCGGCTATCAAAGCCTGGCGACGCCGTTCGCCTTTCGGGGTCGTCGCGGTGATCACCGTGCCATCGTGCCAGTCGTCATCAGTTCTTCCAGGGGAAATCGGCGAGGAAAAGCAACCAAGGTTGTTTTACCGCATCCGCGCGGCCAGGGTGCCGAACTGCGGAAAGTTCTTGCCGGGCAGGGCATCACCCACCTAGATAGTGCCCTAGACGCAGCAGCGCCGCCTCGATGTCGGCGGTGGCTCCGGCGAACGAGAAACGAACCGTGCGGTGTCCGTTGACGGTGTCGAAATCCACCCCCGGCGCGAGCGCGACGCCCGTGTGGTTCAGCACGTCGGCGCACCAGGCGCGGGAGTCGTCGGTGAGGTGACCGATGTCGGCGTAGGCGTAGAAGGCGCCGTCGGCGGGAGCGAGGTCGGTGATGCCCAGTTTCGGCAGCCCGTCCAGCAGCAACCGCCGGTTCACCGCGTACCGCCGGACGTGCCCGTCGAGTTCCTCCTTGGCCTCGGCGCCGAAGGCGTGCAGCGCCGCGTACTGGGAGATGGCGGGCGGGCACACGGTCAGGTTCGAGGCCAGCCGCTGCAACGCGGGGCGCAGCCCGCTCGGGGCCAGCATCCAGCCCAGCCGCCAGCCGGTCATGGAGAAGTATTTGGACACCGAGCCGATCACCACCGCTTCCCGCGAGGTCTCCCAGGCCGACGAGGTCGCGTTGTCGGCGCCAACGCTGTCGTAGGTGATGCCGTGGTAGATCTCGTCGGAGATCAGCAGGGTGCCGTGCTCCTCGCACCAGCGGGCCAGCGCGGCGAGTTCGGCGGGCGCGATCATGGTGCCGGTGGGGTTGGCGGGGCTGGCCACCACGAGACCGGCGGGCGGCTCCGGGAGCGCCTCGAGCATGGCGACGGTGGGCTGGAATCTGGTCTGCGCGCCGCAGTCGAGTTCGAGCACCCGGCAGCCGAGCGCGGCGAGGGTGTTGCGATAGGCCGGATAACCGGGACGCGCGACCACGACGGTGTCGCCCGGGTCGAACGCGGCGAGGAAGATCAGCGAGAACGCGCCGGACGAGCCGGTCGTCACCACCACGTCGTCCGGATCGACCCGGTAACCATAGGTGTCTCGATGGTGTTCGGCGATCGCTTCCCGGATCGCCAGGATGCCGAAAGTCTCGGTGTAACCGAGCAATTCGGACCGAATGGCCAGTTCGGTCGCGCGCAGGACCGGCGCGGGCGCGGGCGTCGACGGCTGCCCGGCGGCGAGCACGAGCACATCGCCGTGGGTCCGCGCGCGTTCCGCGGCGGCTTTCCAGACATCCATCACGTAGAAAGGTGGAATGGTCGACCGGCGAGATTCTCTGGACACTCGACAGACGGTAGAGCACCTATTACCGCGCGGCCGCGGTTATGGTCTCCCCTGATGCTCGATAAGTCTCGACGAGGCGGGCTCGACCGAGTGCGCGGAGTGGCCGGTGTCGGCGTCATTCCGCGCGATTGGCGCGCGCGCTCGCCGCGACGATCCGGCAGGCGGCTCATCGGGGGTGGCGGCAAGCTCGATCCCCGCGCCCTGTGGGGCCGCCGCCACCACCTGCGAGCCTGGTGGGAGCGCAAACCGGACCCACGCGACCTGTGGCGGCGCAAACCGACCGGCGCGGAGTTGCTCGCACTGGCGCGCAAGCACCAGGTGCTGCTGGCCGGGCTCGTCGCGACCGCGGTTTTCGCCGCGGGCGACACGTCGTTCGCCGGGACGGTCACCGGTCGCACTCCCGCGCCGGATCGCGGCCAGCGCGTGGCCGTGGCGTACCCGCCGCAGATGCAGAGCACCCCACCGTCGGTGACGCGGCTGCTGAACGCGATCGCCAATGGTGAGCGGCTGCGCGAACAGGCGGTGGTCGCGGCCGCCGCGCGCGCGACGCTGGAACGCGCGAAGGCCGAGGCGGCCGCCGCCGTCGCCGGTGAGCGTCAGCCGTGGATGACCGCGACCGCGCCGGTGCAGCCAGGGGCGATGCCGCCGAGCGGCCGAGGCTTCGCGCTGCCCGCGCACGGCGTCTTCACCTCGGGCTTCGGGTCGCGCTGGGGCACCTTCCACGCCGGTATCGACATCGCGGGCCCGATCGGCACCCCGATCTACGCGGTCGCCGACGGCACGGTCATCGACGCGGGACCGGCGCAGGGCTTCGGGCTCTGGGTACGCATCCGCCACGACGACGGCAGCATCACCGTCTACGGGCACATGTACGACTTCTTCGTCTCGGTCGGCGAGCGGGTGCCCGCGGGAATGCAGATCGCCCGCATGGGCAACCGCGGCGACTCCACCGGCCCGCACCTGCACTTCGAGGTGATCGTCGGCGGGCAGCACGTGGACCCGCAGCAGTGGCTGGCGGTGCGCGGGCTCACGTTCGGCTGAGGAACGCACGTGTCCGGTCAGCGGCATCGGAAACGACTCCGCGCACCCGAGGATCGGCCCGCGGCGAGTCGTGGCCGACGACGGTCGGCCACGGGTTCGGTCATATGGCCGCAGCGGATCGCGCCCGCGCTGTCGAACCGGCTGCCGACCGAGCGCAGGATCAGCGATCCGACCGTCGGTGCGTAGTCCGCCGAGCCGCGGACTCAGACCTCGATGCGACCTTCGACGGCGGCCAAACCGATGTCCGTGCGGTAGTGGCTGCCCGGCAGTTTGATGGCGGCGATGCGGTCGTAGGCGCGGGTGCGGGCCTCGGCGAGGTCGGCGCCGACGCCAACCACGTTCAGCACCCGTCCGCCCGCGGAGATCAGAGCGCCGTCCTCGCGCTGCGTGGTGCCCGCGTGCAGCACCGTCGCGTTCTCGTCGAGCGCGCCCTCGCCCGCCCCCGAGATCGCGTCGCCGAGGCGCGGGTGGCCCGGGTAGTTCTCCGCGGCGAGCACCACGGTGATCGCCGAGCCGTCGCGCCAGCGCGGCGGGGCGACCCGCGCCAGCGTGCCGGTGGCGGTGGCGTACAGCAGCTCGCCGAGCGGGCTGTCCAGCAGTGCGAGCACCGCTTGCGTCTCGGGATCGCCGAAGCGGCAATTGAATTCGACCACGGCGGGACCGGCCGCGCCGATCGCCAGCCCGGCGTACAGCAGGCCGGAGAACCCGCTGCCACGCCGCACCAATTCGGCCGCAACGGGTTTCACCACGTCCTCGACGATGGCGGTGACGGCCGATTCGGGCAGCCAGGGCAGCGGCGTGTAAGCGCCCATGCCGCCGGTATTGGGCCCGGTGTCACCGTCACCGACGCGCTTGTGGTCCTGCGCGGGCAGCAACGGGACCACCGTCTCCCCGTCGACCAGGCAGAACAGCGAGACTTCCGGTCCGTCCAGGAACGATTCCAGCAGCACCGGATGGCCCTGCTCGAGCAGTTCGGCCCCGTGCTCACGCGCGGCGGAGCGGTCGGCGGTCACCACCACGCCCTTGCCCGCGGCGAGTCCGTCGTCCTTCACCACCCAGGTGGGACCGAAGCGGTCGAGCGCGTCGTCCAGCTCGGCCGGGTTGTCCACCACCTCGCTGTGCGCGGTGCGCACGCCCGCCGCGGACATCACATCCTTGGCGAATGCCTTGGAGCCCTCGATCCGGGCGGCCGCGGCCGAGGGGCCGAAGCACGGGATGCCCGCGACTCGCAGCGCGTCGGCGACGCCGAGGACCAGCGGGACCTCGGGACCGATCACCACCAGGTCGGCGTCCACCTCGGTGGCCAGCGCGACGACGTCCTCCGCGGCGCAGGGGTCGACCGGGCGGACCTGCGCGTGCTGGGCGATGCCCGCGTTGCCGGGGGCGGCGAAGAGCGCGGTCACCGCGGGGTCCCGGCGCAGGGCCAGGACGAGGGCATGTTCACGGGCTCCGGAACCGATGACGAGTACACGCACGGCAGACAGCCTAAACGAGCCGTTCGCCGTCTTCGCCGCTGCCGGTGCGCGCGAAGGGGATGATGAATAGGGACAACGGATGTGGGGCCTGACCGCTCCTGCCACCGGAGCACCCGAAGGAAGTGCTGAGAATGGGTCTGATCGACGGACTGATGGGCAACGCCGGCCGGATCGATCCCGCGCAGGCGCAACAGGAGTACGGCAAGCTCCTCGGCAGCGGCGAGCAGGTCTATGCCGCCTACCTGCTGGTTCGGGATGCGATGCTGTTCACGAACCGCCGCCTGATCCTTATCGACAAGCAGGGCGTCACCGGCCGCAAGGTGAGCTACCACAGCGTGCCGTATCGCGCGATCACCCATTTCTCGGTGGAGACCGCGGGCACCTTCGATCTGGACGCCGAGCTGGCCATCTGGATCGCGGGCACCGCCGAACCGCTGCTGAAGCGGTTCAACCGGCAGGTGGACATCTACGAGGTGCAGGGCATCCTGTCGCATTTCGTCGCGGTATAGCGCGGACCGCCCCGGCGCCCCGGCGCACCGCCCGGTCTACGCTGCGGGACATGGCTTCTGTCTTCAGCGCGATCATCGACGGTCAGCTCCCGGGCCGTTTCGTCTGGGCGGACGACGAGTTCGTCGGCTTCCTCACCATCGCCCCGGTAACCCCTGGTCACACCCTCGTGGTGCCCCGCAAGGAGATCGACCAGTGGCAGGACCTCGACGCCGACACCTTCGCCCGGATCACCGCCGTCGCCCAGAAGATCGGCCAGGCCGTCCGTGCCGCATGGGACGCACCGCGCGCCGGTCTGCTGATCGCGGGCTTGGAGGTGCCGCACCTGCACGTCCATGTGTTCCCCGCCTTCTCGATGGGCAACTTCGACATCTCCGGCGCCGACCCGAATCCGAGCCCCGAGTCCCTGGACGAGGCCCAGACCAAGATCAAGCAGGCGCTGCGCGACCTCGGCCACGGCGCCAACGTCCCCGACTGAATCGCGTTCGGACCTTCCGCTTCGATCCGTCAACCCACGTCGTGCAGCGGAGTATCCACCCCTCCGACCGCCACCGTCGCGAGCGTCTGAGCCGGTGTCCAATAGATCCGGCCGTGCTCGAAATCCTGATAGGTGCCGGTGTCCCAAGGGATCTCGTCGCTCGCCGGCCAGCCCAGCGGCCCGTTCTCGTAACCCGCGCGGTTCCAGCGGTCGCGGATCGCGCCGTGCACCCAGTAGACGCTGCCGCTGGATTGCCGCCGGTAGAGCGCCCCGCCCTGGAAGCCTTGCACCTCACCCGCCGTCTGGCCGTCCGGCCCGGACAGGACGGCCCGGTCGGTGATCGGGTAGCCGAGCGGGCCCGCCTCCCAGCCCAACTGTTCGAACTTTCCCCACAGCGTCTCCGGGATGGCGTGCGCACCGGTATCCGGATGCCAATAGATGTACCCGTGCTCGAACTGGGCGAAGCGGCCCGCGCCGTCGGGCGTCGCGATCTCACCCTGCGTGATCCGGGCGCCCAGCCATGGATTCGCGGCCGCGCAATCGTTGATCGCGTTCGGTTCCGACCCGGTCGGCTCGCCGGTGGCGAAACCGCGCACGTCGTCGGCGAACACGTCCCAGGGGAAATTCGGTCCCACATCGGTGTGCGTGCCGATGCCGAGACACTCGGTGACGTACTTGTGGTCGGAGATGCCCTGGCGCCGCTGATAAGGCGGCGCGATGACATACGTGTCGAACCCGTATTTGCGCGCGTCCTGTACCGCGAGCCAGGCCGCGATCCGGATGTCGTCGCGGATGCTCAGCCAGTCGTTGCGGCTCCACGCGGCGCGGCTGCCCGCGAAGCAGAGGTTGATCGTGAAGGAGTTCGCGTCCAGCACCGACCAACTGGCCAGATCGGTGTCGACCACGTCTACCACCACGCGATCGCGCACGGTGTAGTGGTAGCTCACCCCATTCGCCGGGTTGTTCAGGTAGTTGGCCAGGCTCTCGGCCGTTCCGTTGCCCTCCTGAGTGTGCAGCAGGAAGTTCTCGACGCGCGCCCCGTGCCTGCTGGAGGCGGAGTCGCCCATTCGGTCCAATTCGACGTAATCCGGCTTCCGCATGGCTCCCCCTGGATTCGAGATGGCCTTCGACCACTGGCCGTAGTCGTCGGCGAGGACTTTGTTCACATCCACCCCGACGCCTGCGACCCGGTCCCTGTCGATGCGGATCTGATGGAGGTGCGCGGCGGGATGGTCGCCGTTGATCGAGGAATCGCCGGACCAGTTGTGTTGCCAGAACCAGCAGGCGACACCGTCCTCGAGTGCCCAGTCGATGCACCGGGCATTGCCGTACATACCGGTCCATTCCCATCCGACCACCGATGCCCAGCCCCGTAGAAACGGAGCGATCAGCGAATTCCACTCCGCCAAAGACGGATTCGCGTCGACGGGGGCATACAACGGACGGAAACGGGGCCCGCCGGCCGCGAGGTGGTAATCCAGCGCGATCCGTGCATGACGCACGCCCGCGTCGTAACCGCCTTTCCAGTCCGAGGTCTCCCCCTTGCCGTACTGGTAATTGCTCACTATCTCGAGCCCGATGGCGCGCAATCGGTCGCAGTATTCCCGCCGCAGCGGCTTCGCACCGAAATTCATGCCCGGACGGGAATCACTGAAGTAACCGATGACACCCGCGTATCCGGCGTCCTTGATCGCTTGCGGATCGATGAGTGCGGCGGAGAAGTCGATCAGCTCAGTCATCACGCACCCCCGTGCTCGTACGAGCCCGCGCATCGGTCGGCAGCAACGCGTTGTATTCGTACATCTCAGCAACTTTCGGCAGATGAAGAACCCGATACAGCTAGGTTCACCCCAATGTGCGCGAAGTATGCCGCCATGTCCCGTTTGTAGCTCATCTGGTGTTTGCCCGTGACCTGAATAGGCTCATCGCGAGAGATGTTTGCGCACACCAGACTACAAACAGACTCGTAGCCGAAAACATGCTCGTCAGTCGGTAATCAGATCTGCTGGATGTTCGCTACCGACCGTCATACTCGTCGTCCGCTTCGCTCGGCCATTTCGGCCGGATCCGACGACGAATCGCCCGACGCTTTCGGCCGAATTCGGACCGGACACGTTCGGCGACACCCGGAACCACTCACAACCGACCTTCACCATGAGGAAGGCCCGACCGAACTCGGTCGGCGTGGTCTCACCGCCCGCAAGAGACCGCGTCTCCCAGGGCAACCGGGAAACCGGTCTTTCAGCTCAGATCTTGACGTTGGCCCACTTCGCGAACCGGGCCAGGGAATCGGTGCTGCGGCGGGCGTGGGCGAGCACGCGCACGGTCTCGTGGACTTGGGGATGGTTGCGCGTCAGCCCCGGTGCGATCCGGCGCGCTTGGTCGAGGCTGGCGAGGGCGCGCTGCTTGTCCCCGTGGAGCAACCACGCGCGCGACACGTCGATCCAGTGATGCCCCACCCGGGACGGTGTGACCGATGCCGGTAGCCGAATCCGCACGGCGCGGCTCACCGCGGTCGTGCCATCGGACAACTCGACGGGAACAGCGACGGAGTGGATCTCGACGTTCGGCAACTGGAACCCCGTGCCGTACTCCTGATACCGGTCGGCGTTGATCGCCTCGCCGATCCGGCGCGCTTCCCGAAGATGCATGTCGGCGGTGTCGGCGTCCAGCGCACGGGCCGACAATATCGACCCGCGCAGGTGCAACGCGCCCCGCACGGCGAGGAGTTCCGGTGTCGTGGGCAGTCGCTCGCCGGCGGCGTGCGCGCGCTCGACGACCCGCAGCCCACCGGCGTACGAGCCGGAGTACAGCAGGATCAACGCGCGATGGTATTCCGCCGCGATCGGCCACACCGGGTCACCACTGCGCTCAGCGGCCCACACGCAGCGCTCGGCGGCCAGTCCGGCGAGGTCGAGGTAGCCGTACCGGTAGGCGACCGACGACGCACTGTTGTAGGCATAGGCGAGCGTCGAATAGATCGACTCCAGACGACGCCCGGAAGGCTCGTCGCTCGCGAGCACATGCAAACCGTGGATCACGTCTGGCAGTTCGGCAGTGTGATCTCCGTACCGACCTCGACCCCTGCTCTCCTGAATCCGGCGCAGTGCGGCCGTCAGCTCTTTCAGCGTGCTCGGCGCGCTCAGAGGTTCGTCGTCGAATGCCAGGATCTTCCGGCGCAACTCGCGAATGGTGGCATGTGCTCCGGCATCGTCGCCCGCCGGAGTGTAGGGCTGCCCGGTCAGGTCCTCGATGTTCACGCCCAGAGCGGCTGCCACGGCTGCGATGAACGCGGGCGAGGCGGGCCGGGCGCCTCGCTCGACCTTACGCAGCAGCGACACCGAGACGTTCGCCTTCAACGCAAGCTGTAGCTGTGTGAGCCGAACCAGCTTGCGCGCCCTGGCGGTCCGTTCCCCGACCCCGGCATCGTCCATGCCTCCACGGTGACACACGATGTGCCGCTTCGCAGGGTGTCACTCAGGACA
The DNA here is from genome assembly GCF_040630775.1 of Nocardia sp. NPDC005745. Classification (NCBI taxonomy): domain Bacteria; kingdom Bacillati; phylum Actinomycetota; class Actinomycetes; order Mycobacteriales; family Nocardiaceae; genus Nocardia; species Nocardia sp. NPDC005745. The sequence continues at coordinate 132,188 of NZ_JBEXYF010000007.1, forward strand.
AGGTATCCGCAGGCCCCGGCGTCGGGTTGAGCGCTCGAGCTCCTCGGCGCCGGGCGCTCACCAAACGAGACCACAAACAGAGGGGATATAGCCAATGCCCGCAGAGCTCGCAGTCACCCTGATCGTCATGGCCGCCGTCGGCGGACTGCTGATACTCGTCTTCTGGGTGTTGCCCTGGCTACTCGACCTCGGCGGCGAGCCGGACGAGTCGGTCTCGGCGCGTGAGATCTTCGCGCGGCTGGAGGACGAGCAGCGATGACGGCGCGGCGTTCCTGGGTGGAGGACTACTGCGAAGACGGCAATAGGCCTGCCGATGGCGAGCACGCGCGAGGGCTGATGAAACTGCACGCGAGTTGCACACCGCCGTGTCCGCGGAAGCTGAGCGCGGAGCGCTATCTCCGCGAGCACGGCCTCTACTGAGCTCAGACGCGCAGCAGCTGCGACATGGAGCCCCCTGTCAGGATTGAACTGACGACCGCTCGCTTACAAGGCGAGTGCTCTACCACTGAGCTAAGGAGGCGGGAAAGCGGTTGTCATCATAACCGCTTTCGAGTGAAGCGAGATCGAGCATTGCTCGTTCGCGACCCCGCTCAGGCCCGAGCGACCGCCCCGCCCACGACGGAGTCGGCGGCGGTCGCTCGGACGCGAGACATGACGGGACCACGAACCTGCCGCGCCGGGAGCGCGGCACTCGGAGGACCGATCAGGACTGGGCGCCCTGACGAGCCGCGTCGTCGGCGGCCATGGCGTCGCGCAGGCTCTTCGGACGCATGTCGGTCCAGTTCTTCTCCACGTACTCGACACAAGCGGCGCGGCTGTCCTCGCCGAACACGACTCGCCATCCGGCTGGAACCTCTGCGAAGGCCGGCCACAGGGAATGCTGTTCCTCGTCGTTGACCAGGACGAAGAAGCGGCCGTCTTCATCATCGAAGGGGTTGGTGCTCAATTTCACCTCACTGGATACTGGCGCTATGTACGGGATCGCTCCTGGTTCACCCGGTGCCGGGCTGCTGTGAACCCCTGACACCGAGAGACCCCGAGCGTTGTTTCGACACTAGCAAGCAAGACGTTACGCCTGGGCGGTTACCTAGGCCGCCACCCCGGCCGACTCACAATCAGCCCGCGAAGAAGTCCAAGAGAATCTTGTTGACCGCCTCGGGCCGCTCCAAATACCCGAAATGCCCCGCGTCCGGTACCTCCTGGTACCGCGCACCCGGAATCACGGCGGCGATCTCCCTGGACAGATACGGCGGAATCATCCGGTCGTCGGCGAATCCGACCGAAAGACAAGGCACGCGGATCGCCCGGTAGGCCTGCACTCGGTCGAAATCGTGGTCCATCCTGCGCTGGGCGCGAATGCCGGGCGTGACCGGCCCTCCGGTGAACTCGAACAGGTCGAGCCAGTCGCGCGCGGCGTTCGTGTCGGCCATGGTCGCGGGCGAGAGATTCATGACCGCGGTGATCGCCGCCTCATATTTCGGCGGCAGTTTCACCCCGGCGGCGTCGAGTTCGTGTTCGCCGAGCGAAAGCGTCTTCTGGAACTGGTCCAGCCGCCCGTGCCCGGCCATGAACACCGCCTTGCGCACCAGGTCGGGGCGGGCCAGCGCCAGCTCCTGCGCCACGCGCGCCCCCATCGATGTGCCCACCACCAGCGCCGGGCCCTCGTCCAGGAATTCGATCAGGGCGGCGGTGTCGGCGACCAGCTCGTCGATGGTCATGCCCGAGGCGGCCTCGAACGACGGCGCGATCCCGCGATTGTCGAACGTGCACACCCGGTAACCGGCCGCGACCAGGGCGGGAACCTGGTGCAGCTCCCACACTCGGCCGGGACTGCCGGTGCCCATGATCATGACCACGAGCGGCGCGGAGCCCTTGGCGCGGTCACCCTTCACCTGATAGTTGAGGGAAATCCCGTTCACCGTGGCCAGCGGCATGTCGACCCTTTCGTGGAGAGTTGGTGCTGGTTCCCACGGTATAGGGACCGGCGGGGCGGACGCGTCGACCGGGGTGCCCCGGCGGCGCGTGCCGCCTTTCGGTCAGCGCCCCGGCGGACGCACCCTCCAGCGTCGCATACCATTGGCTTTTCGCAGGGTAAGAGCGCACTGAGCCGGGAGGACTTGACGATGGCCGTGAAGGGCAGCGCGAACGACATTGCGGACGACGATCTGGAACCGCTCGCCGACGAAACCGCGCGTCAGGCGCAGCGGGTGGTCGCGGCCTACGCCGAGGACGCCGATGAGTGCCGGATGTTGTTGTCCATGTTGGGTATTGGACCGAACGCGCGAGGCGAATAGTCTCGTTCTCGACGCCAACGGCGACGTCGACTACACAACTCCAGCGGGATGAAGCAACGCGCAAAGGATGCGTGAGTGGACCAGATGAAACCGTCCGACGACTCCGAGCAAGTCAGAGACACTTCGACTGCTGACGCCGCGAGGGAGAACAACAGCTCCGGGGCGGGCTCCGGTTTCGTCGTCGTCGCCAACCGTCTCCCTGTCGACCTCGAACGACTGCCCGACGGCAGCACCCGATGGAAGCGCAGCCCGGGCGGTCTGGTGACCGCGCTCGAATCGGTCCTGCGCAACAACAAGGGGGCGTGGGTCGGCTGGGCGGGGGTCCCCAATGTCGACGTGGAGCCGATCATCGAGGACGGCCTCGAACTGCATCCGGTCCCGCTGTCGGCGGACGAGGTGGCCGACTACTACGAGGGCTTCTCCAACGGCACGCTGTGGCCGCTCTACCACGACGTGATCGTGCGGCCGGTCTACGACCGCAAATGGTGGAGCGCCTATGTCACCGTGAACCGGCGCTTCGCCGAGGCCACCGCCAAGGTCGCCGCCGAGGGCGCGACCGTGTGGGTGCAGGACTACCAGCTCCAGCTGGTGCCCAAGATGCTGCGCATGCTGCGCCCGGATCTGACCATCGGATTCTTCCTGCACATTCCGTTCCCGCCGGTCGAGCTGTTCATGCAGATGCCGTGGCGCACGGAGATCGTGGAGGGCCTGCTCGGCGCCGACCTCATCGGCTTCCACCTGCCCGGCGGCGCGCAGAACTTCCTCTATCTGGCCCGCAGGCTGGCCGGACAGCCGACCTCGCGCGGCTCGATCGGCGTGCGCTCCAAGCTCGGCGTCGTCCAGGTGGGGTTCCGCACGGTGCGGGTGGGCGCGTTCCCCATCTCGATCGCCTCCGCCGAACTTGACGAGCATTCCAGGCGCAGGTCGGTGCGCGAACGCGCCGCCAAGATCCGGGCCGAGCTGGGCAACCCGAAGACCATCCTGCTCGGCGTGGACCGGCTGGACTACACCAAGGGCATCGACATCCGCCTCAACGCGCTCGAGGAGCTGCTCATCGAGGGCCGGATCAACCCCGCCGACACGGTCATGATCCAGCTGGCCACACCCAGTCGCGAACGGGTCGAGAGCTACATCCAGATGCGCGGCGACATCGAACGCCAGGTCGGCCGGATCAACGGCGAGTTCGCCCGGGTCGGCTACCCGGTGGTGCACTACCTGCACCGTCCGATCCCGCGCGACGAGCTGGTCGCGTTCTTCGTGGCCGCCGACGTGATGCTGGTGACGCCGCTGCGCGACGGCATGAACCTGGTCGCCAAGGAGTACGTCGCGTGCCACAGCGGGCTCAACGGCGCCCTGGTGCTGAGCGAGTTCACCGGCGCGGCGGCCGAGCTGCGGCAGGCGTACCTGTGCAACCCGCACGATCTCGACGACGTGAAGGACGCCATCGTCGCGGCTGTCGAGGACGAGCGCGACGTCAAGCGCAGGCGGATGCGTTCGATGCGCAGGCAGGTGCTCGCCCACGACGTGGATCGCTGGGCGCGCGCCTTCCTCGACGCCTTGGCCCAGGACCAGGTCGCGGGCAGCGCGCTGCTGACCGACGACGACGTCTACCCCGAGGACCGCGACCCGCGCTGAGACCGTTCACAGGAATCACCCAGCTTCGGTCCAGGAACTTCGCAGCCGGATCCCGGACCATTTAGCCATGAGTGGTGCCCCCGTGCAGCAGACACCCGAGGCCAGGGTCCTGGTGGTCGACGACGAGCCGATGATCGTCGAACTGCTCGCGGTGAGCCTGCGCTACCAGGGCTTCGAAGTGGACAGCGCGGCCGACGGCGCCCAAGCGCTGGACAAGGCGCGCTCCTTCCGTCCCCAGGCCCTCATCGTGGACGTGATGATGCCCGGCATGGACGGCTTCGGTCTGCTGCGCAGGCTGCGCGCCGACGGGGTCGACGCGCCCGTGCTGTTCCTGACCGCGCGCGACGACGTGCAGGACAAGATCACCGGCCTCACCCTCGGCGCCGACGACTACGTCACCAAGCCGTTCAGCCTGGAAGAAGTGGTGGCCCGGCTGCGCGTCATCCTGCGTCGCGCGGGTCACGCGGCCCCGCAGCGGGAGAGTTCGCGTCTGCGCTTCGAGGACATCGAGCTCGACGACGACACCCATGAGGTGTGGAAGGCGGGTGAACCGGTCGCGCTGTCGCCCACCGAGTTCACGCTGCTGCGTTACTTCATGGTCAACGCGGGCACCGTGCTGAGCAAGCCGCGCATCCTCGACCACGTCTGGCGCTACGACTTCGGCGGCGAGGTCGGCGTGGTGGAGACCTACGTTTCCTACCTGCGCAAGAAGGTCGACACCGGCAATACGCGGCTGATCCACACCTTGCGCGGCGTCGGTTACGTGATGCGCGCGCCCCATCGCAAGAGCGGTTCATGAGCCCGAGCCGGATCGTCGTGGTGCGTGCGAAGGTCTCCGGCTTCTTATCCGCGATTCCCTTGCGCGGGACCTTGACGATCCTGCTGGTGCTCACCGCCGGGCTCGGCCTGCTGGTCTCCGGCATGGTGGTCACCTCGGCCCTGGAAGGCCAGTTGACCAACCGGACCGACCAGCAGTTGCGCGCGGGCGCGATGGAATGGTCCAGGCGCCCGCCTCCGCCACCGGTGCTGCCGCCCGAGCCGCGCCACGCCCCGAGCCAGTTCTACGTGCGCTCGATGCGCACCGACGGGCGCCTGTTCCTCGTCCCGGCGTTCGCCGTCGACTCCGAACCCGACCTGCCCGCGACCCCACCGTCCGGCCCGTACACCGTCGGCTCCGTCAACGGAGGGCCGATCCGGTGGCGTGTGCTGACGCTGAGCACACCGGAGGGCACGACAACGGTCGCGCTGCCGCTCACCCAGAACACCGACACCGTGCACCGGCTCGTGATGCTCGAGCTGATCGTCGGGGCGATAGTCCTGGCCGTGCTGGCGATGCTCGCGTATTTCCTGGTGCGGCGCAGCCTGCGTCCGCTGCGCCGGGTGGAGAGCACCGCCGCGGCCATCGCCCGCGGTGACCTGCACCGCCGCGTGCCGGTGCGCGATACCAACACCGAGGTCGACCGGCTGTCCAGGTCGCTGAACGGCATGCTGGCGCAGATCCAGCGCGCGTTCACCGCGACCGCCGCGTCCGAGGAAGCGGCACGCAAGTCCGAGGAGCGCATGCGCCGTTTCATCGCCGACGCCAGCCACGAGCTGCGCACGCCGTTGACGACCATCCGCGGGTTCGCCGAACTGTATCGCCAGGGCGCCACCGACGATCCCGCCGCGTTCATGGACCGCATCGAGCGCGAATCCCAGCGGATGGGGGTGCTGGTGGAAGACCTGCTGATGCTCGCGCGGCTGGATGCCCAGCGCCCGCTGGAACTCGGCCCGGTGGACCTGCTCGCCGTCGCCAGCGACGCCGTGCACAACGCACGCGCCGTGGTCGCCGCCGGGCATGCCGACGGTCCCGTCCGCACCATCGAACTGAAGATCGAACCGGGCGAGGGAACGCTCGAGGTGATCGGCGACGAGGCGCGGCTGCGCCAGGTCTTGGGCAACCTGCTGAACAACGCCGTCACGCACACCGCGCCCGACGCGAAGGTGACCGTGCGGCTGGCTCCCGGCGCCGACGACGTGCGGCTGGAGGTGGCCGATACGGGGCCCGGCCTGCCCCAGGAGGAGGCCGAACGCGTCTTCGAGCGCTTCTACCGCACCGATACCTCCCGCGCGCGAACCAGCGGCGGCACCGGGCTCGGCTTGTCCATCGTGCAGGCGCTGGTGACCGCGCACGGCGGCGAGGTCGGCGTGCGCAGTTCGCCCGAGGCGGGCACGACGTTCACCGTGCGGCTGCCGCGCCGACTGCCGGAGTGACCCTGGTGAATTCGCCGGTCTCAGACGGGGGTGACCGCCGAGACCAACCAGTGCGAGTCCGACTTCGTCAAAGTGACGCGCACGCGACTGCCGGTGGTGGTGCCCTGCGGGGTGTCCTTGCTCGTCATCACCTGATTGAGGAACAACAGCACCTGCGCGTGCGAACGGTCCGCGGAGATGACACCGCCCGCCTGGGTGGTCGCGGTGACGGTGAGCTGCTTCTCCTTGGCTCCCGGCGCGATCTGCTTGTCGATCAGCGTCAGATAGTCGTCGCGGAAGTCACCGGTCAGGTTGTCGGCGGACTTGCGCAGTTCGGTGTCCACGGTCTGCGGGTTGTAGGTGAACATGGCCTCGAGGGTGCGTCCCGCCGTCGCGACCGCGTCCTCGCGCGACTGCTCGGCCTGCCGGTCGTCCCAGTAGCGGTAACCGTTGACGCCGCCGATCACCGCGGCCGCGGCGACCACGACACCGAGTACCGCGAACAGGATCTTGGCCCGAATTCCGTTCATGCTGCGTCCACCGGTCATGCCACGAACTCCACATTGGAAACGGTCAGCCCGGAATCGCCGCGGGACACGGTGACCCGGAACCGGTAATACCTGGTCTGCGGCTCGGCCTGGCCCGCGTTGGTGAGCGTCTGCTTGGCGGCGACCAGCACCCGCCCGGAGCGATCGTCGTCGCTCTCCAGCGCGGCCTCCACGATCTCGCCGCTGGATACCACTTTGGCCTGCTGCACGATGCTGGTGAACGGGTCGACCCGCCCGTCGAACTCGGTCTTGAACTCACCCGAGGCCAGCGACAGGATCCGGTCGATGTCCTGCTTGGCGGAATCGGCGCGGATGGTGGTCAGATTGACGATCGCCTGCCGGGCGGTTTCCACGTATTCGGCGCGGCGCTCGTCGCGTTCGTGCGCCGAGCGCATCGCGAGCACCGAGAGGGTCGCGCCGCAGACGAGCGCGACGACGAGCAGGGCGGCGGCGGCCATCGCGAGAATGCGCGGGAGGCCGCGGTTCTTGCCCGAGGTGGGCTGCTGCTCGGTGGACGGCGACTCGGCAGCGGCTTTCGTCATGGTGACCGTCGCCTTGTCCGCGTCGGCGGTCGAGTCGCCGGTGGCCGGTACCGGTGCGCTCGGGGCGCTGGAGTCGGCGTCGACCGTACTCGGCTCGTTCTCCGCGACGGCGGTTCCGGCCGACGGGCCGGCGGAGACTCCGGCGGGCGGGGCCTTCCGGTCGGCGGCGCTTGTGGCTTTCGCGTCGGTGGCAGACACAGTCTTCGCGTCGGCGTCGGGAGCGGCTTTCGCGTCGTCGGCGGCCGTGGCCTTCACGTCGTCGGCGGCCGTGGCCTTCACGTCGTCGGCGGCCGTGGCCTTCACGTCGGTGGCAGCCCTGGTCTGCACGTCGGTGGCGGCCTCGGTCTTCGCGTTGGTCGCGGTCGAGGTCTCTGCATCGGTCGCGGTCGTCGCGTCGGTGGGGGTCGCGTTCTCCTCGACCGGCGGCCCGGCCGAGCGCACCGCACGACGCCGCGTGCGGTGACCTTCTCCGTTGCTCTCACTCATCGTTGCTGCTCCTCGAGCATCGCCTGCCAGCTCGACGGTACCGTGCCCGAACCGCTCGGTCCGATATCGCCCTGTCGGTATGTCCGCCCGTCGGGGCCGATGTAGACGCCGCTGTCCGGGTCGTACGCTCGGGCGGCGGCCGGTGTGCCGCCGCCGTAACTCGCCGGCGCCACGACGGGCGGCTCATCGGCGGGCGCTGCCGCGGGCGCGACCGGCCGCGGCGGCCCGAACGGCGGGTTGTCACCCAACGGAACGTACCCGGTCCGGCACATCTCCGGCGTCGGGGCGCGCACACCGGGCACTTCGGCGCACGGTGTGTTCCGGATGCCGCGCACCGCTTCGGGAGCGTCCTGCGGCACCTTGCAGTACAGGCCGGAAGGCGTGGGCGGGGTGTCGAGTTCGCTCGGCGAGCGGCGCTGGTCGGGCGGGAGGAAGCCGGTCGTGCAGGCGGGCGGGTCGTTGACCAACGCCATGAAGTCGACCAGGGCTCCGTATTCGAGCGGGCCGCGTACCGCGGTGAGCAGCGCGGCGACCAGCGGCGGGTAAACCACCAGGATCTGCTCGAGTCCCGCGTGGTAGGTGACCGCGACCTGGCCGACGCTGACCAGGTTCGACAGCAGCAGCGGCAGCGTCGGACGCAGATCCTCGAACAGGTTGGTCACCCGCTGCATCGCGGACGGGCCCTCGCGCAAGACACCGCGCAGCGCGGGGTCGTGACCGCGCAGCTGGTCGGTGACGGTCGCCAGATCGGCGGTCCAGGAACGGATCGCCGTGTCCGAACGGGTCTGGGTGTCCAGCAGCGGCCCGATCTGGTCGAGCAACTGCTTCGTCGGTTCGGCGTTCGCCTGCGCCTCCTGCACCAGCAGCGACGCGGAGTCGATGAATCGTTGCAGGTCCGGTCCGGCGCCGTTGAAGGCGAGGAACGCCTCATCGATGACCTGCCGCAGCCGGGTGTCCGCCACGCTCGACAGCAACCGGTCGGCCTGGTCCAGCAGCGCGCCGACCTCTTGCGGCAGCTTGGTGCGCTCCACCGGTATCACGCTGCCGTCACGCAGGTTCCCGCCCGTGCGGTGCTCGACGGGGACCAGGTCCACGTACTGTTCGCCGACCGCGGAGACACTGCGGACCCACGCGTCGACGTCGGAGGGAATCTTGTAGTCGCTGGCGATGGACAGTTTCGCGTCCACCCCGACCGGTGTGAGCCGCACCTCCTTCACCACGCCGACGTTCGTGCCGCGATAGGCGACATTGGCCGTCGGGTAGAGGCCGCCGGTCGCGGCCAGTTTCACCGTGACCTCGTAGCGCCCGATGCCGAACATCGCGGGCACCTTCACGTATGTGCCGCCCATGACCACCAGGCCGATCACCGTCAGCACGGAGAAGATGATCAGCTGGGTACGGACGAACCGGGTGAGCGTCACTGGCCCGGACCCCCTTGCGGCGCGGAGTTGCCCGGCATGGGCACGGTCAATCCGGGAATGGCGGGCAGGCCGGGGATCGGCGGCAGTCCCGGGATGGTCGGGGCGGGCTGGCTCGCGGCGGGCGGCGGCGCCTGCAACGGCCCGGTGGCCGGGTCGCCGTTCTGCGCGGCCGTGCCCGGCGCGAAGCTGCCGAGAGCGCCTTCCACGCCGCCGAACCGTCCGCCCAGCGGGGTGCCGGTGAGGAAGTTCGAATCCAGCCGCTTGCCGGTGATGTCCACGGTCATGAACAGGTTCAGGTAGTCGCCCTTGATGGCGTGGTCCAGGTTCTTCATCGGGAACGGGAAGGTGGCCAGGATCTTCAGCGCCTCGGTCAGGTCACCGCCGGTGTCCGACAGCGATTTCAGCGCGGGAACGAGGCTGCGCAGGTTGGCCTTCAGGTCCTCGCCGCTGGCGTCGACGATGCGCCGGACGACGTCGCTCAGCTCGCCGAGCGCGGTGAGCGCCCTGGTGATGTTCGCGCGGCGGTCGGCGAGCACGGTCAACGCCGGATGGATCTGCTCGATGGCCGCCGCCACCACGTCACGCTGCTCGGCGAGCTGACCGCCGAGCCGGTCCAGCCCGCTCATCGCCGCGATGATGTCGCCGGTCTGGCGGTCCAGGTTCGTGGTGAGCTCGTTCAGCTGCGGCAGCAGGTCCCGGATGGCCTCCTCGCGCCCGGTGAGCGCCGAATTGAGTTCGTGGGTGATGGTCTCCAGCTGCGCGACGCCGCCGCCGTTGAGCACCACCGACAGCGAGGACAGCACCTGCTCGGTGGTCGGGTAGGTCCCGGCCCGCGCCAGCGGGATGACATCGCCCGCCCGCAACCGGCCTTCGGGAGCCTGATCCGTCGGCTCGGCGAGCTCGAGATGGTTGGACCCGAGCAAACTGGTCTGCCCGATCTTGGCGACGGCGTTCGCGGGCAGCTGCACGTCCGGGTTCAACTTGACGGTGACCAGCGCGTGCCAGTCCTCCACCTCGATCTTCGACACCGTGCCGACCGCCACGTCGTGCACCCGGACGGGGGAATTCCGGGTCAGCGTGGTCACGTTCGGCATCTGGACACGCACTTCGTAGGAACCGGGCGCGGTGCCCTCGGTGCCGGGCATCGGCAGCGAATTCAGTCCGTCCCACTCACAGCCGGAGACGCCGAGCGCCACCGCCAGCCCCACCGCGACCGTGGCGGTGCGGTGCAATCGCCGCGTCGGCGTCATCGCACTCCTCCCGGAATGGCCAGTCCGGCGAGACCGCTGGGCACGCTCACCGGAGCGGGCTGCGGCTGCGCGGGAGTCTGGCTCCGCACCCGATCGGCCAGGCTGGGATCGGTGTAGACCAGCTGGTCGGGGAACGCGGTCACGCCGCTGGCCGGGTTCGTCATGATCGGCACGTAGTTCATGCTCAGGCTGTTGATCACCGGCGCGAGGTACTGCGCGCAGAGGTCGGCGCTGCGGTCGGCGTCGTTGGTCTCCAGCGCGCGGACCGAGCCGCACAGGAACCCGAGCGGGTCGGCCGGGTTGTTCAGCGCGATCGCGCCGGTCAGGGTGCCTTGGGCCGGCTTGTAGATCTGGTAGAAGTTCACCAGCGCGGTCGGGCCGGAGTGCAGTACGCGTTCCAGTTCGGGCCGTTTGTCGACCAGCACCTGGGTGGCGTCGGCCAGCCGTTGGACGCCTTCGGTGAGTTCGGCGCCGCTGCCGTCGATGAACCGGCGCACGTCGACGATCGCGGCGTCCAGATTGTCCAGTCCCGCGCCGAGATCGGCCGAGACCCCGGCCAGCACCGAGGACACCGACGCCAGCCGTCCGCCGAACTGCACGATCTGCTCGTTGCTCGCCGACAGCAGATCGACGAACTTCTGCAGGTTGCGCACCGTGCCGAACAGGTCGGTGCGCCCGTCGGAGAGCGTGCTCAAAGTGGCCGACAGTTCCCGCAGGGTGTCGCGGAACCGCTGCCCGTTGCCGTCGAGGTTGTCGGCGGCGGTGTCGACGAAGCGGCCGAAGGACCCCTGTTTGTCGTCACCGACCGGACCGAGGGCGGTGGCCAGCTTGGACAGCTCGGCCTTGATGTCGTCCCACTCGACCGGCACCGCGGTGTGCTCGATCGGGATCACGCTGCCGTCCTTCAGCTTCGGGCCGCCGGTGTAGGCGGGCGCGATCTGGATGAAACGCGCCGAGACCAGCGACGGCGAGATGATCACCGCCTTCGGGTCGGCGGGGACGTCGATTCCGCGATCGAGGGTCATGGTCACCTTCACCCGGTCGGCGCCGGGCTCGATCGAGTCGATCCTGCCGACCTTGACGCCGAGCACCCGCACGTCGTCACCCGCGTACAGGCCCGAGGTGGACGGGAAATACGCGGTGACCTTGGTGGTTCCGATCCTGGTTATGCCGGTCCACGCGACCGCGACCACGAGCGCCGCGACGACCACTCCGGCCAGCACCAGCGCCCAGCGAGGCAGTTTCCGTACGACGTTCAGCATGCGCATCCCCCCGGACGCGACTCCCCCGCCGGTGCCGAGCCATCGACGGCTCGAGACGGGTACAGGATGGACGGGTAGTGCCCACTCATCGCGGCGGCTCCTGAATCGCGGGTTCGATCGACGGGGACGGCGTGAGGTAGCTCTGCAGATCGTTCGGCAGGTGCTGCGGCCACACCAGCGCGTCCACCAGCGGTTGCAGCGTCTTGCTCGCGGCATTGATCACGTACGCCTGGAAGTAAGGGCCGCTGCCGACCTGCTCACCGAGTGCGGCGGCGAACGGGCCGAGACCGTCCAGCGCGTCGGCGAGGTTCTGTTTGTTGCGCTGCAACAGCGCCAGCACCGAATTGAGTTTGTCGAGGGCCGGTTTCAGCTGTGCCTCGTTGTCGGCGACCAGGCCGGACAGCTGCTGCGCGAGTCCGTTGACGTAGACGATCAGCTGCCCGAGCGCGGTGCGTCGCCGATCCAGCTCGCCGAGCAGCTCGTTGCCGTCCAGGATCAGCGCGTTGATCTGGTTGCCGCGGTCGGCGAGGATCTTCGTCACGTTCTGCGCCCGCTTCAGCAGGTCGGTCAGCGCCTGGTCGCGCGCGTTGATGCTGCGGGACAGCGCGGTGACGCCGTCGAGCGCCGAGCGCAACGGCGCGGGGGTGTCGGCGAAGGTCGCCGAGAGCGCGTCGAGGGTCTGGTCGACCCGGTCCAGGTCCAAGTCGTGCACTGTTCCCGCCAGGTCGCTCAGCGCCTCGTTGAGCGAGTACGGCGATGTGGTGCGCTCCAGCGGGATGGTGTCGTCGGTGTGCAGCGCGCCGGGGCCGGACGGCGTCACCTCCAGCGATTTGCGTCCGAGCACCGTGTTGGTCTTGATCGCCGCCGAGGTCTTCTCGCCCAGCACGATCGACTCGGAGAGGGTGAACCGGACGAGCACTTTCGCGCCGTCGAGGCCGACCTCCTCCACCCGTCCGGACCGCACGCCCGCGACCTGCACCGCGTCACCGGGGAGCAGGCCGCCCGCGTCGGCGAAGTAGGCGGTGTAGGTCGCGCCGGAACGTATGAACGGCAGGCGGTCGAATTGCAATGCCGACAGCGCAACCGCCACCGCGAGCACGAGGCCGACGATGCCGATGGTGATGGCGGATGATCGCTGCTCTTTCATCGGTTGTCCGCACACCTTCCGGTCGTCTGCGCCCCGGGCATGTTGATCTTCATCGTCTGTCCGTTCGGGCCGTCCACCAGGAAGTTCGTCGAGCAGACGTAGAGCTGGAGGAAGGAGCCGTAGGAGCCGATGCGGATCAGCTGGCGATAGGTCGACGGCAGCCGTTCCAGGACCCACTGCACCGTGTCCGACCCGGCGTCGAGGTTCGTGGCCAGTCGTCCGGTCTGCTCGATGGTGCCGCGCAGATCGGGGCGGGCCTGGGCGAGCAGGTCGGTCAGGTCGCCGGTGGCCCCGGCGATTCGCGGGATCGCGTCACCGATCTGGTCCTTGTCGGCCGCCAGTCCGCTGATCAGGCGCTGTAGTTCGGCGATCGTGGTGGCGAACTGGTCGCCACGCTGATCGATGGTCTGCAGCACCGCGTTCAGGTTGTTGATCACGCTGCCGATCAGCGCGTCCCGGTCGGCGAGCGTCTTGGCGAACGAACCGCCGCTGTTGAGCAGGGACACCAGCGTGCCGCCCTGGCCCTGGAAGATCTGCAGCAGCGCGTTGGTCAGGTCGTTCACCTGGCCGGGGTCGAGACCGCGCAGCAGCGGCCGGAAACCGCCGAGCAGCATGTCCAGATCGAGTGCGGGCGCGGTCTGTTCCTTGACGATGGTGCCGCCGGGCTGCAGGACGCGGTTCGAGCCGGGCCCCTCGGTCAGCTCGAGATAGCGGTCGCCGACCAGGTTCTCGTACTTGATCGCCGCCCGGGTGCTGGTGAGCAGCCGGTACTTGCGGTCGACGTCGAACTCGACGTGCGCCAGGTAGTCCTTGCCCACCTTCACCGAGGTGACCGAGCCGACCGGCACGCCGGCGATGCGCACCTTCGCTCCGGGCAACACGCCCGAGGAACTGGTGAACACGGCGTGGTAGCCGTTCTCCCTGGCGAACCGCATCTGGCTGAACACAACCGCCAGACCGGCGAAGATCAGCGCCATGACCAGCGTGAAGATCGCCAGTTTGACGGTGGTCGCGGTATTCCTCACGGGCGCGGCACCCCCGGTAGTCCGGCGAACAGGAGCTGGAAGATCTTCGGCGGATTCACACTCAGCGTCGTCGACGGTGTGTACACGTGGCCTTCCGAGGTATCGGTGACGACATAGTCCGAGTGGCTGCCCGGCACCCGGTCCAGCAGGCCGCCGCATCGCGGGCCGCCGGTCGCGTTCACCTTGGGCAGATCCTCCGGGTAGGTGTACGGCTTCGCGCCGTACATGAAGCCGGTGTTCAGCGCGACGCCTTCCTGCAACCCGCCGAAGACCGCCTCACCCATGGGCAGCGCCTTGCCGAGGCCGCCGATCAGGCAGTACAGCGCGGGTGCGTACTCGTCGAGCAGCCCGGTGGTCGGGCGCAGCAGATCCAGCGCGGTGCCGAGCTGATTCTCGTTCTCGCGCAACACCGATCCGGTGGTGTCCGCCAGACCGGTGAGGTTCACCAGAACGTTGTCCAGGCTGTCCTGCTCCTGGGCCAGGGTCGTGCTGGTGACCGTGAAGTTGTCCACCGTGCGCAGCAGGTCGTTCACCGTGTCCGCGTACAGGTCGGTGACCTCGCCGGTCTTCGCCAGATCCTGTTGCAGCGTCGGCAGATACGGGTTGATGTCGCGCAGGTAGGCGTCGCTCTGCGTGAGCAGTTCGCCGAGTTTCTGCCCACGGCCCTGCAGCGCCGTGCCGAGCGCGGACAGCGTCGCGTTCAGCTTCTCCGGCTCGATCTTGGCCAGCACGTCCGAGAGGTGCTGGAACAGGGTGTTGAACTCGACGGTCACCCGCTGCGCGGTCACGGTCGCGCCCGGCCGCAGCGGGGTGGACGACGGCTGCCGCGGAACGATGAAGTTGATGTACTTCGCGCCGAACACCGTGGTCGACCGGATGTCGACGTCCGCGTTGGAGGGGACCAGTTTCAACAGGTCCGGGTCGAGGGCCAGTTTCAGCCTCGCGCCCTCGGTGGTGTGGTCGACGGACGCGACGCGGCCGATCTCCACCCCGCGCACCTTCACCTTGGCGTCCGGGTCCAGGACCAGGCCGCTGCGCGGCGCGTCCACCGTCACGGTGGCCGTGGGCGTGAACCCGCCGACGAACATGATCATCGCGACCGCGACGACCGCGACCAGCGCGAGCACCATCGTGATACCGGCCAGCTTCAGGCCGAGCCCGCCGCGCAGCGCCCGCCCCAGGCGGCTTTCCGTTTGCTTCGATTCCGCCATGTCGCTATCCGGAGAGGTGGAAGTTGCCGGAGGTGCCGTAGATGGCCAGCGAGACCAGCAGGGTCACCGTGACGACCGCGACCAGTGAGGTCCGCACCGCGTTGCCCACCGCGACACCCACGCCGACCGGGCCGCCCGCGGCGTTGTAGCCGTAGTAGGTGTGGATCATCATGATCGCCAACGACATGAGAATCGCCTGGGCGAACGACCACAGGATGTCGGTCGGGATGAGGAACGTGGAGAAGTAGTGGTCGTAGACACCCGCCGACTGGCCGTAGATGACGACCGTGGCGAACCGGCTGGCCAGGAACGACGCGATCACCGCGAGCGCGTAGAGCGGGACGATCGCGATCATCCCGGCCAGCACGCGGGTGCCGACCAGGTAGGGCACCGGCCGGATCGCCATCGACTCCAGCGCGTCGATCTCCTCGGCGACCCGCATCGCGCCCAGTTGCGCGGTCGAGCCCGCCCCGATGGTGGCCGCGAGGCCGATACCGGAGATCACCGGCGCCGCGATGCGGACGTTGATGAACGCCGCGAAGAAGCCGGTCAGCGCCTCGACGCCGATATTGCCCAGGGAGCTGTAGCCCTGCACGGCGATGGTGCCGCCCGCGAACAGGGTGAGGAACCCGACGATCACCACCGTGCCGCCGATCACCGCCAGCGCGCCGGTACCCATGCTGATCTCGGCGATCAGCCGGATGGTCTCGGTGCGATAGTGCACCAGCGCGCGCGGCAGGGACCCGAGCGCCTGGGCATAGAACACCGCGTGCTTGCCGACCGAATCGAGCGAGTCCGACACCCTGCGCATTCGCCGGACCGTGCGGGGAAAGCGGGATTCGATTACGAAGGCCATCGCGTCACCGCACCGTGAACTTGATGCCGACGGCGGTGACCACCACGTTCACGACGAACAGGGCCATAAAAGCGAAGACTACGGTCTGATTCACCGCATCACCGACACTCTTGGGTCCGCCTTTGACATTCAAGCCCAGATAGCAGGCGACCAGGCCGGCGATCAGCCCGAACAATCCGGCTTTCACCTCCGAAATGATCAGCTCGGGCAGATGGGTGAGCAGCGTGATGCCATTGACGAACGCGCCGGGGTTCACATCTTGCAGATACACCGAGAACAGAAATCCGCCGACGATGCCGATGGTGCACACCAGGCTGTTGAGCATCAGCGCTACGAACATCGACGCGAGCACCCGCGGCACCACCAAGCGCTGTACCGGATTGATGCCCAGCACCCGCATGGCGTCGATTTCCTCGCGAATGGTGCGCGCGCCCAGATCGGCGCAGATCGCGGTGGCGCCCGCCCCCGCGACGATGAGCACGGTGACGATCGGCCCCACCTGGGTCACCGCCCCGAATGCCGCGCCCGCCCCGCTGAGGTCGGCCGCGCCGATCTCCCGCAACAGAATGTTCAACGTGAAGCTGACAAGAACGGTGAACGGAATGGCCACCAGCAATGTCGGCACGATCGAAACTCGCGCGATGAACCAGGACTGGTCGATGAACTCCCGCCATTGAAAGGGCCTGCGCACGCTGGCGCGTGCGACATCGGCGGTGAGTTCGAAGAATCCACCGACGGCCCGCAACGGCACGGCAAGGACCTCGTTCATCCGCGATCCTCCTTGCTCAACCGGCGTACACAGCCCACGGCGCGAATCCACCGTGGCCGCACCGCCGGAACGATTAGAACACGTTCACCGTGTTGCCGGTAGCACTTTTCATACTTTTGAAGTGCAATTTCCCGAAAATTCGGCATATAAATTTGGAACCGGTGTCATCGGGTGATGATCCCACCTTTGTGAGGTAGGACATAACCCGTCCCTATGTCTACCAAGCGCCGATCCCATGATCAACAGTTGGACAGCTGATCAGTAGTGGGTCCGCGGCGAGCCGCCGCGGCTCACCCCAGCTCTGCCAGCGAAGACGCCGAGAAGGTGCGCCCATCCGGGCGATCGGCGAAGTAGCCGCCCAGCGTGTCGGCCAGATCCTGGGCCGACCACTCCCCCGCGGCCGCGTCGAACCGGCGTTCGACAACCGGCGCCGCCATGAGCGCCACCATTCCCCCGTAGACGACGAACAGCTGTCCGTTGACCGCCTCGGCCGCAGGCGAGGCCAGGTAGGCGACCAGCCGGGCCACGTGATCGGGCGACAGCGGGTCGGCCTCGCCCTCCGGGGCGGGGCTGAACACCGCCTCCGTCATCGCGGTGCGCGCCCGCGGCGCGATCGCGTTGGCGCGCACACCGAAGCGAGACAGGGCCCGCGCGGCCGAGAGGGTCAGCGCGGTGATGCCCGCCTTCGCGGCCCCGTAGTTGGCCTGCCCCTCCGGGCCGAGCAATCCGGCCTCCGAGGAGGTGTTGATCAGCCTGCCGTAGACCGGCGCGCCCGCCTGCTTCGACTTGCCGCGCCAATAGGCGGCGGCGTTGCGCGAGAGCAGGAAATGGCCGCGCAGATGCACCGCGAGCACCGCGTCGAAGTCCTCGTCGGACATGTTGAACAGCATCCGGTCGCGGGTGATGCCCGCGTTGTTGACCACGATGTCGACCGATCCGAACGACTCCTCGGCGGTGCGGATCAGCGCGTCGGCGGTCGCGCGTTCGGCGATACTGCCCGCGACGAACTCCGCCTTGGCGCCCAGCGCCCGGATCTCACCGAGCGTGCTCGCGACCGCCTCCGACTCCGCGAGGTCGTTGACCACCACCGACGCACCGGCTCCGGCCAGCGCGAGCGCTTCGGCCCGCCCAAGTCCGGCGCCGCCGCCGGTCACGATCGCTACACGGCCCGCAAGGCTCAGATCATTGCTCACGCGGCCGACTCTAGAACGTGTTCCAACTTACGGCAAGCATCGCTCACTGCAACCGCAACGCCGCCTTCGGACATTGCGCGACGGCGTCCTCGACGTCGGCGAGCCGATCGGGGGGCACGTCCGCGTTCGCGATGTGCAGGACGTCCTCGTCATCGAGTTCGAACACGTCGGGGGCGATTCCGACACAGATTCCATTCGCTTCGCACTGGTCTGGATCGACACTGATCTTCATGACAACTCCTTTACCACCACTCTGGCCGAAGCCTAACAAGCCGATCCGCTCCACCGGGGCGTCATCGGGGGGATTCGGTATCAATACTGGAACATGTTTCAGTCCATATGCAATGATCGGGGAAACCCGATCCGACGAAGGCTCGTCCTAACCCACCCCGCCGAGAGGTTTCGCCATGCGCATTGCGTACACGCCGCAACAGGAGCAGCTGCGCGCGGAGTTGCGCGACTACTTCGCGCGACTCATCACCCCTGAGCGCAGGGAGGCCCTGAGCGCGCAGACCGGCGAGTACGGGCAGGGCAATGTGTACCGCGAGGTCGTACAGCAGATGGGCCACGACGGCTGGCTGGCGC
Source organism: Nocardia sp. NPDC005745 (assembly GCF_040630775.1). Lineage (NCBI taxonomy): Bacteria > Bacillati > Actinomycetota > Actinomycetes > Mycobacteriales > Nocardiaceae > Nocardia > Nocardia sp. NPDC005745. The sequence continues at coordinate 150,644 of NZ_JBEXYF010000007.1, forward strand.
TGGGCTGGCCCGAGGAATACGGCGGCCAGGACCGCCCCACCATGGACCAGCTGATCTTCACCGACGAGGCGGCGATCGCGGGCGCGCCGGTGCCGTTCCTGACCATCAACTCCGTCGCGCCCACGATCATGCACTACGGCAGTGCGGAACAGAAGAAGTTCTTCCTGCCCAAGATCGCGGCCGGTGAACTGCACTTCTCCATCGGCTACTCCGAGCCGGGCGCGGGCACCGACCTGGCCAGCCTGCGCACCACCGCGGTGCGCGACGGCGACGACTACGTGATCAACGGCCAGAAGATGTGGACCAGCCTGATCGCCTACGCCGACTATGTCTGGCTGGCCGTGCGCACCGATCCGACCGCCAAGAAGCACAAGGGCATCAGCATGCTCATCGTGCCGACCACCGCCGAGGGCTTCTCGTGGACGCCGGTGCACACCATGGCGGGGCCGGACACCAGCGCCACCTACTACCAGGACGTTCGCGTGCCCGCGAGCGCGCTGGTGGGCCAGGAGAACGGCGGCTGGGCGCTGATCACCAACCAGCTCAACCACGAGCGCGTCGCGCTCACCTCGGCCGCGCCGCTGGCGCTGGCGCTGCGCCAGACCGTCGAATGGGCGCGCGAGACCAAGGCGAGCGACGGCTCCCGCGTGATCGACCGCGAATGGGTGCAGCTCATCCTGGCCAAGGTGCACGCCAAGGTGGAATACCTCAAGCTGCTGAACTGGGAGATCGCCAGCCGGGCCGACGCGGGCGGCGACGCGGCTCCGCGCCCGTGGGACGCCTCCGCCTGCAAGGTGTACGGCACCGAGCTGGCCACCGAGGCCTACCGGTCGCTCATGGAGGTGCTCGGCCCGCAGGCCTACCTGCGCCAGGACTCCCCCGGCGCGCAATTGCGCGGCCGCCTGGAGCGGATGCACCGCGCCGCGCTCATCCTCACCTTCGGCGGCGGCACCAACGAGGTGCAGCGCGACATCATCGCCATGACCGCCCTGAAGCAGCCTGCCGCCGCGCGCTGACGAAAGCTGAGAGACCACCATGGATTTCACCCCCACCGAAGCCCAACTCGATCTCGGCCGGCTGACCGGCGAGGTGTGCGGGAAACTGGTCACCGCGGACCGGTTGCGCGAACTCGATACTGCCGAAGAGCGATTCGACCGGCCGCTGTGGAGTTCGCTGGCCGAGACCGGTGTGCTCGCGGCGGCGCTGCCCGAATCGGTCGGCGGCAGCGACCTCGGCTCACTCGAGCAGACCGCCGTCCTGCGCGAGCTGGGCAAGCACCTCGCGGCCGTGCCGTACCTGTGGTCGATCGTGCTCGGCGCGGGTGCGCTGGCACGGTTCGGCGATGCGGCGCAACAGGATCTGGCCACGCGGGCGGGCGCGGGCAGCGTCATCCTCACGGTGGCGCTGGCCGAGGAGCGCAACTGGGAACCCGCCGCGCCGACCACCAGCGCGGTCGAGACCCCCGACGGCTGGCGGCTGACCGGCGCCAAGACCACCGTGCCCTTCGCGAACCGGGCCGAGCGGATCCTGGTGCCCGCCACGGTCTCCGGAACCACCGCGGTGTTCCTGGTCGATCCCGCGGCGGCGACGGTGAGCGCGCAACAGGTGGTCGACCGCAGCCCGGAGTTCGCGGTCGAGTTCACCGATACGCCCGCCGAACTGATCGGCGCCCTCGCCGACGGCGCGGAGATCCTGGACTGGATCCTCACCCGTGCCTGGCTCGGCCTGAGCACACTACAGCTCGGCACCCTGGAACGGGCGCTCGAGCTGGTCGCCGAGTACGCGAGGGAGCGGGAGCAGTTCGGCAAGGCGGTCGGTAGCTTCCAGGCCGTCGCCCAGCGGCTCGCCGACGCCTACATCGACGTGCAGGGCCTGCGCCTGGCGGTCACCCAGGCGGCGTGGTTGCTGTCGGAGGACCTGCCCGCCGCCGAGGCGGTGCACATCGCCAAGTTCTGGGCCGCCGACGCGGGCCACCGCGTCGCCCACACCGTTGTCCACGTGCACGGCGGCGTCGGCATCGACCGCGACCACATCGCGCACAACTACTTCACCGCCGCCAAACACAACGAGTTCGCCCTCGGCGCGAGCACCGACCACCTGCGCGCCCTCGGCGCGCTGCTGGCCACGTAACCGCGCCCGAGCGCATTCGGCCCGCACGGCACCATGCCCTGCGGGCCGAATCGCGTTGCGCTCAGACCAGTCGCCGGTTCAGCTCGCCGCTGACCCGCAACACACGCTCGGCCGCGTCTTCGAAAGCTGCGCGGCGCGGGTCGATCGCATTCGTGCCGGTGTCCTGAACGCGGGCGTAGCCGTCTCGCCGCGGCGCGGAGTAGCGGGGATCGAGGTCGGCCATGAGTCGAACGTACCGCGCTTTCAGCCGGCCGGGATCGACGTCAGGTAGCGCTGGAGGGTGGGGCCCACCTCGGCGATGATCTGGTCGCGGGTCAGGGCGACGACCGGGGGAAGGCGCAGGACGTAGCGGCACAGGGCGAGGCCGAGCATCTGGGTGACGATCAGGCCCCCACGGCGGGGGGCGTCGGCGGGATCGCCGAAACGCAGGACGGCGGGCAAGATCTGCTCGGCGAAGATGGCGCGGACGCGGTCGGCCACCGCCTCGTCGGTGATCGATGAGCGCAGCAGCGTCAGCAGCACCTCCTTGTTCGGCTGCTCTTCCCAGATCTCGAAGAAGCGGCGCACCAGCAGCTCGCCCAGGCTGTCGGGCTCCGCGGAGCCGAGGTCGGGCAGGTCCAACCTGACGTCGACAGCGGCCGCGAAGAGTCCGTCTTTGCTGCCGAAGTACCGCATGACCATCGATGGGTCGATATCCGCTTCGGCGGCGATGGCGCGAATGGTCGCCTTGCGGAATCCCTCGGCGGCGAACCGTGCGCGGGCCGCGTCCAGAATCGCCGCACGCGTCGCGTCCGAGCGGCGAATGGGTGCTTGATCAGGCTCTACGGTCATGCCAACAAGTGTAGGCCAACAACTGTTGACTTCCTAGCCCGAGCGGGGCTACGGTTATGCCAACAAACGTTGGCCTACAAACGTTGACATGAGGAGTTCCGATGAACGCCACACCGAACCCGTTGCCCGCCACCACTTCCGTCGTGATCGTCGGCGCGGGACCCGCCGGGCTGACCGCCGCCATCACGCTGGCCGACGCGGGTGTGGATTTCGTCCTGCTCGACCGGCAGAGCGAAGGCGCGAACACCTCCCGCGCGGCGGTCGTGCACGCCAGAACGCTCGAGGTGCTCGAGGAACTCGGCATCGCCGACGAGTTGGTCGCGACGGGCGACATCGTCGCGCGCTTCACCGTCCACGACGGCGGCAAGACCTTGGCCACCATCGACTTCGACGGTCTCCCGACGCGCTACCCCTACACCCTGATGACGCCGCAGGACACCACCGAGGCGGTGCTGCTGAAGCGGCTACGGAAGGCGGGCGGTGACGTGCGGCGGCCATACCAGGTCAGCCGGGTCGCCCAGGATGGCGACGGCGTCACGGTCGAATACACCGACACCGCGGGCACCGCGGGCAGCATCCGCGCCGACTACGTCGTCGGCACCGACGGCATGCACAGCGTCGTCCGCGAGCAAGCGGGCATCGGATTCACCGGCGCGTCGTACCCGGAGTCCTTCGTTCTCGCCGATGTGCGGATGGACTGGCCGATCGCGCGCGACGAGGTGGCTCTGCACCTTTCACCGGAGGGTGTCACCGTGGTCGCGCCGCTGCCCGACGAGGCCGAGCCGAACCGCTACCGCGTGGTCGCCACCCTGGAAACCGCCCCCGAGCACTCGACCGCGGCACAGATCCAGGCCCTCCTGGACGCCCGCGGCCCCGGCGGCGCGGTGCGGGTTCGCGAGGTGCTGTGGAGCTCACGCTTCCGCGTGCACCACCGGGTCGCCGACCACTACCGCAGCGGCCGCATCCTGCTCGCGGGCGACGCCGCCCACGTGCACAGCCCGGCAGGGGGGCAGGGCATGAACACCGGCATCCAGGACGCCGCCACCCTCGGCCCGTTGCTGGCGCGAGTCCTCGCGGGCGAGCCCGACACCCTACTGAACGAGTACGAGACCACCCGCCGCCCCGTGGCCCTCGGCGTCGTCTCGTTCACCGACCGCATGACCAAGATGGCGACCCTGCGCCGCCGCCCCGCCCGCACCGCGCGCAACCTGATCCTCACCACCCTGTCCCACATCCCCACCTTCCGCCACCGCCTCGCCTACCAGCTGGCCGAACTCGCCAACCGCTGAGGTCCCGCGAGCCGAATCGGCCGCCGCTCCGACAGTCGCACAGGAATGCGTACCGGCCATCAGGTCCGGGACAACTGAACTAATTCAGAACTCGGCGTAGGATGGTCCCCGTGACCTCGAAAAGCTTTCCGTTCAGCGACTTGATCCGTAAACAGACGTCGGTGTTTCCCGCGTTGGACGACGCCGACGTCATCCTGGAGCGCCGGGACGCGGAGAATCTGGTGCTGTCCCGCTCCGAGCGATTCGAGGCCAAGGAGACGGCGACGCGACTGCTCGCCCGCACCCTCGCCATCATCGCCCGGTCGAACCGATCTCTCGCGGAGGAGGTCTTCGCCGAAGAACTCCCGTGGCTGAAATGGTTGCCCGAGACCGGTCGCACCGAGGCAGTGACCGAACTGCTGGATCAGTTGATCGCAGGGGCCGATACCGGACTGTTCATCCCGTTCGCCCGCGATCTGATCGCCTGGCGCAGTACCGCCGAGATCTACGCCCAGCCGGAACTCGCGCGCCGACTGGCCGGGCCGTTCGACCCGGAGGAATTCACCGAGGTCTCCCGGCCCGGAACAGCGGGATGAAGCTGCACCGTGGCGATGAGATACCGCGACCCAATCCCTGGCGCGTGGTCGTGCACAGCCTGAATGCCGCGCGAGGGTGGGCCGAGCTACTCGCTCAGGCACCCGGAAATCTCGACCGCGCGTGGGTCGATATCACCAGCGACCCTCGCAGCACGGCGAATCCGTCCCGGCAGCACCGCCTGAAATATGAGCTCAAATCGGTCAAACTCGGTGGCGCGGAATTGGAGCAATGGCAGTACGAGATCACCGGAGGCGGCCGGATCTGGTACGCGATCGATGACGCCAACCGGACGCCGTACCTGACACTCGCCGGTACCGGGCATCCCCGGCAGACCGATCGGCGGCGCTGATAGCCGGGCGGATGCCTACATGGTCGGCCACCGTCCCAGGAACGGTGGCCGACCATGAGGCCGGGTTCCTACTTCGCGCTCGCCACCGCGTGGTCGTCGGCGGGGCGGGACTGGGTTTGCTCCTTGGCCCAGCGGTAGTCGGGCTTGCCCGCCGGGGAGCGCTTGATCTCGTCGACGAACCACAGGCTGCGGGGCTGTTTGTAGGGCGCGATCTCCTGGGTGAGCATCGGGCGCAGCTCCTCCAGGGTGGGACGGGACGCGCCGCGGCATTGCACGACCGCGACCACCCGCTGGCCCCAGCGCTCGTCCTCGATGCCCACCACCAGCGCGTCGAAGATCTCGGGGTGCGTCTTGAGCGCGCCCTCGACCTCCTCGGGGTAGATCTTCTCGCCGCCGCTGTTGATGCTGACCGAGCCGCGGCCGAGCATGGTGACCGTGCCGTCCTCCTCGACGCGCGCGTAGTCGCCGGGGATGGCGTAGCGGATCCCGTTGAACTCCTTGAAGGTCGCGGCGGTCTTCGCCTCGTCCTTGTAGTAGCCGAGCGGGATGTGCCCGCGGCGGGCCAGGATGCCGACCTCGCCGGAGCCCGGCCGCACCGGATTGCCGTTCTCGTCGAGCACATCGGTGGAAGCGTCGATCTTCACCCGCGGCCCACCGGTGTGCGTCGCGCCCTTGGCCACGATGGCGATACCGCCGAAACCGGTCTCCGAGGAGCCGATCGAATCGGAGATCATCCGGTTGGGCAGCAACTCGAGGAACTGGTCCTTGAGCGAGGGCGAGAACAGCGCCGCGCTGCTGGCCATCACGTACAGGCTGGAAAGGTCGTAGGGCTGACCGGTCTCCGGGTTGCCTTCGATGAGCGCGTCGAGCATCGGGCGCGCCATCGCGTCACCGGTGATGAAGATCAGGTTGATCTTGTGCTTGTCGATCGCCCGCCACACGCCGTGCCCGGAGAACTCCGGGATCATCACGGCTTTACCGCCGCCGAACAGGCTGTGGAACGTGGCCCACTGCGCGCCGCCGTGGATCATCGGCGGGATCGGGAACCGCACCATCGGCGGGCTGCCCGCGCCGACCTTCGCCAATTCCCACTCGTCCTGGACGTATTCGCCGGTGATGAAGTTGATGCCCGCGCCGAGCACGCGCCAGACGTCCTCCTGACGCCACATCACGCCTTTGGGCATGCCGGTGGTTCCGCCGGTGTAGACCATGTACAGGTCGTCCGGGGAACGTTCGCCGAAGTCGCGCTCGCCCGATGACTGCGCGAGCACCGTCTCGTAATCCACCGAATCGGCTGCGGTGGCGATCGTGCCGGTCGTATCGTCGTCGACGACGACGACCGTGCGCAGTTGCGGCGTCTTCGCCCGGACGGCAGCGACCTTGTCGCTGTAGCGCCGCTCATGGATCAGCGCGACCATGTCCGAGTTGTCGAAGATGTATTGCAACTCGTTCTCGACATATCGGAAGTTCACGTTGATCATCACGGCCCGCGCCTTGAAGATCGCGACCATGGCCTCGACGGCCTCGATCGTGTTGCGTGAGTAGATACCCACCTTGTCACCCGGCCGGACTCCCTGTTCTTGCAGGTAGTGAGCGAGTTTATTGGCCCGCTCCTCCAACTGGGCGTAGGTGACCTCGCGGCCGTCGTCGGCCAGCGCGACGCGGTCGGGCATCAGGTCGACGGCATGTTCGACAAGGTCCGCTATGTTGTGGCTCACAGCCATAAAAATAGAACGTGTTACTGTTTCTGACAAGGCTAGAAGTCAGGAGAATCAGCGATGCCGCACTGTCTCGTCGAGAAGCGCGACCATGTCCTCATCGTCACCATGAACCGGCCCGAGGCGCGCAACGCGCTGTCGGGGGAGATGATGGCGATCATGAAAGACGCCTGGAATCAGGTGGACGAGGATCCGGAGATCCGGGTCGCGATCCTGACCGGCGCGGGCGGGGCGTTCTGCGCGGGCGCCGATCTCAAGGGCATGACCTCCGAGCACCCCGGCGACACCATCGAGGGCGGCGGCTGGAATCCGGCCAAGCTGGAGGCGCTGCTCAAGGGCCGCAGGCTGACCAAGCCGCTGATCGCGGCGGTCGAGGGCCCGGCCATCGCGGGCGGTACCGAGATCCTGCAGGGCACCGACATCCGGGTGGCCGGGGAGAGCGCGAAATTCGGTGTGTCCGAGGCACGGTGGGGCCTGTTCCCGCTGGGCGGCTCGGCGGTGCGGCTGGTCCGCCAGATCCCCTACACCGTCGCCGCGGAAATCCTGCTCACCGGCCGGCACCTCACCGCCGCCGAGGCCAAGGAGATCGGCCTGATCGGGCACGTCGTCCCGGACGGCACCGCACTGGACAAGGCACTGGAGATCGCGGGGCAGATCGCCGCCAACGGGCCCCTCGCCGTGCAGGCCATCCTGCGCACCATCCGGGAGACGGAGGCCATGCCGGAAGAGGACGCCTTCGAGATCGACGCCGAGCTCGGCATGTCGGTGTTCCGCTCGGCGGATGCCAAGGAAGGGCCGCGGGCGTTCGCGGAGAAGCGCAAGCCCTCTTTCACCGGAAACTGAGAATCCCGGCGGAGCCCACACCCCCGGATGCGCACCCGCATCCGGGGGCGACCCCTCGCCGGGCTCAGTTGCCGCCCGGGTAGTCCATCCAGAACGGCTCCCACTGGTGGCCGTCCGGGTCGATGAAGGTGCGGCCGTGCATGCCTACCTGCGCCTCCTGCGCCCGCTTGTCCTCGTTCACCTCTTCGGTCGCGCCCGCCGCGACAGCGGCTTCGGTCAGGCTGTCGACCTCCGCGGCGCTCCCGAGTGCCAGCGCGTACGCGGCGCCGATCGCCGCCTTGGTGTCGGCCACCGGCCGCTTGCTGAACGTGGTGAAGAAGTCCTCGATGAGCAGCATCAGGCAGATGTTGTCATCGATCACGATGCAGGCCGCGTTGTCATCGGTGAACTCCTGGTTGACCTTCCAGCCCAGCGCCTCGTAGAACGCCGTCGACCGGCGTAGATCGGTGACGGGGAGATTGATGAAGATCATCTTGCTGCTCATGGCCTCTTCCTCTCGAGCAAGTCCATTTCGTGTCATTGGATAGGACGTGCCCCGGACGGCGAACTCATCGCGGAAGCGTCCGTGTCGCATCCCACACGCCGGACAGGTTTATCGATCTTGATCGGCGCTGCCCTCGAGTTCGCGGTCCTGTTCTGTGTCGGTGGCCTGTGGCATGGTGACACCCATGAACGACTCGCCCGGCTCCTCCGCCGGCCTCGCTCCCGAGGTGCTCGCCGCGTTCGAGACCCATCGCAGAGAGCTGTGCGCGTACGCCTACCGCATGCTCGGTTCCTCCTTCGAAGCGGAGGACGCGGTGCAGGAGACCCTGACCAGGGCGTGGAGGTCCTACGACTCGTTCGAGGGCCGCGCCAGCCTCCGCTCCTGGCTGTACAAGATCACCACGAACGTCTGCCTCGACATGCTCGACGGGCCGCAGCGCCGGGCCAGGCCGATGGACCTGTCCGGCCCGTCGCGGCCGGATTCACCGCTGCCCGCACCGCAGCCGGACTACGTGTGGATCGAGCCCATCCCGAACGCGCTGGCCTTCGGCGCCGATCCGGCCGACCACGCCAGCGCGAAGGACACCCTGCGCCTGGCCTTCGTCGCGGCCTGCCAGCATCTGCCCGCCACCCAGCGCGCGATCCTGATCATGCGCGAGGTGTTGCGTTTCTCCGCCAACGAGACCGCCGAGGCGCTCACCATGTCGCCCGCGTCGGTCAACAGCGCGCTGCAACGGGCGCGCGCGACCATGTCCAAGGTCCAGCCCGCGGCCACCGACACCTTCGACGAGTCCGACGAGGATCAGCGCAGGCTGGTGGACAACTTCGTCAAGGCGTTCGAGTCCTACGACATGGACACCCTCACCACCCTGTTGAAAGCGGATGTGGCACTGTCCATGCCGCCGATCGAGCTGTGGATCTCGGGTCCGGAGAACGTGGCCGCGTTCATGCTCGGCCACGGAAGCGCTTGCCGCGATTCGCGACTGGTCCGCCTGGAAGGCGCCAACGGCTTGCCCGCCTTCGGCCACTACAAGCCCGGCGACGAGCCGGGCGTGTGGGTGCCGTGGTCGATCACCGTGCTGGAACTCGACGGCGACACCATCGCGGGGCTGAATTTCTTCCTCGATACCGAGAAGCTGTTCCCGCTCTTCGGCCTCGCACCCGAACTGCGCGAGAATATCTGACCCCGAACGCGCGAATGCGCCCTTCGTGAAGGGCGCATTCGCTTTCGGCGTCGTCGCGCGGCCGGGCCGCAGCCCCAGCGGACCGGCTACACGGCCGCCTCATCTCCTCAGGACGCGGGGATGTACCGTTCACGCAGTTTGCGCTTGTAGAGCTTCCCGTTCGGGTCGCGCGGCAGTTCGGGCAGATAGTCGATCGACTTGGGCATCTTGTACTTCGCCAATTGCGTAGCGGCGAAGGCCAGCAGTTCCTCGGTGAGCGCGTCGCCGCCCTCCGCTCCGGCGGCCGGCTGCACGACCGCCTTCACCTCCTGACCCCAATCCGGATGCGGCACACCGAAAACCGCCACGTCGACGACCTTCGGGTGGGTGATCAAGACGTTCTCGACCTCCGCCGGGTAGATGTTCACGCCGCCGGACAGGATGAGGTCCGAGCGCCGGTCGTGCAGGTAGAGGTAGCCGTCCTCGTCGAGGTGCCCGATATCCCCGACGGTGAACAGGTCACCGACGCGCGAGTCGTCGGTCTTGGCCTTGTCGTGGTGGTATTCGAAACTCGAAGCGCCCATCCGCATGTAGACCAGGCCGGTCTCGCCCGCAGGCACCTCGGAGCCGTCTTCCTCGCTGAGCACCTTGATCACCGACCACGGCCACGCCTTGCCGACCGAGCCCGGCTTGCGCAGCCACTCGGCGCCGTTGATCACCGTACCGCCGCCCTCGGTGGCCGCGTAGTACTCGGTGACCGTCGGACCCCACCACTCGAGCATCTGCCGCTTGGTCTCCTGCGGGCAGGGCGCCGCGCCGTGCACCATGCTGCGCAGCGAGGACACGTCGTACTTGGCGCGCACCTCCTCCGGCAGGGCCAGCAGGCGGTGGAACTGGGTGGGCACCATGTGGCTGTGCGTCACCCGGTGCTTGTCGATCAGCCGCAGCATGTCCTCGGCGTCCCAGCGATCCATCAGAACGAGCTTGTGGCCCAGCTGGATCGAGATGGTGGCGAAGTTCAGTACCGCCGTGTGGTACAGCGGCGAGCCGCAGATGTGCACGTGGTCGTCGTAGGGCGCGAGCTCGAACAGGCCGAAGAACGCGGTGGTGTGCGGCGGGACGACATCGGGGTCCGCGCCGGTGAGCGGCCGCCGTACTCCCTTGGGCCGCCCGGTGGTTCCGGAGGTGTAGAGCATGGGCGCGCCCGTGCTGCGGTCGGACGGACGCCCGGTGTCCGCGGCGCCGAGCCAGGCCACCGACTTGAAACCCTCGATCTCGCCCACCGCGAAGCGCGCCGTCGCGGGCAGCCCCGCCTCGTCGGCGGCGGCCTGGGCGGCGGCGGCGAAGCGATCGCTGGCGATGAACGCCTTCGCCTCGCTGTCGGCCAGGATGTAGGCGACCTCCGGACCGGTGAGATGCCAGTTCACCGCGACGATGTACAAATCGGACTGGTAGGCCGCGAAATACGCCGCGATCGCCTCCACGCAGTTGTGCACCATGCTCACCAGCACGTCACCGGTTTGCAGGCCGAGCCCACGCAGGCCGGTGGCGTAGCGATTGGCGAGCGTGGCCAATTCGCGATACGTCACCTCCCGACCCAAGGGATCGACCATCGCGATCCGATCGGGCTCGGCTTCGGCGATGTTCCACAGACCGAGAATTTTCACTGACTCCTGCGCGGGGGATTGGTGAGGAGGCGGAGCCGACGGGGCGGGTGAGGCAGTCACCCCATTGAATCTAGAACGTGTTCTACTGTTCGACAAGGGGGGCGAGCCGATGCAATTGCGCGACATCGGGAACCGACACCAGCATCATGGTGACGCCCGCGGACTCCCAGACCCGCAGCTGCTTGCGGACATGCTCCTCGTCGCCGATGATCGCGGTGTCCAGAATCAGCTCGTCCGGCACCACCGCCGCCGCCTCGGCCTTCTTGCCGGACTGGAACAGCCTGCCGATCTCGTCGACCTCGCGCTCGTATCCCATCCGCCGGTACACCTGGGCGTGGAAGTTCAGCTCGGGCGCGCCCATGCCGCCGATGTAGAGCGCCATGATCCAGCGCATCCGCTCCAGCTCACTCGCCGGGTCGTCGGTGATCACCACCTGACAACTGGCGGCGATCTCGAAATCGTCCCGGTTACGCCGCGCCCCCGCCCGCGCGAAGCCCTCGTCGAGCCAGTCGTTGTACATCCCGGCCAGCCGTGGCGCGTAATAGATGGCCAGCCAGCCGTCGGCGATCTCGGCGGTGAGCGCGACGTTCTTCGGCCCCTCGGCGCCCAGCCAGATCGGCAGATCCGCACGTAGCGGATGCACGATCGGCTTCAGCGGCTTACCGAGCCCGATCGAGCCCGGCCCGGTATAGGGCAGCGGGTAGTGCGGGCCGTCGCTGGTGACCGGCGCCTGCCTGGCCAGCACCTGACGCACGATCCCGACGTACTCGCGGGTGCGCTGCAACGGCTTGGCGAACGGCTGGCCGTACCAGCCTTCCACCACTTGCGGACCCGAGACGCCCAGGCCAAGAATTGCGCGGCCACCGCTGAGGTGATCGAGGGTGAGCGCGTGCATGGCCGTCGCCGCGGGCGTACGCGCCGACATCTGCACCACCGACGTGCCGAGGCGCACCCGCCGCGTCGACGAGCCCCACCAGGTGAGCGGGCCGAAGGCGTCCGACCCCCACGATTCGGCGGCGAACACGGCGTCGAACCCGGCTTCCTCGGCCGCCGCCACCAACTCCCCCGCGTTCGCGGGCGGCTGGGCCATCCAGTACCCGAGTTGCAATCCGAACTTCACGCCGGACCCCTTTCCAGTCAACTGCTTGCCACCAGAGTTAGAACCTGTTCTACTCGATATCGTGACTCAGGGGAATACTGCATCCACGGCAATCGCTGGTGGTAGCGGCACGGCGTTGAACACAGCGGCCGTGCCCGATGTACTCAGCGCGCCCCTACGGGTGCGTTTCGACTACACCCGCTCCGTCGGCTCCACCATCGGGACATTCTTGACCCGGTTGCGCGATCACAAGATCGTCGGCGCGCGCGGCTCGGACGGACGGGTGATCGTGCCACCGCCGGAATACGATCCGATCACCGCCGAACCGCTGACCGAATTCGTCGACGTCGCCGACACCGGCACCGTCGAATCCTGGACCTGGGTGCGCGAGCCGCTGCCCGGCCAGCCGTTCGACCGCCCCTTCGCCTGGGCGCTGATCCGATTGGACGGCGCGGACACGACGCTGCTGCACGCGGTCGACGTGGCCGGGCCCGAGGACATTCGGAAAGGCTTGCGGGTCACCGCCCGGTGGGCCGAGCAGACCGAGGGCAGCATTCGCGACATCGTCTGCTTCGAGCCGGGCGAGAAGCCCGCAGCGCCGGTCGCGTCCGCCGGGGCCGATCCGGTCACCATGCTCGTCACGCCGGTCGATCTGTCCTACAAGCACACCGCCTCGCCGCAGGAGACCGTCTACCTGCGCGGACTCGCCGAAGGCAAGCTGATCGGCGCGCGCACCGACGCCGAGGGCAAGGTCTACTTCCCGCCGCGCGGCGCGAACCCGACCGACGGCAGGCCGACCGACGAGTACATCGAGTTGTCCGACCGCGGCACGGTGACCACCTTCTGCATCGTCAACGTGCCGTTCCTCGGGCAGCGGATCAAGCCGCCGTACGTCGCGGCCTATGTGCTGCTGGACGGCGCGGACATCCCGGTGCTGCACCTGGTGCTCGGCTGCGACGCGAGCGAGGTGCGTATGGGCATGCGGGTGGAGGCGGTCTGGAAGCCGCGCGAGGAGTGGGGCTACGGCCTGGAGAACGTGGACCACTTCCGTCCCACCGGCGAGCCGGACGCCGAATACGAGACCTACTCCCATCACCTCTGAGAGAGGCGCACGTTGACTGACAACGCCACCGACATCGCGGTCGTGGGTTTCGCCCACGCGCCGCACGTGCCGGAGACCTTCGGCACCACCAACGGTGTCGAGATGCTGGTGCCCTGCTTCCAGCAGCTCTACGACCGGCTCGGCATCACCAAGTCCGATATCGACTTCTGGTGCTCGGGCTCGTCCGATTACCTTGCCGGACGGGCCTTCTCGTTCATCTCCGCGATCGACGCCATCGGCGCGGTGCCGCCGATCAACGAATCGCACGTGGAGATGGACGCGGCCTGGGCGCTGTACGAGGCGTGGGTGAAACTGCGCTCGGGACAGGCGAAGACAGCGCTGGTGTACGGCTTCGGCAAGTCCTCCGCGGGCACGCTGCGCCAGGTGCTCACCATGCAGCTGGACCCGTACGTCGTCGCGCCGCTGTGGCCGGACGCATGGTCCATCGCGGGCCTGCAAGCGCGCGCCGGCCTTGACGCGGGACGCTGGACCGAACGGGACATGGCGGCCGTGGCCGCCGGGGCGTCCGGTGACGCGGACAGCCTGCTCGACCAGCCCTATGTCGCCGATCCGCTGCGCGCGCACGACATCGCGCCGATCACCGACGGCGCGGCCGCGATCGTGCTCGCCGTCGGCGACCGCGCTCGCGAACTGTGCGAGCGCCCCGCGTGGATCACCGGCATGGCGCATCGAATCGATACTCCCGTGCTCGGTGCGCGCGACCTCACCGTCTCGCCGTCGACGGCGGCCGCGGCCAAGGCGGTCACCGGCGGTGACGTCAGCGATTTCGACATCGCCGAGTTGCACGCGCCGTTCAGTCATCAGCAGCTGATCCTCGCCGAGGCGATCGGGCTGAAGAACGGCACGAAGGTGAATCCGTCCGGCGGCGCGCTCGCGGCCCACCCGATGTTCGCCGCGGGCCTGGAGCGCATCGGCTTCGCGGCCGAGGCGATCATCGCGGGCTCGGCGAATCGCGCGTTGGCCCATGCCACCAGCGGCCCCGCGCTTCAGCAGAACCTTGTGACCGTCTTGGAGACCCGATGACCTTGCCAACGGCGGTGCTCGGCACCGGACAAACCCATCACGTGACGAAACGGACCGACGTGTCCATGGCGGGGATGTGCCGCGAGGCCATCGATCGTGCGCTCGCCGACGCCGGTCTCACCATCGCCGATATCGACGCGGTCGTGGTCGGCAAGGCGCCGGACGGCTTCGAGGGCGTCATGATGCCCGAGCTGTTCATGGCGGACGCGCTCGGCGCCACCGGAAAGCCGCTGCTGCGGGTGCACACCGCCGGTTCGGTGGGCGGCTCCACCGGCATCGTCGCGACCAATCTGGTGCAGGCGGGCGTGCACAAGCGCGTACTCGCGGTGGCGTGGGAGAAGCAGTCGGAGTCGAACGCCATGTGGGCGTTGTCGATTCCGGTCCCGTTCACCATGCCGGTCGGCGCGGGTGCGGGCGGGTATTTCGCTCCGCACGTGCGCTCCTACATCCGGCGCTCCAACGCACCGGGCCATATCGGCGCCATGGTCGCGGCGAAGGATCGCCGCAACGGCGCCAAGAATCCGCTCGCGCATCTGAAGCAGCCCGACATCACGATGGAATCGGTGCTCGCCTCGCAGATGCTGTGGGATCCGATCCGCTTCGACGAGACCTGCCCCTCCTCCGACGGCGCGTGCGCGATCGTGCTCGGTGACGCGGAGGCCGCCGAAGCGGTCGAGGCCACCGGCCGCAAGGTCGCCTGGGTGCACGCCACCGCGATGCGCACCGAGCCGACCACCTTCGCCGGGCGCGACCAGGTCAATCCCCAGGCGGGCCGGGACGCGGCCGCCGCGCTGTGGGAGACGGCGGGTATCACCAACCCGCTCGAAGAGATCGACGTGGCCGAGATCTACGTCCCGTTCTCCTGGTTCGAGCCGATGTGGCTGGAGAACCTCGGCTTCGCGCCGCAGGGCGACGGGTGGAAGCTCACCGACAAGGGCGAGACCGAGATCGGCGGCGCTCTTCCGGTCAATCCGTCCGGCGGCGTGCTCTCGTCCAACCCGATCGGCGCCTCCGGGCTGATCCGGTTCGCCGAGGCCGCCAAGCAGGTCATGCAGCGGGCCGGGGACTATCAGGTCGAGGGCGCGCGTAAAGCGCTCGGCCACGCCTACGGCGGCGGGTCGCAGTACTTCTCGATGTGGGTGGTCGGATCGGAGCGGCGGTGACGCCCCTGAAGTTCACCGTCGGCATCGCGCTGAGTCCACTGGACCAGCTGACCGAACTCGCGAAAACCGCAGAAGAGTGCGGGTTCTCGTCGATCGCGCTGCCGGACTCGCTGTTCTACATGAAGTCGGCGGCGGCGAAGTACCCCTACACCGCCGACGGCAGCAGATTCTGGGGCCCGGACACGCCGTGGGTCGACCCGCTCATCGGCGCGACCGCCATGGCGGCCGTCACCAGCCGTATCCGCTTCTACACGAACGTGCTCAAGCTGGGTTCCCGCAATCCGCTGCTGCTGGCCCGGCAGGTCGGCTCGGTGGCCAACCTGTCGGGTAACCGCTTCGGCTTCGGAGTCGGAATCGGCTGGGCACCAGAGGAATTCGAGTGGTGCGGGGTGCCCTTCGCGCGGCGCGGCGCCCGGGTGGACGAGATGATCGAGGTCATCAAACTGGTACTGGCCGGTGGCATGGCCGAGTTCCACGGCGAGTTCTTCGACTTCGATCCGTTGCAGATCAGCCCGGCGCCGAGCGAGCCGGTGCCGTTCTACATCGGCGGGCACACCGACGCGGCACTGCGGCGCGCTGCGCGGGTGGGCGACGGCTGGACCTCGGCGATGATGACCTACGAGGAGCTGCGCGGCACCATCGGCAAGCTCGACGCGCTGCGCGTCGAGTTCGGCCGATCCGGCGAGCCGTTCGAGATCCAGGCGGTGTGCGTCGACCGGTTCGGCCGCTCCGGCTATCAGGACCTGGCCGACGCGGGCGTCACCGACGCGATCGTGGTGCCCTGGCTGGCCGACGGCATCGGATTCGACGGTGAACTGTCCGCCAAGCAGGACTCGCTGCGCAAATTCGCCGAACAGTACATCGCCGAACCCGTCCTCACCGAACGATGACGACCCGCTGGCCGAGGGAGGCCGTATGACCACCGCAACCGAGCATCCGGCCAGGGCTGCCGGCCTGGCCTCACAGGCCGCCGTGCGAGCGCGGGACAAGCAGGCCTGGGTCGCGCTGTTCGCCGCCGACGGCATCGTGGAGGACCCGATCGGCCCGTCCGGCTTCGATCCGGAGGGCAGGGGCCACCGCGGCACCGACGCCATCGCCGCGTTCTGGGATATGGCGATCGCGAAGACCGAGCTGATCGAGTTCCTGTTCGGCGACTCGTTCGCCTGCGGCAACGAAGTCGCCTTCACCGGCACCATCCGCAGCACCATCGGCGGTCACCTGATCGACGCCGACGGCGTATTCACCTACCGTGTCGACGACGACGGCAAGATCACCGCGCTGCGCGCGTTCTGGGAGGTCGATCGCGCCATGAAGACCGCGCGTCCGGTCGGCTGAGGTCATACGAAAGGGCCCTCGCACCGTGCTGGTGCGAGGGTCCTTTCGCGTGTCTCAGTGCGCGACCGGGCAGGTCTTGTAGTCGACCGGGAACTCCTTGATCCCGTTCAGCCAGCCCGAACGCAGCCGCTTCCCGTCGGCGACCTTGCTGATGTCGGGCAGGTGATCGGCGATGGCGTTGAAGATCAGATCGATCTCCAGCCGGGCGAGGTTCGCCCCGATGCAGAAGTGCGCGCCGGTGCCGCCGAAGGCGAGGTGCGGGTTGTCCGTGCGCATGATGTCGAACTTCTCCGGGTGGTCGAAGACGTCCTCGTCGAAGTTGGCCGAGCGGTAGAGCATGACCACCCGCTGGCCCTTCTTGATCTGCACGCCGCCGAGTTCGGTGTCCTCCAGCGCGGTCCGCTGGAACGAGGTGACCGGCGTGGCCCACCGGATGATCTCGTCTGCGGCCGTGGCCGGGCGCTCCTTCTTGAACAGCTCCCACTGGTCCGGGTTCTCCAGGAACGCCATCATGCCGTGCGAGATGGCGTTGCGGGTGGTCTCGTTGCCCGCGACCGCGAGCATGATCACGAAGAAGCCGAATTCCTCCTCGCTGAGCTTGTCACCGTCGACATCGGCCTCGATCAGCGTGGTGACGAGGTCGTCGGCCGGGCACTGCTTGCGGGAGGCCGCCATCTGGTAGGCGTAACCCAGGATCTCGGCGGACGCCGCGACCGGGTCGGCGGTGCTCTCCGGGTCGTCGTAGCCGGTCATGTCGTTCGACCAGGTGAAGACCTTCATCCGGTCTTCCTGCGGGACGCCGATCAACTCGGCGATGGCCTGCAGCGGCAGTTCGCACGCGATCTGGGTGACGAAGTCACCGGAGCCCGCCTCGGCCGCCGCCTTCACGATGGATTCCGCGCGAGCCGACAGCTCCGCGCGCAGGCCGTTGATGGCGCGCGGGGTGAAGCCGCGCGAGATGATCTTGCGCAGCTTGGTGTGCTCGGGCGCGTCCATGTTCAACAGGACGATCCGCTGCAGTTCGATCTGCTCCCGGGCGATGTCGTCGTTGAACCGCGGGATCGCGGTGTTCTCGTAGCTGGAGAACACATCGCTGCGCCGCGAGACCTCCTTGACGTCGGCGTGCTTGCTCACCACCCAGAAGCCCTCGTCGTGGAAGCCGCTGACGTCCGGCGACTGCGGGTTCCACCAGATCGGCGCCGTCCGGCGCAGCTCGGCGAACTCTTGGACCGGAACACGCTCGGCGTAGATGTCCGGGTCCGTGACGTCGAACCCGTCCGGGAGATTCGGCCGGGCGTTCCGAGTGTCTACCACCAGATGTCTCCTTCGACAAACTGAAACACGTTCTATAATCATTGAAGCACAGGCGCGAGAATGAGGAAAGAAACCGGACAGATCCGCCCCTGGCAAGTGCTATGAACGCGTTTCAGTTTTCTGTCCCATAAAGAGAGGTTGGACATGGGCACACCCGTGATCGTCGAGGCCGCACGCACCCCGATCGGCAAGCGCGGCGGCTGGCTGTCAGGGCTGCACGCGGCCGAACTGCTGGGCGCGGCCCAGCGTGGGCTGCTCGAGCGCGCACATCTGGACCCGGCACTGGTCGAACAGGTCATCGGCGGCTGCGTCACCCAGGCCGGCGAGCAGTCCAACAACGTCACCCGGGTCGCCTGGCTGCACGCGGGCCTGCCGTGGCAGGTCGGCGCCACCACGATCGACACCCAGTGCGGATCGGCCCAGCAGGCCAACCATCTGATCGCGGGCCTGATCGCGGCCGACGCCATCGAGATCGGCATGGCCTGCGGCGTGGAGGCGATGAGCCGGGTTCCGCTGGGCGCCAACGTCGGCGAGAACGCCGGGCCGCGCAGGCCCGCGTCGTGGAACATCGACCTGCCCAATCAGTTCGAGGCAGCCGAACGAATCGCCAAGCGGCGCGGTATCACTCGCGCGGATGTGGACGCGTTCGGCGCGCGCTCGCAGCGCCTGGCCCGGCAGGCATGGGCGGAAGGCCGGTTCGATCGCGAGGTGCTCACCGTCACCGCGCCCGCCGTCGACAAGGAAGGCAATCCCACCGGCGAAAAGCTCGACGTGTCGCGAGATCAGGGCCTGCGCGAGACCACCGTCGAGGGCCTGGCGAAGCTGAAGCCGGTGCTGGAGGGCGGCGTGCACACCGCCGGATCGTCCTCGCAGATCTCCGACGGCGCCGCCGCCGTGCTGCTGATGGACGAAAAGGCCGCGCAGCGAGCCGGATTGCGGCCGCGAGCGCGGATCGTCACCCAAGCGGTGGTCGGCGCGGAGCCGGAGTTCCACCTCGACGGCCCGGTCCAGGCGTGCAGCAGGCTGCTGGAGCGGTCCGGCATGAATATCGGCGACATCGACCTTTTCGAGATCAATGAAGCGTTCGCGTCGGTCGCACTTTCGTGGGCCTCTGTACACCAGCCCGACATGGACCGGGTTAATGTCAACGGCGGTGCCATCGCCCTCGGACATCCGGTGGGCTCCACCGGATCGCGTCTCATCACAACGGCTTTGCACGAACTGGAGCGCTCCGATCGCAGTACCGCAATGGTTCTCATGTGTGCCGGTGGCGCACTCGCGACAGGAACGATCATCGAACGTTTGTGACTTCAACCATTTCGCGTGCGTTGGTTGAACGTTCATCCCCCACGGGCGCAAACGTGTCGTACGCCACACAAACCCATGTACCGCCCAGTTCATGAGATGTCAGCTATCTTGCGGCTATCAAGACCCCCTCTCCCGAGACCGCAGCGACGGGCCAGAACCGGTTCGTACCGCGGGTTCTCGAGAGGCCTTGGGGTGACCCGCAAACCCGACCGTCCCAGCCCCTTCGCCGCCATCCGACCTAGAAGCTTCAAGGAAATCCGGAATCAGGCGTAGGTTTTCAGTTACTGAGCCGCTAATATCAATGATACGTATCCGAGATAACGACTGTTAGTACAGCGAAGGGAATTGGGCGGCTCACAATGGCTGATTTCGCGGCGCGGCTGAACAAGCTGTTCGAAACCGTGCATCCCCCGGGGCGTAAGCCGCACACCAACGCGGAGGTGGCGGCGGCGCTGACGGCCTCCGGACATCCGATCTCGAAACCGTACCTGTCGCAGTTGCGGTCGGGACAACGGACGAACCCGTCGGATGAGACGGTGGCCGCCCTGGCGAAGTTCTTCAAAGTCAAGCCGGACTACTTCTTCAACGACATCTATGCCGCCAAGATCGATCACGATCTGGAGCTGCTGTCCCAGCTGCAGGGCTATGGACTGCGACGGCTGTCGAGTAGAGCGTTCGACTTGTCCGAAGAATCACAGAATCTGCTCACGTCTATGGCGGAGAAGTTGCGGGCAAGCGAGGGCTTGCCCGAAATTCCTCCGGACGGCACCGAATAGGTTCTCTTGCACGGCAGCACAGTGCGACCCTCAGGGTCGCACTGTGCTGTGTTATGCGCGCGTAAAGCGGGCACAGCACACAACCGGCGCGCGTCCGTGCCCCGAGAAATTGGGGCACGGACGCGCGTCGGTTAGTGCTGCGGTTCGGATCGGGCGTCGGATAAGTACATTCGGGGGTGGTTCGTCGGCCGCGCTTCGCCCTGAAGGAGATTTCCGATCCAACCGGTCTGTCCGAATAGTCCGATCGGTCGCGCTCATTTGCGTCAGATTGATCGGATTCGCGTGAAGTCGATCAATTTCGCGCGGGTGCGGATGCGCTCACCCGATAGGCCCGTGCTACGGCCTGGACCCAGCCGCGGGGACTAATGCCTTCGGGCGGAGCAATCCACCGTGCGTCTACAAGGGTCTCCCCCGCCGGGTCGTGCGCCCACCGCGCGACCCGGGCGGCCCGGTCCGCCACCGAGGCAGGCGGCGACGCCAGTTCCGCCAGCACGAGACCGCCGCCGGACTGTAGGTACAACGCGTCGATGATCTGCGCCACCTGGTCGGAAGCTTTGAGCTGCGTGGAGAATCCGCTCTGTTCGTGGGCGACCACCTCGGGGAAGCGTCCGACCATGGTCCGGTGCAGCGCGCGGATCCTGCGCAGCAGCACCCGCGCGCGTACCCAGAGTTCCACCACGATCCACACCGCGCCGAGCGCGATGAGCAGGCTCGCGAGGCCCCAGAGCGGCCATGCCCAGGCGGGAGTACCGGGCGCGGCCGGGGGTGCGTGCTGGAACGCGCGCAGGACCCGACCTGCCGCGAGCAGCGCGACCACCGCCGTGCCCGCGGTGTAGAGCGCGATACCGCGACCCAGCGCGGTCCAGTCCAGAGTGCGCAGACCGGTGACGACGACGAACACGCTCCCCGCGGCCACCGCCGACCACCCGAAGGTGTAAGACCAGGTCAGCGTGACCATCACCGCGGAAAGGCCGACGCCGTAGACGACCAGGGCGACCTTCCGCAGGTTGCGCCGCGACACCACCGGCCAGGCGGCCGAGGCGACCATCGAGGTGGCCGTGGTGAAGGCGATCCAGCTCGCGGTGACGACGCCGTCCGACAGTCGGCCCGCGGGCACGCCGCCCGGGGCGAGATTGTCCAGCGCGACAGCGATCTCGGGCACCGCGACGGTCGCGGCGAGCGCGACAGCGGCGACCGCGACGACGATGGCCACCCGGGCCGTGGTCGCGGGCTTGACCAGAACGCGACCCACCCGAGCGCCGGCGGCCATCCAGACCAGCAGAGCCGTCGACCACAGGGTCATCCGAGCGCCTCGTCGAATCGGAGAACCGAGACGCCCGCGCCCCGGCTGTTGAACACGCGCAATCGGGTCATCAGCATGGCGGCGAACGTCTCGGCCTCCCATTCGGCGAGTTCGTCGGCGCCGTCGTCGACGATCCGCTGATGCGCGCGCTCGCTGAGCATGTAGGCGATCAGGTCGTCGCCGGCCTCCAGCGTCACTTCCGGCGCGGGCGCGCCTTCATGGTCGAAGACGATGTGACCAAGTTCGTGCGCGAGGGTGTGCTCGCGGCTCGGCAGTGTCTCGGCGAGCACGATCACGTCGCGGTCCGGATAGAGACGGCGCTGCCCGCAGACGCCGGGACCCAATCGAGCACTGGCGATTTCGATCTCACGACGCCGCTCGCCCGCGATCGCGTGAACGACTTCGTCGAGGGTGGTCGCGTCGAAGTCGGCCGCCACCGCGCACACCGCGTCGACGGCGGCGGCGACTCGGCGGTAGGACCGCAGGTCACCCCGTATGCGGCTCACGCTCATGGGCTGCCCTCACGGCCTCGGGAAGAACTGGGCACGGGCGGCGTCGATCCTGGCCTGCGCGGCCGCCGCGCTCTGGAAACTGATCACGCCGGAGCCCGCTCCCGCGAGGCCGAGCGCGATCAGGCCGCCGATCACCGGCAGCAGTTTCGTCGCGGGAAGGGCGTCGGTGGAGCCGGTCGGGAGGACCGCCGGAGTCGCGGGCTGCTGCGCCTGCGGAGGCGCGGCGAGATCGAGCGCCGGGGCGGCGAGATCGGGTGGCCGCGCGGCGAGCGGCGGAAGTGTTGACACGCCAATCGGAATCGGCGAAGTCCCCGGTGTCACCGAGGCGGGCGCCGGAGGAACGGTCACCGGCGGCAGAGCGGGGGCGGGCGGAGCGGTCGCCTGCGGGAGCGGAATCAACAACAGCAGTAGGGGACTCGCGGATCCGACGGCAGCCGAACCCAACGCGGCGGAACCCGTTGCGGCCGAACCGGTCGCGGCGGAACCGACACCTGCGGATCCGAGCCCTGCCGAGCCGACCGCGGCGGAACCGGTGCCGCCGAGGACGGCGGAACCCGTACCCAACGCGGCGGAACCCGTACCCAACACAGCCGAACCGGTACCACCCACAACCGCCGAGCCCGCACCCAACGCGGCAGAACCTGTACCCAACACAGCCGAACCGGTACCACCCACAACCGCCGAGCCCGCACCCAATGCGGCGGAGCCCGTACCGCCCAGCAAGACAGAACCGGCACCCAGTGCGGCGGAGCCCGTCGCCAGTGCGGCCGAACCGGTACCGAGGACCGATGAGCCGGAACCGGCCGCAGCGGAACCGAGAGCCGCCGACCCGGTGCCGAGCACTACGCCGAGACCGGCCGAACCGGAACCCAGGGCGAGCGCGAGACCGGCGGAACCAGAACCCAGCACCACCCCCAGACCGGCCGAGCCGGAACCCAGCACCACACCCAACCCGGCGGAACCGGCGGCGACACCAGCCGCCGCCGAACCCGCTGTGGCCGAACCGATTTCAGCGGTCGGCTGGGCGGGAGCCGCGCTGATCTCCGCCTCCTGCCCGGGCACGGTCAGCGAATACCAGGGACCACCGCTGTCATAGGGCGGCGGGGCGGGGTCCGCGACGCACGAGGCGCAGGAAGGCTGCGCGGCGGCGACGGCCGGGCTGCCGAGCAGCGCGCAACCCGCGACGGCGCAGGCTGCTGCCAGCGCACGGAATGCGCGACCTCCTGCCATGCGCCGAGCCTTCCCCTCATCAGTCGAAGCGCAGTTCTGTGCCCGGTCGCCACTCTCACACGGGACTTTCCGAACGGATGGGTGCCCATATTAGACCCCGTTCCGCGAACGCGCCTCGGAAGGGCAAAGCCGATCAGGCCCCGTACACCGGCTCCGGCGGAGTCGCTTTGATGATCAGATCGGCCACGACGGGGCCGAGTTCGGCAGGATCCCAGCGCGCGCCGCGGTCCACGGCCACCCCGTGCCGCCAGCCGTCGGCCAGCGCCACCTTGCCGCCCTCGACCTCGAAGACCCGTCCCGTCACCGCCGCCGACTGGGTGCTGCCCAGCCACACCACCAGCGGAGACACGTTCTCCGGCGCCATCGCGTCGAAGCCGTCCTCCGGTCTGGCCATCATGTCCGCGAAAACCGTCTCGGTCATCCTGGTGCGCGCGGACGGGGCGATGGCGTTCACCGTCACGCCATAGCGCGCGAATTCGGCCGCCGCGGTCAGCGTCAGGCCCGCGATGCCCGCCTTGGCGGCGCCGTAATTGCTCTGCCCGACACTGCCTTGCAGGCCCGCTCCGGAGCTGGTGTTGATGATCCGGCCCTCGACCGGACGGCCCGCCTTGGCCTCCGCGCGCCAGTACTCGATCGCGTGCCGCATGGTAGCGAAATGCCCCTTCAAGTGCACGCGGACCACCGCGTCCCACTCGTCCTCGCTCAGGTTGACCAACATCCGGTCGCGCACGAAACCGGCGTTGTTGACCAGCACATCCAGCCTGCCGAAGGTGTCGACGGCCTGGCGGACGAGATTGCGGGCGCCTTCCCAGTCGGCGACGTCGTCTCCGTTGGCCACGGCCTGGCCGCCGAGCGCCTCGATCTCCGCGACCACCTGAGCGGCGGGTGTTTCCGCGGTGGCCGCACCGTCCAGCGTCGAACCGATGTCGTTGACCACCACGCGGGCGCCCGCCGCGGCGAAGGCGAGGGCGTGCGCCCGGCCGATGCCCCGGCCCGCGCCGGTGACGATGACGACGCGCCCCGCGCAGATCTGCTCGGTGTCCATACTGTGTCCCTTTCCGATGTGAGCGGGGCTCCTCGTGGTCAGCTCCGCTGCCGATGGGCCTGACCGCTCATGCTGCTTCCGATTTCGGCATGAGCGGGGCCCTCCGTGGTTACGCTCCGCTCCCGGCTCCCGGCCCGGCCGCTCGCGCTCGGTGACCCTTTCCGCTATGAGCGGGGCTCTCCATCGTCCCGCTCCGCTGCCGCGACCGACCGCTCATGACTGCTCCCCCTCCGGTGTGTTCAGGACTGCTGGTCGGCGGTGGAGGCGGCGAGGAAGGCGGGCCGCTCACCCCCGCCGTGCACCAGCAGAGTCGCGCCGCTGACGTAGGCGGCCAGCGGCGAGGCCAGGAACACCGCGCAGCGGCCGACGTCGTCGGGGCGGGCCATGCGGCCCAGCGGGATGGTTCGGCCCACCGCGTCGACGCCGTCCTGATCGCCGTAGTGCAGCTGACTCAGTTCGGTGTTCACCGGGCCCACCACCAGCGAGTTCACCCGTACTTTCGGGGCCCACTCGACGGCGAGCGAGCCGGTGAGGCTGTCCATGCCCGCCTTGGCCGCGCCGTAGGCCGCGGTGCCCGGCGACGGACGGTGCCCGCTGACGCTCGACACGTTCACGATCGAGCCGCCCTCGTCCTGCCGCTGCATCACCGCGTTGGCGGCCTGCGCCATCAGCAGCGGAGCGATCAGGTTCAGCTCGACGATCTTGGTGTGGAAGTTCTTGCTCGCGTCGGCGGCGAGCGCGAAGGGAGCGCCACCCGCGTTGTTGACCAGATGGTCGAGGCGGCCGTGGCGCTCGACGATCCCCTCGACCAGCGCGCGCACCGCGTCCGCGTCCCGCACATCGCAAGGCATGTACTCGATCGCACGCCCGTCGACTTCGACGGGCGCGTCCGCCGGTCGCCGCGCACACGCCACGACGGTCGCGCCCGCGGCCAGGAACGCCTTGCTCACGCCCGCGCCGACGCCGCGCACGCCGCCGGTCACCAGAACGACGCGCTCGGCCAGATCGATTTCGAGTGCCACCGTGCTAACCTACCAAGCAACTGCTTGCTTTGCCAATGCGTTCACACACGACGGGAAGTGCCATGGGGATCAACCGCCACTCCGAATCGACCGGCATCAGCGTGGTCACGGTGGACTATCCGCCGGTCAACGCCATCCCTACCGACGGCTGGTTCGCCATCGCCGACGAAGTGCGCGCGGCGGGGCGGGATCCGGACACCAAGGTGGTGGTGCTGCGCGCGGAGAACCGCGGGTTCAACGCGGGCGTGGACATCAAGGAGATCCAGAGCAAGCCGGGCCACCAGGCGCTGATCGACGCCAATCACGGCTGCTTCGAGGCGTTCGCCGCGGTGTACGAGTGCCAGGTGCCGGTGATCGCGGTGGTCCAGGGCTTCTGCCTCGGCGGCGGCATCGGACTGGTGGGCAACGCGGATGTGGTGATCGCCTCCGACGACGCCACCTTCGGGCTGCCCGAGGTCGACCGCGGCGCCCTCGGCGCGGCGACCCACCTCGCACGGCTGGTACCCCAGCACCTGATGCGGGCGCTGTTCTATACCGCGAGCACCATCACCGCACAGCAGTTGCACCACTACGGCTCGGTCTACCAGGTGGTGCCGCGCGCCGAACTCGACGCCGCCGCCTTGGAGCTGGCCAAGAACATCGCGGCCAAGGACGGCCGGGTGATCCGGGCGGCAAAGCGGGCCCTGAACGGCATCGACGTGCAGGACGTGCACCGCAGTTACCGATACGAGCAGGGATTCACCTTCGAACTCAACCTCGCCGGCGTCGCCGACGAGATCCGCGCCCGGTTCGACGACGATCTCGCGGCGCGCAAGAGCGGGCAGTAGAGAGGAATTTCCATGCGAGACAAGCGGATGTCGCTCGACGAGGTCGTCGGCGAGCTGCGCAGCGGGATGACCATCGGCATCGGCGGCTGGGGGTCACGGCGCAAGCCGATGGCGCTGGTGCGAGCCATCCTGCGTTCGGACATCACGGATCTGACCGTGGTCGGCTATGGCGGGCCCGACCTCGGGCTGCTGTGCTCGGCGGGGAAGGTTCGCAAGGCGTACTACGGCTTCGTGTCGCTGGATTCGCCGCCGTTCTACGACCCGTGGTTCGCCAAGGCGCGCACCTCCGGCGCGTTGACCGCCCGCGAGATGGACGAGGGCATGCTCAAGTGCGGGCTGGAGGCGGCCGCGGCGCGACTGCCGTTCCTGCCGATCCGCGCCGGACTCGGCTCCGATGTGCCGAACTTCTGGGAGGGCGAGCTGAAGACGGTCGAATCGCCCTACCCCGTCGACGGCGCGCCCGAGACTCTGATCGCCATGCCCGCGCTGAATCTCGATGCCGCGCTGGTGCACCTGAACCTGGGCGACGCGCACGGCAACGCCGCCTACACCGGCGTCGACCCGTATTTCGACGACCTGTTCTGCCTGGCCGCGCAGCGCCGCTACGTCTCGGTCGAGCGCGTGGTGGAGACCGATGAGCTGGTGAAAACCGTTCCGCTGCAAGCGCTGCTGCTCAACCGCATGATGGTGGACGGCGTTGTCGAGGCGCCGGGTGGCGCGCACTTCACCCTGGCCGGAGACGACTACGGCCGGGACGAGAAGTTCCAGAAGCACTATGTCGAATCCGCGAAGACGCCGGAGGCGTGGCAGCGGTTCGTCGACACCTACCTGGCCGGCTCCGAGGAGCAGTACCAGGCCGCCGTCCGCCGATTCGCCGAGGAGGCGTGATGACCAGCACCGAAACCGTCACCCGCGCCGAGATCTGCGCCGTCGCCTGCGCCGAGATCTTCAGCGGCGCAGGGGAGATCATGGCCAGCCCGATGTCGCCGATGTCGATCATCGGCGCGCGCCTGGCCAAACTCACCACCGAACCGGATCTGCTGCTGTCCGACGGCGAGGCGCTGCTGTTCGCCGACACGCCCCCGCTGGGTGGAAAGGCACCGATCGAAGGCTGGATTCCGTT
The DNA here is from genome assembly GCF_040630775.1 of Nocardia sp. NPDC005745. NCBI lineage: Bacteria > Bacillati > Actinomycetota > Actinomycetes > Mycobacteriales > Nocardiaceae > Nocardia > Nocardia sp. NPDC005745. The sequence goes on from NZ_JBEXYF010000007.1 coordinate 177,896, forward strand.
CCGTAGGGTCTTCGACGTGGTGGCCTCCGGCCGGCGGCACGTGGTGATGGGCGCCAACCAGATCGACCGGTTCGGCAACCAGAACCTTTCGGCGTTCGGCTCGCTCCAGCAGCCGACCCGGCAGATGTTCGGTGTGCGCGGCGCGCCGGGCAACACGATCAACCACGCCACCAGCTACTGGGTCGCGCGGCACACGAATCGCGTCTTCACAGACAGTGTCGACATCGTCTCCGGTGTGGGCTACGACAAGGTCGACGCCGCCAACCCGGCGTACCGCTTCCACCACCTGCACCGCGTGGTGACCAATCTGGGCGTCTTCGATTTCGAGGGCCCCGGCCACACCATGCGCGCCCGCAGCCTGCATCCCGGCGTCACCGCCGACGAGGTCGCCGAGAACACCTCGTTCGAGATCGCCGGTCTCGCCGAGGCGGGCGAGACCAGGCAGCCCAGCGCCGAGGAGCTGCGGCTGATCCGGGAGGTGCTCGACCCCGAGAAGATTCGCGAAACCGAGGTCCCGTCATGAGCCCGCGCCTGCGCACCGCGCTGACCGATCTGGTCGGCATCGAACACCCGATCGTGCAGACCGGCATGGGCTGGGTCGCGGGCCCGAGCCTGGTGTCGGCCACCGCCGAAGCGGGCGGGCTCGGCATCCTCGCCTCCGCCACCATGACCTTCGCCGAGCTCGAGGCGGCCATCGCGAAGACCAAATCGCACACCGCGAAGCCGTTCGGCGTGAATATCCGCGCCGACGCGGCGGACGCGCCCGAGCGGATCGATCTGCTGATCCGGGAGAAGGTGGCGGTCGCGTCATTCGCGCTCGCGCCCAAGCAGGATCTGATCGCGAAGTTGAAAGACGCGGGCGTGGTGGTCATCCCGTCCATCGGCGCGGCCAAGCACGCGGTCAAAGTGGCGTCCTGGGGCGCGGACGCGGTGATCGTGCAGGGTGGAGAGGGCGGCGGGCACACCGGCCCGGTCGCCACCACCCTGCTGCTGCCCTCCGTGCTGGACGCGGTGGACATCCCCGTCGTCGCGGCGGGCGGGTTCTTCGACGGGCGCGGCCTGGCCGCCGCCCTGGCCTACGGCGCGGCGGGTGTCGCGATGGGCACCCGGTTCCTGCTCACCCAGGAGAGCACCGTTCCCGACGCGGTCAAGCAGGAGTACCTGCGGCGACAGCTCCAGGACACGGTGGTGTCACTCAAGGTCGACGGCATGCCGCACCGCGTGCTGAACACCGAATTGGTGCAGCGGCTGGAGCATTCGGGCCGCTGGCGCGGGCTCACCGCCGCCGTGGGCAACGCGGCCCGGTTCAAGAGCATGACCGGCATGAAGTGGTCGACCATGATTCGCGACGGCCTGGCCATGCGAAAGACCAAAGACCTCAGCTGGTCCCAGGTCGTGATGGCCGCGAACACGCCGATGCTGTTGCGCGCCGGATTGGTCGAGGGCAATACCCAGGCGGGCGTGCTCGCCGCGGGTCAGGTGACCGGGATCATCGACGACCTGCCGACGTGCAAGGAGTTGATCGACAGGATCGTCACCGACGCGGTGGGGCGGATCGAGACGATCGCGGCGCTCGCCGGAACGAAACATGCGGCGGCGACGGGGTCGGACTGATGAACGGCGGCCGCGATGGCGGCCGCCGTCATCTGCTATCCGCCTGACGACTCATCTCGAACCGACCGGAAACAACGGCGCGTGCCTCGACCTTGCGAACGGCAGCCACCCGGGCGATTCATGCTCACGCGGAACGAGTACTGAGTTCGAGCAGGGCGATCGATCCGGCGCGAGAGCATGGAAGACGGCCTCGCCGGAAGTCCGCCCGCCGGTAACGGCGTGTTTGCGGCCGAGCCTGGTCGGTCGGGCCTCGTCGGCTTACGCTGGACTGACAACGACATACCGGGTTCGCCTGGTATCCGCCGCCGTAGCGCGCCGGACTCGTCCACACGGACCGGGACAGGCGAATCGCAGGACTCGACTCCCATCCTCGACCCGAGCGGAGGCCGCGATGCCCGCGAAGACCGAGATCTCGGTGCGTAGTACCGCTTTCAACCACGGCGATCCGATCCCGGCGGTCTACACCTGCGAGGGCAGAAACGAATCGCCCCCGCTGGCCTGGACAGCTCCCCAGCAGGCCGCCGGTCTCGCCCTCATCGTGGACGATCCCGACGCCCCCAGCGGCCTGTTCACCCACTGGGTGGTCAGCAATATCCCACCGGCCACCACGTCCACAGAAGAGGGGCAGACGCCCGCGGGCGGGGTGGTCAGCTTGAACAGCGCCGACCGAGCCGAATACTTCGGCCCGTGCCCACCCGCGGGAACCGGCACCCACCACTACCGCTTCATCGTGTACGCCCTCTCCCACCCCGTACGGGTCGACTCCCAGACCGCACCGGCCGACGCCAGATCCGCCATCGTCGACGCCAGCATGGGAGACGGCCGACTCATCGGCACCTACACCGTCGACGGGTAGCAGCCCACATCCCGGTTCCGACACCCATTGGCCGTCGAACCCTTGACACGGAGCGCTTTCGAAGAACAGTCGAATGTTACGAATATTTCCGGATACGTAGAACTTCGAATTCGGCGTCATCGAGGTCCCCGCGTTTCTCGAGCAAGGGGTCGAATCTGCCCAGGATGTATGCACGGTCGGTGTCGAGGGCGGGGTGGTACCAGGTTTCGGTTTCGTTGAAATCACCCCGCGCCTCGAACAGGTCACCGTGTCGATGGAGCGGCCTCCGGTGAGCAGGTCGGGCCACTCGACCGGGATGGCAACGAGGCCGCCGCTACAGCAGGCGGCGATCCCGCGGTTCGTCTGCATCCGGCTCGCGTGACGCCTGTCGAAATTGTCGATCGGCGGATGGATGGTGGCGGGCTGCGGCTCGACGCCGCCGCCCGGCCGGATCGTACGCTCGGCAGTCATGGCTCAATGGACCTGCTGAATGTGGGCGGCCGCGGTCTCCCGTACGGCTTCGGCGACGGCTCGGAAGTCCTTGCGCAGAATGTGCGAGTGGTTGCTCGCGACCTTCGCACTCACCTTCACGTTCGGGTTGTGCGCGAGCACCGGATCGAGTGAGGCCCGCACCTGTTCCATCTCCCCGTCCTCGCTCCCGAGGCTGTTGCCCGTGGCCAGGACGAAGCGCACCGGGCAGGTCAGGCGCTCGAGAACCGGCACGCTGGCGGCGGCGACCTCGTTGGCATCGATGCCGACCTCGGCGTGCTGGGCCGCGGTCATCCGCGCGGCCAAGCCGAACGGGCGCGCCAGCGGCAGCACGAACCGCATCTTGTGGAAGAGCTTCCGGATCCGTTCCCGGCCCTCCTCGCCGGTCAAGCCGTATGGCGCGGAGTCCACGGTCACCACACCCAGGATGCGATCCGGGTTCCGGTCGGCCCAGTGCCACGCGAGGATTCCGCCGTAGGACCAGCCCACGAGCAGCGGCCGGTCCACGCCCCGCGCCGCGAGCACGGCATCGACATCCCGCAGGGACGCCTCGAAGGAGTAATCCGCCGACCGCTTCGACTTGCCGCGAGCCCGCTCGTCGAAGGTGATGTGCCGGTAGCCGCTGCCGAGTTCGGCGATCACGGGCCGCCAGGGCTGCTGGCTGGCGTAGGCGCCGTTCAGGTAGACGATGGGACGGCCGGGGCCGCCGGTGTCGGTCACGGCAAGGGCCGTGTCGTCCACCGGCACCCTGCCGGTCCAGGTCGAGTCGTTCGCTGTGCTGCTGATGTTCGCTGCGCTGTTCATGTGAGTACTGTCGCCAGACCGGCTGATACCGGACTGATACTGACCTGACACGGCCACTGACATGATGTTCGTCCTGGTCGCAGGGACAAAGTGGGCATCGGAACGCACTGCCCATGCGAGCGCGAAGATCCGTGCACCCGCCGCCGGAACGCGCGGAAGGACTCGGTACTTCGCCGCGAACGGCCTCAAACGGCAGACGTCGACGGATCACATTCCCGAGGGGACGAGGGGCCTACATGCGCGACCCCAACGGACACCGCTAGGAGTCGTCAACTGCCGTGCCGTGAGCCGCGCTACCGCGCCCGCAGAAGCCGATGCCCCAGAACCGCCCGGATTCTGAGGCATCGCTCCGCTGACCGAAGTCCGTCCAGGTCTATCCGTTCAAGCTTGCTATGAAGCGAACTCCCCAGACCGGACCGCCGCAGTGAAGGCATCCCAATCGTTGGTCCCGAAGACGAGCGCGGGTCCGGTCGGATTCTTGGAGTCCCGCACGCCAATCTGGTGTCTAACCAGGAAAGCGACTTCGACGCAATCAGAATGGGTGCCGCTGTGGCTGCTCTTGAACCACCGGGCCTCGACCATCTCCGCTTTCACACTCGACCCCTTCGTTCACTGACAGGAAAGTGACGCCTAGCGCCGGCCAGTCTCACCAGAGACGAAGCTCTCGGTGAACGTGTCCCATGCGCGAGGCGGGAACACAAGCGCCGGGCCGGCTGTGTTCTTCGAATCCCGCACCCCGACGAGACCGTCTGCGAGGAAGGCGACCTCGACACAATCCGCTTGAGTCGCACTGTGGCTGCTCTTGAACCAATCGGCCTTGGATAGGTCAGCAGTCATGCCTGTAACTCCTTCGCCACCTGCCGGAGCAGGCTTCTACTAGAAGCCTCGTCCAACGAGGCCCGCCGGAGACAATCGTGCACTCGATCGTACCGCCGGATGTCTTCTGGCTTTTCGAGATACATGCAACCGGTGAAGGTCTCCAAGTACACAACCGGAGGTTCCACCGACCTGCCATCTGAAGCGTCCCCGAACTCGAGGATCGCGTATTGCCCTACGGGATGACCTACCGGTGCACCCGCGCCGAACGGCAGCACTCGTATGGTCACGTTCAGCATCTTTCCGATCTCGGCCAGGTAATGAAGCTGCGCCGCCATGACACGGTGGTCCCCGACGGTGCTTCGAAGAGCGCACTCATGCAGCAGGACCTCCAGCACGATCGGCCGCCGTTTCCTTGTGACGATCGTCTGGCGTTTCATCCGCAGTTCCACGCGCCGCCTCAGTTCGGCGCGGCTTTCTTCTGGCGTACCAGCCTGGATCAGCGCTGCGGCGTAATCAGCTGTCTGAAGCAGACCCGGCACTAGGGAGGGCTGGTAGGTGGTCAACTTCTGTGCTGCCGTCTCGAGTCCGACATATACATCAAAGGTTGCGGGAATCAGATTGCCGTATTCGTGCCACCAGTTCGGCTCCGCACTCTGCCGCAATAGTCCGATCATCGCTGCGGCCATCTCTTCGGACAGGCCGAGCACTTCGCAAATCGCATGCAAGTCACGCACTTTCATCCGCGTCGGTTGGCCGGTTTCGAGTCGTTGCAGCCCTGACGAACTCAGATCTGTCAGATCCGCCATTCGTTCGAGCGACATGTCCAGCTCCGTCCGCGCCTCCCGCAGATAACGCCCCAACTGGCGCCTCGGCAGGGTCGAGCCGGTATCGGTCACAGTGGTCCCCTTCCTCATGCGAATTCGACCCGTACCGGGTGACGACTACGACCCGGCACGGGATTTGCTCTGGACCTTCGGCCGAGTTCGGCTGGGAAACCCAGACTTCGAACTCCGCGCAGGTCAAAGGTGTTTTGCTGACTTCGCGCCCAGTAGGGGGCCACCCCGATCTCCCACCACGCCCCCGCCCCTGGGTTCTGCCGACTTCCAGGGCTGGGCGCACCCTAGCTCACCGACTCGCGCAGAGGTCTGGAAATGAACCAATCGGAGTTCGGGGACACGCCTGTGTCCCGCTGCCGGTATTACCGGCAGGTGTGCGGCCTGCCCGCGATCGTCGACCCACCCGAGTTGGGCCGCATCGTGATTCGGGCCGGAATCGTCTGGGCGCTGATGACGCCCGCCCACCTGGGGCAACTCGTGAAGATCGACTTACAGCGCCGTGGGCACGATATCGGCCCGATCATGTCCCATCCGCGTTCCCAACGGTGGAGTTACTTGGTGCGTCCCGATCTGCCGAACGACGACAGCCTGTTCGCGGAAATGTTCCGCCTCGACGTCTCGATAGTGCGTGCGGGCGGTGAGATCGCGCTCCCTTCCCCCACCGACCGATGTGCCTTGTTCCGCCATTGGATCGAACCTCCGCGCTCCGCGTACCGTCCGTCCGGCCAGTTGGTCCTGGCGTCGATCCGGCGGCTGGCACTCGGAGCGTCCACTCGACACCCGCGAAACCGGCACACGGTGGCGAACGGCGAATCCGGAAAGGGTTTGAGCGCGTGACCTTCTCGCTTCGCCATATCGCCCATCCGCGGATGGACCGGCCCTCCCCCGGCGGCGCGCGATGACACCGGAACCTCTACCCCCCAAACACCGCCTGTTGGCCGCCTGTCGCGGCGACGCTCGAGACGACCATCCCCTCTTGACCGCAGCTCGAGACCTCACCGCACTACACGAAAGCCGCCTCTCCGCCGGACTGGCGCAAGCCGAGTCGATCGATCAATGCCGCGCCCGACTGGTCCGCGACATCGACCGCTGGGTCACTGCCCAGCTACGACCCTCTCTCGGCGCGGCCCGCGTCCACACCGAGACGGTCGGCTCGGTGGTAGACCGCCTCGCCGAGTACACCGCACTCGCTTACGCGGCGTTGGCAAGCAGCTCGAATTGGGTCCTCGGCGACGCATGGGAACGCCTGGCCGAACTGGCGGTCGGCTACGAAGACTTGAAGGACGAAGTGGGGACGGGACAACGCCGCCTGCCGGGCGGGCCGTAGCACGGTACGGCTCCCAGCTGGTCGGCCGAGCCCGGACACAAACCACCGAACTCACGCGGAGTCGTATCGGGGAACTCGCCTATCGCGCAGGTTGGAGCTGATGCCGCCTGCTGCGATACCCGCATCGGAGACGGTTGCCCGGCCAAGTCGTAGACCGCGCTGAGGGCATGAGTCTCTCACCGTTCCACGCGATCGCGGCTGGTGAGGTGCGTTGCACAACTTCACAATTGCGATGGCGTGAATCAGCACCGACCTGGTTGCACCCGTGGGGACCGGCCAGTAGCGTCGATCCCAGCTTGCAGGGGGCGGATAAGCCGGTCCGGCCCCCGTCGATGCGTTACGGCACCGGCGGTGAGGAACCGATGACGAGCTGGGGGAAGTTTCTGCGTGGTGCCGCGCTCGCGCTCGGTGCCACTCTTGTTGCCGTGGGATGCAATGACGCCACGGACATACCCACGCCAACGGCAACCACCCCCGTGGCCGCCGCCTCGACGTCGACGTCGAAGACCGGTGACCCCGACGCGGCTCTGTGGGATCCGTGCACGTTGCCTGAATCAGCCATTTCCGGCACCGGTCTCAATCAAGCGACCAGAGAGAAAGATGTCGCCGGAGTGGACTTCACCGGGTGGAAGGTTTGTGGCTGGCAGGCAGCAGCACGCTGGTATGACCTCGGCGTACTGTCCGGAGCCTTCGCTCTGGACGAAGTTCGCCAACGCCAGGACAAGGAATCGTTCACGCCCTTGACGGTGGGCTCGCACCGCGCCCTGCAATACCTGGACGTCGGTGACAGCAAGCGACTCAAATGCAGTGTCGCGGTCGAAAATGCGCACGGAACAGTCATTTTCAAGGTTACGACGCGCTATTCGATCGGAAAGCAAGGCGAGCCTTGCCAGGAGGCTGGTCGTCACGCCGACGACCTGGTGCGGTACCTGCCCGCGAACTGAGGAGGGGTGATGGCCATAGGGGTCGATCCGGCGGAATGGCGCGGACTACTGGACCAGGCGAACGCGGGCGAGTTGATGCTGCATCCTGATGTCGGCAAAGGTTTGGATACAGCGTGTGATAACTACCTCGACCGCCTCGACGGAATCATGCGGATGGCTGACCGGCTCATCGATGTCACCGGGTTCGGCCCGTTCCCGTCCGGGGTTGCGCTACAAGAGAAGTTCAGGCTGAAGTCGAGCGGTACGGAACAATCTCTGGACGCCGTCCTCATGCAGCACATCGACGCGGTGAAGATCGTGAAAGAGGTTGTCGCCAAAGCAATCGCGAACTTCGTGGAGCTGGATCAGTCCAGGGCCGACCAGCTCACCGGTCTGGACGCCCAACCATGACCTACGACGAGTACCGGAACCGGATCATCACCGCGCAGGAGCAGTGGAATCGGGAGCGCGACACGATCTACGACTTCACCGGTCGGTTGGGCACGTCGTTTCAGGGGGAATACGAGCCGCCGCGGATTCCCGGGCCAGACAACTACGACAGTATGACGTTGGCGCAGATGGTCGATGCCGTGAACGCGATGCGGCCGGGGACGGTGCGGGAGGCGTCCGAGGCTTGGCTGAACATCGGGATGAACCTGACCGGGGCGATTCAGGCGTTCAACGAGCAGTTCAGCCGCACCGTGACCGGTGACGGCACGAATCCGGGGTGGACGGGGCAATCCGGCAAGGCGGCGGCCGAGGCGGTCACGAACTACCGCAATCAGTCGGGGAACCTGGCCGATGCCGCTTGTCTGGTGAGTTTCAAGCTGTCGGAGATGCATACCGGTCTCGAGCAGACGCAGGCGCTGATGCCGCAGGCCACCGAACGCCCGGACCTGATGGGTAAGACGTTGCCGCAGGACGGCGTCATGAAGGCGGGTGATTACACCGAGGAGGAGGCCACGCAGGAAGCGCGGCGGATCCTTCGCACGGTGTACGGGCAGGTCGCCACTCAAACCGACCACGGCGTGCCTGTCCTGCCGACCGCTCCGCAGATCGTGGCGGATAGCGGGCAGCCAGGTCCGTCGTCACCTGGTAGCTCGAATTCCACCGCGCCACAAGAGTCTTCCGACTCGGTCGATCCCGCAGGCGCGGAGCCGGAGTCCACCGAACCGTCCGAGGGTGACCCGCAGGATTCGCCCCGGACCGACCCCGCAGACACCACGCCTCAGTCGGTCACCCCGGCTGGGTTGGACCAGCCGACCAGCGTGCAACCGACTACCTCGACCACCCCGTCGACGACGCCGAGCAGCACCACCACACCGAGCCCGAACATCACTACCGCCGCACCGGGCCGACCCGGCACCACGAGCCCGAGCACTCCCCGGCGATCCGGCAGCCCGAGCAGTCCCGGTACGCCGAATTCCACCGCCGCGCCGGTGCCGGGCCGCAACGTTCCCGCCGGTCCACAGCAGCCGAACGCCCTTCCGGCCGCCACGGCAACCGGCAGCCAGGCGGCTCGATCCGGCGCGGCCGGCACGACCGGCATGGCCCCCGGAATGGGGACTCGCGGCAAGGACGACGAGCGGGAGACCTCCGGCGTCAAGGACTACCTGATCAACCAGAACAACGGCGAGGAACTCATCGGTCTGGACTCCTTGCCGAAGTCCGTCCCTCCGGTCATCGGAGACAACCCGAATGGCTGACTGGCGCTTCACCGGGCAGGAATTCGAAATCCTCTGGGCAGCCTACGGTCGCGACCGCCTGCCCTACCCGCTGCAATACCGGCCGGAGGAGATGGATTTCGCCGATCTGAAGCGTCAGCGCGAGGAGGCGGTGGACGCGCTACTCGGGCGATACGCCGTCGAACTGGAACGGGCGCTCGACGTATTGCTGGAACCGGAGGCGCGCGTCGAGTCCAAAGGGATAGGCGGCCCGGACATGTCGATCGTCTTCCGTTTCCACGGGGCCGTACGCGGGCAGGTCGGCGCCACCCTGGTCCAGCTTCCCGGTACCGCGCCGGACACCGGCGGTGACGTGATCGTGAGTTTCTGCGCCGCGCAACGAGTGGCCGCGAAAGCGGTGGCCGCGCTGCCCAAGATGCCTGCGGGCACACATCCGCCGATCGAAGCGCGGCGGGAAGAAGTGAGCGCCGACCGGGATCGGCCGGTGCGCAAGCCGTATGAGGTCGGCGTCGTCGCGCAACTGGACCGAATCTTCAAACGCGAACGCCTCGGCCTCGGTGAGATCACGGTGCTCGCTGGTCCGGCCCTCGACGCGCGCCCGAGCTTCGGACGCGGCTTCTGGTGGATGGATTACGCGGACGGTCGCTACTACGTCAAGACCGGCGACCCCATCGTCGCCAAACCGCTGGAACCTTCCGCGATGGCGGCCGAGATCAACCGGCTCACCACTCTGACCCAGCGCTACTACCGCGAAGATCGCGAACACGACGAATACCTGCGGTCGCAGCGATAGCGGATTGTCCGGACATCTCGGCATTCGTCACAGCGGGATGTCGGCCTCGTCACGAGGGCATTCGGGCGCGGCGAGCCCGGAAGCGCGGCTCATTCCCGGTGCTAACTTCGCGCTGCTCCACCGACGAAACCGATCACCAGGGAGGTTTGGCAGTGGGAAAGACAACCGTTCGGGCCATCGTGACGGCAGCGGCGGTCGCCGCGGGCACGTTGACGATGGGTTTTGTCGCGCAGCCCGCGACGAGCGAGACGATCGGCGGCGATCCGGTCGCCTACCTGGCGCAGGACGAAGAGCAGGGTCAACCCTCCGACGCGAGTGGCGCCGACGAAGGCGAAGGCAAGGGAAAGGGCAAAGGGAAAGGGAAGTCCGAGGGGAAGGGCAAGGGAAAAGGCAAGGGTAAGGGCAGCGAGGGCAAGCCGACCGCCCGCGGCGACGAGACCGACTCGTACGCGAAACCGGACGCCCGCGGAGACGAAGGGAGCGAATCCACCGGAGGCCCCGCGAGCCAGAGCGTGATCAATGACGTTTCGTCACAAGGACACTCGGACCATGAGGTGCAATCCGACTGAGCCCCCGGCACCCACGATGCGCATGCCGAGCGGCACGTCGGGCGTCACGAATTCGCCGACGTGCCGCTCGGTGACGGTCAGCGGGGCAGGCGCTCGATGATGGTCGCGTTGGCGGTGCCGCCGCCCTCACAAATGGTGAGCAGGCCGTAACGGCCCTCGATCCGCTCGAGTTCGTTGAGCAGCGTGGCGAACAGTTTCGCACCGGTCGCACCGAGCGGGTGGCCCAGCGCGATGGCGCCGCCGTTGACGTTCACCTTCTCGGGGTCCGCGCCGGTCTCCTTCAGCCAGGACAGCACCACCGGCGCGAACGCCTCGTTGATCTCGATCACGTCGATGTCGTCGATGGTGAGGCCGGTCTTCTCCAGCGCCCACTTGGTCGCCGGAATCGGGGCGGTGAGCATGAAGATCGGGTCCGCGCCGCGCGCGCTCACATGGTGGATGCGCGCTCGCGGGGTCAAGCCGTACTCCTGCACCGCCCACTCCGAAGCGAGCAGGGTGGCGCTGGCGCCGTCGGAGATCTGGCTGGCCACCGCGGCGGTGAGCGGGCTGCCCTCGGCCAGGGGCGGCAGCGAAGCCATCTTCTCCAGGCTGGTCTCGCGCGGACCCTGGTCGATCCAGAAGTCGCCGACCGGCACGATCTCGTTGTCGAAGCGGCCGTTCTTGATCGCGTCGCGGGCCCGCTCGTGGCTGCGCAGCGCCCAGCGCTCCATCTCTTCCCTGCTGATGCCCCACTTCTCGGCGATCAGCTGGGCGGCGCGGAACTGTGTCACCTCACCGGTGCCGTAGCGGTGGTCCCAGCCCTGCGCGCCGACGAACGGGGTGTCGAAGCCGTACTCCTTGCCCGCCAGCATGGCCGCGGAGATCGGGATCGCGCTCATGTTCTGCACGCCGCCGGCGACGATCACCTCGGCGGTACCGCTCATGATGGCCTGCGCGCCGAAATTGATGGCCTGCTGGCTGGATCCGCACTGCCGGTCCACGGTGACGCCGGGAACCTCTTCGGGATATCCGGCGGCCAACCACATGGTGCGGCCGATATTGCCCGCCTGCGGGCCGACATTGTCGACGCAACCGACGATGACGTCGTCCACGACGCCCGGGTCGATCGGGGTGCGGTCCAGCAGGCCGCGCAGCGCGGCCGCACCCAGATCGGCCGGATGCACGCTCGCCAGCGCGCCACCGCGCTTGCCGACGGGGGTGCGTACCGCATCGATCACGTAGGCGTCCCGCAGCGGGGCATACGGACGACGGGACGCGGAAGGTGCTGACATGTAAGGACTCCTACGTGGTGCGCTCGGGGACGGTGAGTCCGTCGAGCACGATGGTCAGGTACTGCTTTGCGAGGTTTTCGACGGTGATCGGCCCACCCGGCCGGTACCACCGCACCGCGACCCAGACCGTGTCACGCAGGAAGCGGTAGGCCAGTTCGACGTCGAGTTCCGGCCGGAAGGCGCCGTCCCGCACACCGTTGGTGAGCACCCGGTGCCACAGCTCGCGGAATTCGCGGTTGTAGTCGGCGATGTAGGTGAACCGCTCCGAGTCGCGCAGTCGCTTCGCCTCGGTCTGGTAGATCGCCACCGCGGCGTGCCAGCGGTCGAACGACTCGTAGGAGGCGAGCACCAAGGCTTCCAAGGTGTCTCGCGCGCTCAGGCCGGAGGCGACGATCTCGCGATAGCGGCCGAACAGCTCGTCGAGGAACCCGCGCAGGATCTCGTCCACCATCGACTCTTTGGAATCGAAGTGGTGATAGAGGCTCCCCGAGAGGATTCCGGCCGCGTCGGCGATGTCGCGCACCGTGGTGGCGCGCAATCCCCGCTCGGCGAACAATTCGGCCGCCAGGGCGAGCAACTCACTGCGCCGAGCTGATTTAGAGGCGTCTGTTGCGGGCACACGGCCATCATACAACCAAGCATTTGCTTGGTCGAGCTCACCGCTCCGAGTAGCGCAGTGGCGAGGAGACCGACAGATCGGCCAGCAGGCGATCGCAGATGGTCACGGGCGAGACGCCCGCCCGCGCCATTCGCGCGACGAGCGCGAGACGGCGTTCGCAACTGTCCCATTCCACGGTGAGCTGACCGCGATCCGGACCGGCGTCCACCGTGGCCATCACCCGTGGCGGGCCGCCGCGCACGGGTTCCTCGCTCAGCTTGAGCACCATGCCGCGCTGCCAGGCGTGGTAGGCGTCCATATCGGCCTCGACCACCAGCTTGTCGGTGGCCGCGCACAGGCCCTGCGCGATCTCGTCGGCGAAAGTCACCTGGTCGAAGCGGAATTTCCGGCATTTCGCGACCACCGCGAGCAGATCCGAGCGCACCTCGCACAGCAGGGCGGTCTGGCGCTGCCTGCGCCGCTCCTGCTCGGTCTCCGTACCGTCGGCGCTGAGGCCGATGCGCCGGGCACGCTCGCGATCGCGCGCCAGATCGGCGCGCAAGGCGCGGCGCGGGTCGCGGGCGACCTCCCCCTCGTCGACGGCGTGCTGCGCGAGAATGCGCATGGCGGCCGTGGCGACGGCCCTCGCGGAAGTGTGCTCGATGAGTTCGGCGCCGAGGGTGAGCGCCGAGAGGACGAGGCTGTCGAGCCGTCGCCTGGCCAGCACGACTTCGCGCACCACATCGAGTTCCAGTTGTTCGCGGGCAGGTGGGCGATCCAGGCCCATAGCCATCGCCCCCTTGTCGAGCGCGGATCCGATCTCATCCAGCATGGCACACCCCGACCCCTCGCGGCTTGCCCTTTTCTACCTGATCAGCCGCTCATTTCGGGTGGCGTGCGCGATGCGAGAAGGCGATCGCAATACGGCGCGGGAGGACTCGCCCGCGACGGCGGGAGACCGGCTGCTCGGTGGTCGCCGGGCCGGCTCGTCCGCCCGGCGCGGCGCGGACGAGCCCGGGAATCGCTGCGGCTCAGGCGCGTTGGCTGCTGATCGAGACCACCTCGCCGGTCAGGTAGGTGGTGTAGTCGCTGGCCAGCATGGCGATCGTCGCGGCGACCTCCCACGGCTCGGCCGCGCGGCCGAACGCCTCCCGCTCCGACAGGTGGTCGAGCAGCTCGGTGGAGCTGACCTTGTCCAGGAAAGCGTGCCTGGCGATGCTCGGGGCCACCGCGTTGATCCGCACGCCGAGTTCGGCGGCCTCGATCGCGCTGCATCGGGTCAACGCCATGACGCCCGCTTTCGCCGCGGCGTAGTGCGCCTGACCGTGCTGCGCGCGCCAGCCCAGCACGCTGGCGTTGTTCACGATGACGCCGCCGTGACCCGCGTCGCGGAAGTAGCCGAGCGCGGCGCGGGTGCAGCGAAAGGTGCCGTTGAGGGTGATGTCGAGGACTCGGTCCCACTGCTCGTCGGTCATGTCGACCACGGGCGTCTCCCCGCCGAGCCCGGCGTTGTTGACCATGACGTCGATCCGGCCGAGCGCTTCGGCGGCACCGCGGACCAGCGCGTTCACCTGTTCGGTACTCTGCACGTCGCACGGGATCGAGGCGACCCGCCGGTCCGGGAACTCGCCGGCCAGCTCGGTCGCGGTCTCCGTCAGACGCCGCTCGTGCCAGTCGGAGACCACCACGTCCGCGCCCTCGGCCAGCAGCCTGCGCGCGGTGGCCGAGCCGATGCCGGTGCCCGCGGCCGCGGTGATCACGGCGGCGCGCCCGGTCAGCAGGCCGTGCCCGGCGACGGGCGCGGGGGCGACCGACAGCGGGCCGCTCATGGGCGCGCCTCGCGGGGTAGGCCGAGCACGCGCTCGGCGATGATGTTGCGCTGCACTTCGTTCGAACCTCCGTAGATGGTGTCGGCGCGGGTGAACAGATACAGCCGCTGCCATTCGTTGAGATCGTCCTCGCCCGCCACCAGGCCGCGGGCGCCGAGCACGGCCATCGCCAGCTCGCCGAGCCCGCGATGCCAATTGGCCCAGAGCAGTTTCGCCACCGAGGCCTGGCCCGCGCCGTCGTCCACGCCCGCGCCTTCCATCGTGCGCATGGCGTGCGCGCGCAGCACTCGCAGCCCGACCCAGGCGCGATCGATCCGGTCGGCGATCAGCGGGTCGTCGGCCGCGCCGGTGCGGCGGGCCAATGCCTCGATGTCGGCCAGCTCCCGGGCGAACCGGATCTGCTGGCCCAAGGTGGAGATGCCGCGCTCGAAGGTGAGCGTGCCCATGGCGATGCGCCACCCGTCACCCGGCTCGCCGACCACCAGGTCGGCCGCGGTGCGGGCGTTGTCGAAGAAGACTTCGTTGAATTCCGACGTGCCGGTCAGCTGGATGATCGGGCGCACGTCGATGCCCGGCTGCTTCATCGGGACCAGCAGGTAGGACAGGCCCTTGTGCCTGGCGGACCCGCGCTCGGTGCGGGCGACGACGAAGCACCAGTCCGCGACGTGCGCGAGCGAGGTCCAGATCTTCTGCCCGTTGATCGACCACTCGTCGCCGTCCAGGTGCGCGGCGGTGGTGATCGCGGCCAGGTCGGAGCCCGCGCCCGGTTCCGAATAGCCCTGGCACCACAGTTCGCTGACATTGCGGATGCCCGGTAGGAACCGGTCCTTCTGCGCCTGGGTGCCGAACGCGAGCAGGGTCGGGCCGAGCAGTTCCTCGCCGACGTGCGACACCCGCGCGGGCGCGTTCGCCTTGGCGTACTCCTCGTGGAAGATCACCTGCTGGCGCACCGTGGCCTCGCGGCCGCCGTACTCCTTCGGCCAGCCCAGGCAGGTCCACCCGGCCGCGGCCAGGTGCCGGTCCCAGGCGAGGCGTTCGTCGAACGCCTCGTGTTCGCGGCCGGGACCGCCGAGGCCGCGCAGCTCGCGGAAGTCTCCGTTGAGGTTCTCCTCCAGCCACTCGCGCACTTCGGCGGCGAATCGCTCGTCCTGCGCAGCGGAAAACCGCCCGTCCGCAGCGGCGGTGTCGGATTCTGAGGTCTGGATCGCACCCACGCCGGTAGGATAACCTACCAAGCACTTGCTTTGTAGAGCACTCGCATAAGTGACTCGCGGACGGTGAGGACAACCGTGACAACCCCTGCACAGACGACACCGATGGCACTGCACCACGCCGCTCGGACCTTCGGCGACGCCCCGGCGATCGCCGACGGCGAGGTCCGGCTGGACTGGACCCAATTGCTGGAGGCGGTCCAGGAAGTGGCGCGGGCGCTGATCGCGCGTGGCGTGCGGGTGGGCGACCGCGTGGCCATGTGGGCGCCCAATACGCACCACTGGGTGGTCGCCGCGCTGGCAGCGCACTACGCCGGAGCGGCGCTGGTACCCCTGAACACCCGCTACGTGGCCGACGAGGCCGCCGACGTGCTCGGACGAGTGGACGCGAAGGCGCTGTTCATCGCGGGGCCGTTCCTCGGCCGCGACCGGCTCGCCGAACTGCGCGCGACCGCGCCCGACCTGGCCATCGATACCGTGGTGGTGATCCCGGTCGAGCCGGGCACCGAGAACACCGACATCGCCGCGCTGGACTGGTCGGAACTCGCGACCGTCGCCGCGCCGGTGACGGTGGCCGAAGCCGAGCAGCGCGCCGAGTCGGTGCGTCCCGACGACATCTCCGACATCCTGTTCACCTCCGGCACCACCGGCCGCAGCAAGGGCACCCTGGTCGCCCACCGGCAGGCGCTGTCGGTGGTGCGGGCCTGGGCCGAATGCGCCACCTTGCGCGGCGACGACCGGTATCTGGTGGTGAACCCGTTCTTCCACAACTTCGGATACAAGGCGGGCATTCTCGCCTGCTTGGTCACGGGGGCCACGATCATTCCGCAGGCCACCTTCGACGTACCGGAGACGATGCGGCTGATCGGCGCGGAGCGGGTCACCGTGCTGCCCGGCCCGCCGACGATCTACCAGACGATCCTGGATTTCCCGCGCCGCGCCGAATTCGACCTGAGTTCGCTGCGGGTGGCCGTCACCGGCGCGGCGACGGTGCCGGTGGTGCTGATCGAGCGGATGCGCTCGGAGCTGGCCTTCGACGTCGTCATCACCGCCTACGGCCTGTCCGAGAGCGCCGGCTTCGGCACCATGTGCCGGGTCGATGACGACGCCGAGACCATCGCGAACACCTGCGGCAGGCCGATCGCGGATTTCGAGCTGCGCCTCGGCGAGGCGGGCGAGGTCCTGCTGCGCGGGCCGAACGTGATGCTCGGTTACCTGGACGACCCGGACAGCACCGCGCAGACGATCGACGCCGACGGCTGGCTGCACACCGGCGACATCGGCACGATCGACGAGCGCGGGTACCTGAAGATCACCGACCGGCTCAAGGACATGTACATCTCCGGCGGCTTCAACGTCTATCCCGCCGAGGTCGAACAGGCGCTGGCCCGGCTGGACGGCGTGGCCGAGTCGGCGGTGGTGGGCGTGCCCGACACGAGGATGGGCGAGGTGGGCAAGGCGTACGTGGTGCGCAAACCCGGCTCGGCGCTCACCGAGGAGCAGGTGCGCGCCCACGCGGCGACCGTGCTGGCCAACTTCAAGGTGCCGCGAGTCGTCGAATTCCGCGACCAGCTGCCCTACAGCGCCGCCGGGAAAGTGCTCAAGCGTCAACTACGTGAGGAGAAGTCGTAATGTCGGAACCGGCAACCCCGAACGAGGGTCCGGCGATCCCGGACGAAGGTGAAGTCGTCACCTATGAGCGGCGCGGTCGCGTCGCGATCGTCACGCTGAACCGGCCGGACTACCGCAACGCGCAGAACTCGGTGATGACATATGCCATCGACGCCGCCTTCGAGCGCGCCGTCGAGGACCCCGAGGTCGGCGTGATCGTGCTGGCGGGCAACGGGAAACACTTCAGCGCCGGCCACGACATCGGCACGCCGGGCCGCGATCACCATGTGCGGTACCAGAACAAAGCGGCGCTGTGGTGGGACCACGTGGACCGCGCCGGTGGCGATCAGCGCTTCGCCCGGGAGCTCGAGGTCTACCTCGGCATGTGCAGGCGCTGGCGGGAGATTCCGAAGCCGACCATCGCCATGGTGCAGGGCGCCTGCATCGCGGGCGGGCTCATGCTGGCCTGGGTGTGCGATCTGATCATCGCCTCCGACGACGCGTTCTTCTCCGATCCCGTGGTCCGCATGGGCATTCCGGGCGTCGAGTACTTCGCGCACCCGTGGGTGATGGGTCCACGCGCGGCCAAGGAATTCCTGTTCACCGGCGACCGGTTCGGCGCCGCGCAGGCCAAGGAATGGGGCATGGTCAACCGGGTGGTGCCCCGCGCCGAGCTGGAGACCGAGACGCTGGCGCTGGCCGAGAAGATCGCCACCATGCCGCAGTTCGGTCTCGCGCTCACGAAGAAGGCGGTCAACCAGGCCGAGGACCTGATGGGCATGCGGTCGGGCATGGACTCGGTCTTCGGGCTGCACCACTTCGCGCACGCGCACAACGCCGAGGTCGGCGCCGACTCCCTCGGCGGCATGAACGCCAAGTCGATGAAGGCGTCGGCGGGCACCGCAGAACAGAACGGAACGACGTAGTGGATCTGGATCTCGACCAGGCGACCCAGGAATTCCAGCGGGAGGTCCGCGAATTCCTCGCCGCGAACAAACCCGCGAAACCGCTGGCCTCGATGGACACGAAGGCCGGATTCGAGGCGCACCGCGCCTGGGAGCGCACCCTCGCCGACGCCCGGCTCTCGGTGGTCGCCTGGCCGGAGGAGTTCGGCGGGCGCGACGCCTCGCTGCTGGAATGGGTGCTGTTCGAGCAGGAGTACTACGCGGCGGGCGCGCCGGGGCGGGTCAGCCAGAACGGCATATTCCTGCTGGCCCCGACGCTGTTCGAACACGGCACGCCCGAACAGCTGGAGCGGATCATGCCGCGGATGGCGCGCGGCGACGACATCTGGGCGCAGGCCTGGTCGGAGCCGGAAGCGGGCAGCGACCTGGCCGGTATCCGCTCGACGGCCCGGCGCACCAGCGGCGGCTGGCTGCTGAGCGGCCAGAAGACCTGGAGTTCGCGCGCCTCCTTCGCGGACTGGGCGTTCGGGCTGTTCCGCAGCGATCCCGAGGCCGAGCGGCACAAGGGACTCACCTACGTGATGTTCCCGCTGACCGCCGACGGCGTCTCGGTGCGCCCGATCCCGCAGCTGGACGGTGAACCCGGCTTCGCGGAGATCTTCCTCGACGACGTGTTCGTGCCCGACCGCGACGTGATCGGCGCACCCGGCGAGGGCTGGCGGGTGGCGATGAGCACCTCCAGCAACGAACGCGGCCTCTCGCTGCGCAGCCCCGGCCGGTTCAGCGCCACCGCCCAGCGGCTGATCGATCTGTGGCGCGAGGCGGGCGACGAGGGCAACACCGCGCAACGTGACGCCGTGGTGGACGCCTGGATCGGCAGCGAGGCCTACCGGCTGCACACCTTCGGCACGGTCACCCGCCTCGACGAGGGCGGCAAGCTGGGCGCGGAATCCTCGATCACGAAGGTCTTCTGGTCCGAGCTGGACATCGCCATGCACGAAACCGCGCTCGACGTGCTCGGCGCGTCCGCGGAACGTTCCGGGCCGTGGACCGACGGATATCTGTTCGCGCTGTCCGGCCCGATCTACGCGGGCACCAATGAGATCCAGCGCAACATCATCGCCGAGCGGCTGCTCGGACTACCGAGAGGAAGCAGCCGATGAGATTCGCGCTCAGCCCCGAACAACTCGATTTCGGTGCCAGCCTGCGAAAACTGCTGGATGCGGGCCGCGCGCCCTCCGCCGTGCGCGCGTGGGCATCGGGCGACAGCGGGCCGGGTCGCGCGCTGATCCGGCAGCTGGCCGATGCCGGTGTGCTCGGACTGGCCGTCGCGGAGCAGCACGGCGGCATCGGCGCCGAGCCGATCGATCTGGTCGTGGCTTTCCAGGAACTCGGGCGCGCAGCCGTGCCCGGACCGCTGGTGGAGACCGCCGCGGCGATTCCGGCCCTGCTGCAAGCGCTTCCCGACCAGGATCTGGCGGCACGGTGGTTGCCCGGCTTCGCCGAGGGCGCGGCGCTCGGCACCGTCGCCTTCGCGCCGCCGGGCCCCGGCGTCGCCCTGGACGCCGACACCGCCGAGGTGGTCCTGCTGGCCGGCGAGAATCAGCTGTCCACCGGGAACCGCACCGGCCTGGTGCGATCGGTCGATCCCGCCCGCCGCTTGTTCACGGTCGCCGCGGCCGAGACCGTCGCCGAGGGCGATCAGGTCCGCGCGGCCGCCGCCACGGGCTTCGACACCGGCGCGCTGGCCTGCGCGGCTCAGCTGCTCGGCGCCGGAAAGGCGCTGCTGCACGCGTCGACCGAATACGCCAAGCAACGCAAGCAGTTCGGTAAGCCGATCGGCGAGTTCCAGGCCGTGAAGCAGAAACTCGCGGACGTGCTGATCGCGCTGGACTTGGCCGAACCACTGCTCCACCGGGCCGCGCTGACCATGGCCGGAACCACCCGGAGCCGGGACGTGTCGGCCGCCGTGATCGCCTGCGGCGATGCCGCCTACCGCGCGGCTCGCGCCGCCCTCCAGGTGCACGGCGCGATCGGTTACACCGCCGAGTACGACCTCTCCCTGTGGCTGACCAAGGTGACCGCCCTGCGTTCGGCCTGGGGCACACCGGATCTGCACCGTGCCCGGATCGCACGGGCGCTGCGGGAGGACACCGACTTCGATCGCGCCGCGCGAGGCATCGCATGAGCGGTCAGGCCCGGAGGCGGCAGCGCAGCGTAACCACGCAGGGCCCCGCTCATGCGACCAACAACCACAGCATGAGCGGTCAGGCCCGGAGGAGGCAGCGCAGCGTAACCACGCAGGGCCCCGCTCATGCGACCGACAACCACAGCATGAGCGGTCAGGCCCGGAGGAGGCAGCGAAGCGTCACCACGCAGGGCTCCCGCTCATGCGCGAAAGGACACCGATGAGCACCGCCGAACACCAGGAATTCCTCGCCTCGGTGCGGGCGCTGCTGACCAAGCACGCCGGGTCGGCGGCGGTGCGCGCCGCGATGGACACCGAACTCGGCTACGACCCGGCCCTGTGGCGGCTGCTGTGCGAGCAGATCGGCGTCGCCGCGCTGGCGATCCCCGAGGAGTTCGGCGGCTTCGGCGCGGGTTTGGTCGAATCCTCGCTGGTGGTGGGCGAATTGGGGCGCACGCTCGCCGGCGTGCCGATGCTCGGCTCGGCCGTGCTCGGCGCGCAGGCCGTGCTGCTGTCGGGCGACGCCGAAGCCTGCGCGCGGCTACTGCCCGAGGCGGCGGAGGGCACGCGCACGATCGCGGTCTGCTGGGCGGACGAGCGCGGCTGGGACGAACCGGGCGTGCGTGAGACGGGCGGCGTCCTCACCGGGACCGCGCACTACGTGCTCGACGGGATGTCGGCGGACACCCTCGTCGTCGTCACCCGGACCGGCCTGTTCGAGGTCGAGCCCGCCGCGCCGGGTGTCACCCGGCGATCCGCGCCCACCATGGACCCCACCCGCAAGCTGGCCGAAGTCGATTTCGCCGACGTGCCCGCCCGACGGCTCGGCTCGGGCGACCAGGCGGCGGCCGTCGCCCGGCTGCGCCGTGTCGCGTGGGCGGCGCTGACCGCCGAGCAGGTCGGGGCCGCCGACCGCTGCCTCGAGATGACGGTGGAATACGCCAAGTCCAGGGTGCAGTTCGGCCGGGTGATCGGCAGCTTCCAGGCCCTCAAGCACCGGATGGCGGACATGTACGTGCTGCTGGAATCGGCCCGGTCCGCGTCCATCGCGGCGACCGCGGCGGTGGCGGCGGACAGCCCGTCGGCCGCCGAAGACGTCTGGGCCGCCCGCGTGCACTGCTCGGAGGCGCTCACCGCGATCGCGGCCGAGACCGTCCAACTGCACGGCGGCATCGCGATCACCTGGGAACACGACGCGCATCTGTTCTTCAAGCGTGCCCACGGGGACGCGCAACTGTTCGGCGCCGCGCACCGTCCGGTGGAGCAGCTCGCCTGAGCCGGGACAGGGCGCGCCGGGTCGACGGCGCGCCCTGTCCCGAGTGGCTGTCGGCGGCTGAGCCGATGAACTAAGATGTGACACGCGCCACACGCGCATAGGCGGGGATGCGTTTTCCAGTGGCACCGCGGATCGGGATCGGTGCCGTCACGAGTCGAACTGCCGACTCGTCACCCAACAAGTCGTCGGGGCCCACCAGCTGGGAGGATGCCATGACGCGAACAGTGAATTCCGATCTCGAGGCACTACGTTCCACGATGGACGGGCCGGTGTTCGGCCCCGGCGATACCGGGTACGACCGGGCTCGCGCCATCTGGAACGCCGACATCGACCGGCACCCCGCGGTGATAGCCCAGTGCGTGTCGCCCGGTGACGTGGCCGCGGCGCTGGCCTTCGGCCGGGAGCGCGGGCTGGAGATCTCCGTTCGCGGCGGCGCCCACTCCTACAGCGGGACCGCGGTCGGCGAGGGCGGCCTGATGATCAACCTCAGCGCGCTGAAGGGCGTCGTGGTGAATCCGGAGGCCGAGCGCGCCCGGGTCGGCGGCGGAGCGACGATGGCGGATCTGGACGCCGCGACCCAGGCATACGGGCTGGCGGTGACCGGCGGGGTGGTCAGCGACACCGGCGTCGGCGGCCTCACCCTCGGCGGCGGCATGGGCTGGCTGACCCGCATGGCCGGACTGGCCATCGACAACCTCGTCTCGGCGCAGGTGGTTATCGCCGACGGCCAGGTGCTGCGGGCGTCCGAGAACGAGAACGCGGATTTGTTCTGGGCATTGCGCGGGGGCGGCGGCAATTTCGGCGTCGTCACCGAATTCGAATACCGCCTGCATCACGTCGGGCCGGAAGTGCACCTCGGCCTGCTCTTCTGGGACATGCCGGACGGGACGGATGCTCTGCGCCTGATCCGGGAGTTCATCCCCACTCTGCCGCGTCGGTCGGGCGCGTTGATAGCGCTGGCGATGTCGGCGCCGCCTGCGCCTTTCGTTCCGGAGCGATACCACGGCCGAGCGGGACACGCCCTGATCGTCGCGGGTTTCGGCACAGCCGAGGAGCACACCGCCGCGGTGGCGCCGATCCGCGAAGCACTGCCGCCGCTGTTCGAATTCCTCGGCCCCGTCCCGTACGCCGGGCTGCAACGGATGCTCGACGGCGCGGCGCCGTGGGGCTTGCGTGGGTACGAGAAGGCACTCGACCTCGGCGATTTCTCGAACGACGTGATCGCGGTCCTGACCGCGAACGCCGTCGAGAAGACCGCGCCGCTGTCGTTCATGCCGATCTTTCCGCTCAGCGGCGCGTTCAGCACCGTCGGCGAGGACGACACGGCATTCGGCGGCGCGCGCACCCCGCACTACGGGTGCAATATCACCGCGATGGCTCCCGACGCCGAGACGCTGGCCCTCGACCGGGACTGGGTGCGCAGAACGTGGGAAGCGTTGCGCCCGATGGCTTCCAACCGCGGCGGGTATGTGAACTTCATGGCTGACACGGACCGCGACCGGGTCCGGGAATCCTACGGAAGCGTCAAATACGCGAAGCTGGCCCGCATCAAGGCCGCCTACGACCCGGGCAACGTCTTCCACCGCAACGCCAACATAGCCCCCGGCTGACTCACTCGTTCGAGCGTCTACCGGCCGCCCCGGGGCGCAGGCCGTCCAGAACGATCTCCACGAGCCGCCGCCAATCACCGCTACCGCTGCCGATGGTCGCGGACATCGCGCCGACGATCATGTAGACGTCCGTCACCGTGCAGTCGTCGCGCACCATCCCGGCCGCCCGATCCCGCTCGACGAGTTCGCCGATCACCTCCTCGAGCCTGCTGCGCGATTCGCCGCGCGGCGCGCTGCCCGCCGACTGCCGCGCCGCCTCGATGGCCGCCGACAAGCCCCGGTCGGCGGTCAGCACCTCGCCTACGTGGCGCAGGTAGCGGGCGAGCCCTTCGCCCGGCTCGGCACGCAGGCATTCGGTGCGGGCGAATTCCTCGATCTCGGCGAAGCGCTGCGCGGCCGCTGCCTCGATGAGGTCGGCCTGGGTGGGGAAATGACGGTAGACGGTACCGATACCGACCTCAGCGGCGCGAGCGATCTCGGGCAGTTGCACCGCACTGCCGCGCTCGGCGAACAGCGTGCGAGCCGCGGCCAGGATGCGGGCGCGGTTGAGCGCGGCGTCCGCGCGCCGCGGACGGGGCGATGGTGGCCTTGACACCGGCGATCCCTTCATGTTTACCCTTCAACCGGAAGCGGAATCCGATTCCGTTTCATCTCATCGAAGGGTAGCAGTTCATGTCCCACAATCGTTTCCGCGTCCTGAACCCAGGCGAGGCACGGGCCGGCCGGGCGCCGTTGCCGCCCGCCTTCGCGGTGAAAGCCACCACCGCCGACACCGAAGGCAGGTTCTCCTTGCTGGAGGTGACCCTCGCGCGCGACATCCCCCGACACACCCACCACGTCGCCGACGAGTGCATCTATGTACTCGAAGGCACACTCGACGTCGAATTCGACGATCGGACGCTCTCCGCGACCCGAGGCATGTTCGTACTGCTGCCGCACGGCGTGCCCCACGCCCTGCGCTGCGGGTCACAGCCACCGCCACGGGTACTCCAGATCTCCTCACCCGGCGGCTGGGAGTGCTACCTGGAAGACCTCTTCGAAGCCGGTGCGTCGGCGCTGACCAATGGAGCGCTGGACCCGGTGAAGATCAATCCGATCGCGGCGAAATACGACATCCGCTACGAGGAAACGGATTGATCCGGTCGATCGGGCCTGTCGGACAACAGCTTTGACCCCAGTCCGGCTCGCGTGCGATAGCCCCCGATGGAGCCGGTCGCTCCACCGGGGCCCCGCTTCGGATCATGTGGCCGACTTCACCGCCAATAGATAGTTAGCCTATGTAATAATATTTCCTGTGCAGCAAGCTCAGGTGAACGCAGCGGATGACATCGTCGTCGACCTTCTCGTCACCGCGGGCAGGCTCACTCGGCTGGCCGGGGTGATCAGCGGCGACGACCTGCCGCGCGCGATGTTGCGGGCACTGGCGGTGCTCGACGAACACGGAGCGCTGCGGGTCAGCGAATTCGCCAGGATCGACCGATGTTCACAGCCGGCGGCAACGGCGCTGATCGGCAAGCTGGTCGCGGAAGGTTTCGCGAGCCGGCGCAAGGACCCGGAGGACTTCCGGGCCGTGATCGTCGAACTCACCCCGGCCGGGCGGGCCCGTCTGGCCGAATTCCGCCGAGCATTCGCCGTCGCGATCGGCGGACATCTTCCCGGCTTCGACGCCGAACGCCTGGCGCGGCTGGACACCGAATTACACGACTTGCTGGAGGCCTTGAAAACGGCTACGCGACAGCACGATCCGATCTCGAGGGGACATTGATGAGCACTTTGGCTCCCACCCGCGCCGCGGCACCTACCGCGGGCGACACCAAGCAACCGAAAGCCGTCTGGGCGGTCGCGTTCGCGAGCGTGATCGCGTTCATGGGCATCGGCCTGGTCGATCCCATTCTCAAACCGATCGGCGAACAACTGCACGCCTCACCTTCCCAGGTGTCGCTGCTGTTCACCAGCTACATGCTGGTCACGGGCGTGGCCATGCTGATCACCGGCGTGGTGTCCAGTCGCTTCGGCGCCAAGAAGACGCTGCTGGCGGGCCTGGCGATCATCATCGTGTTCGCCGCGCTGGCCGGCATGTCCGACACGGTGGCGCAGATCGTCGGCTTCCGCGCGGGCTGGGGTCTGGGCAACGCGCTGTTCATCGCCACGGCGCTGGCCACCATCGTCGGCGCGGCCAGCGGCGGCGTGGCCCGCGCGATCATCCTGTACGAGGCGGCGCTGGGCATCGGCATCGCGACCGGCCCCCTGGTCGGCGGCGTGCTCGGCGGAATCAGCTGGCGCGGACCGTTCTTCGGCGTCTCGGCGCTGATGGCCGTCGCGCTGGTCAGCATCGTCGTCCTGCTGCCGGAAGGCCCCAAGCCTGCGCACCGCACCTCGATCGCCGCGCCGTTCCGCGCGTTGCGTCACCGCGGTCTGCTGATCGTGAGCATCACCGCCCTGCTGTACAACTTCGGCTTCTTCACGCTGCTCGCCTACACCCCGTTCCCGCTGGACATGGGCACCTACGCGATCGGCTTCATCTTCTGCGGCTGGGGAGTGCTGCTGGCGATCGCGTCGGTGTTCCTGGCTCCCCGGTTGCAGCGCCGGTTCGGTTCGCTGCCGATGATGGGACTCTCGCTGGGGTTGTTCGCGGCGGATCTGGCGATGATGGCCGTCTTCGCCGAGCACAAGCCGGTGCTGATCATCGGCACCGTGCTGGCGGGCCTGTTCCTCGGCGTGAACAACACGCTGATCACCGAGGCCGTGATGATCTCGGCGCCGGTCGAGCGGTCCACCGCTTCGGCGGCCTACAGCTTCGTCCGCTTCGCGGGCGGCGCCGCCGCGCCCTACCTCGCGGGCAAGCTCGGCGAGCACAGCATCGCACTGCCGTTCTGGGTGGGCGCGGCATGTACCGCCGCCGCGGTGGTCGTGCTGATGGCAGGGCGCACCGCCTTGGCCCACCTCGACGACCACGATCCCGCACCGCACAGCGTCGAGGAAGCCCAGGCCATCACGGTCGGCGACGACTGACCCGATACCCCGCCGGAGGCAGCCACCAGCGTGGCTGCCTCCGGCGTTTCCACCCCTGGCGCCTGCCGGTGTGAGGAGTACGGTCGAGAAATATGACCGAAGCGAAGCGGGGCCGCGTCAGCGTCGAGACCAGTCAGAAGCGGGTGCGCGTCTATCTGGGCGGTCATCTCGTGGCCGACAGCGCGCGGCCGGTGCTCGTGTGGGAGAACCCGCACTATCCCGCCTACTATCTGCCGGTCGCGGATCTGCGCGCGAAGCTGGAACCGAACGGGCATACCCAGCACTCCGCCAGCCGCGGCGACGCGACCGTCTACGACGTCATGGTCGACGGCACCACGGCGGGCGGCGCTGCGCTGCGATATCACGACTCGCCGCTCACCGAATTGCGCGATCTGGTGCGGTTGGAGTGGAACGCGATGGACGAGTGGTTCGAGGAGGACGAGCCGATCTACGTCCATCCGCGCAACCCGTACTCGCGCGTCGACATCCTGGCCGGCTCACGGCATGTGCGGGTGGAGATCGACGGCGTCACCGTCGCCGACTCCCGTGCGCCGCGCATCCTCTTCGAAACCGGTTTGCCCGCGCGGTATTACCTGCCGATGACCGATGTCCGCATGGACTTGCTGTACCCGTCGGCCACCCACACCAGCTGCCCGTACAAGGGCACCGCCGACTACTGGACCGTCCGCGTCGAGGGCAAGGAGTATCCCGACTACGTGTGGGGCTACCGCACGCCGCTTCCGGAGAGCCAGAAGGTCGCCGGACTGGTCTGCTTCTACAACGAGAAGGTCGACATCTACGTGGACGGCGAACTCCAGGAACGCCCCCGCTCGCCGTTCAGCTGAGTTCGGCGACAGCCCACCCGGCTCGTTCGCGCCCTGCGGGGCATGCGCGCCGGATCAGACCGCGACCAGTGGCGTGTTGTCGCCCGCGCGGCGGTACTGACCCGGGGCCACGCCGTATTCGCGCTTGAAAGCCTTCGCGAAGGCGAACTCCGAGGTGTAACCGACCCGGCGAGCCACGGCGCCGAGACTGCTGTCGGTGTCGCGGAGCAGACGGGCGGCGGTGAGCATGCGCCAGCGGGTGACGTAGGCCAACGGCGGTTCGCCGACCGTCGCGGTGAAGCGGCGAGCGAGGGTCGCGCGGGAGACGCCAGCGATGTCACCGAGATCCGTCACGGTCCATGCTCGCGCGGGCTGCTCGTGCACGGCGCGCAGCACCGCGGCCACCGCGGGGTCGGCGAAAGCGCCTGCCCAGCCGGACGATCGCACGTCGGCCTGCTCGTCGAACCAGGCGCGCAGAATGAACAGCAGCAACGTCTCGAGGATCGCGGGCACGGCCGCGTCGCTGCCCGGACGCGGCTCGGCGATCTCCGCGGCCAGCAGGTCGACGGCGCCGCGCAGCGCCGGATGACGCCCCGGACGCGCGGGCAGATGAATGAACTCGGGCAGCTCGTCGAGGATGGGGTGGCTGCGCCCGCGTCCGAGCTCATAGGCGCCGCACAGCAGCGCGGTCCGGACGCCGGGCCCCACGATCTCCCTGGGCTCGCCGGGCAGCGCGGTCTCGGTGACCGGGCTGTCCAAGCTGTCCACCAGGTCGTGGTCGGCCCCGCGCGGCATGAACAACACGTCCCCTGCACCGAGCGCCATCGGCTCGCCGTCGGTCGGCACCACCCAGCAGGAGCCCTGCAAGACCACATGGAAACCCGCGCCGGGCACCACGGGATACCGGCGGCCCCACGGCGCGTGCCGGATGAACAGGCCGGAGGTGGGGCTGCCGGTGCGGATGGCCGCGATGGCTTCGCTGAGGATGTCCATTTGTAAACCGTAACACTCTTATTGTGAGTGTTTCAGACATTTTATTGCGCTTTATAAGCATTGGTCTACTCGACTGATGGCAATAGATTCGTTCTCATGACATCGACCAAAGCCTCCCCCGTCATCGCCGTCTACGGCGTCACCGGACACACCGGCGGCTACCTGCTCGAGGAACTGCGCCGCCGCGACCTCGCTCCGATCCTGGTCGGCCGGGATGCCGATCGCATCCGCGCCGCCGCCGATGCGGTGAATCCGCCCGGCGCCGATGTCCGGGTGGCCGATCTGACCGACCATGCGGCCCTCGTCGCCGCGTTCACCGGAGCCGACGTGGTGATCAGCAGCTTGCCCGCCTACGTGGAGCACGGCTCGGCGGTGCTCGCCGCGGCCATCGAGGCCGGTGCCCACTACACCGACATGTCCGGCGAGCAACTGTTCCTGAAGCGGGTCTTCGACGAGTTCGGCCCGCGCGCGGCGGCGGCGGGCGTCACCGTGGTGTCCGGCATCACCGACAGCAATCTGCCTGGCGATCTGCTCGCCCACCTCACCACGCGCCGGGTGACCGGCCCGGCCGAGGTGGTGCTGAGCCACCTGAGCAACAGCGGCGGCAACGGTTCGAAAGGCAGCGCCAAGACGGTCTTCGCCAGCTTGGACTGGTTCCGCGGCGGCGGCTGGCACTACGCCGATGGCGAACTGCGCACCGGCGCTACCGCACGCCACGACAAAATCACCTTCCCCGGCCACACCGAGCCGACCGCGGTCGCGAAATTCCCGCAGCCCCCCGTCCTCACCATCCCCCGGCACTCGGACGTCTCCTACGTCGAAGGCGTCCTCGCCACCTCGATCCTCGACACGCTCAGCGGGTTCACCGCCGAACTCATCGACGCGCTACCCGACTCGCCCAGCGTGGACCTGCGCTACGACCTCGTCGTCGACGCGTTCGGCGCGGACGGAAATCGCGTCCGGGGCGTGCTCAGCGGCGTCGACTCCTACCGCGATTCGGCGCTGATGGCGGTGGAGACAGCCGTCCGGCTGACCGAGGGCGCCGCCGCACCGGGGGCGCTCGCGGCCGCCGAGGCGTTCGACGCGACCGATTTCCTCGACGCGCTCGCTCCTTTCGGCATCACCTGGCGTATCGAGGAAACCGATCGCGCCGGTGATCGGGCATAGTCGAACGATGACCGACAACCGGCCGCCGCTCGCCGTCGCACTCGATCTCGCGCCGCACCCGGAGGGCGGCTGGTATCGCGAAACCTGGCGCAGCCCGGTGGAATTCACACCGGAGGGCTACCCGGGCCCGCGCGCCGCCGCCACGGCGATCCATTTCCTGCTGCTGCCGGGCGAGCAGTCGGCCCCGCACACCGTGCGCTCCGACGAGCTGTGGCTCTGGCATCGCGGCGGGCCGCTGGCGCTGGATATCGGCGGCGAGGTGGTGATCCTCGGCCCCGACCTGGAGCGCGGCCAGGCGCTCCAGGCCGTGGTGCCGGGTGGCGTCAGTCAGTCGGCGCGACCGGCCGGCGCGGAATACGTGCTGGTCAGCTGCATCGTCGCGCCGGGATTCGACTTCGCGGACTTCCGGCTGGACTGAGCGGGTTCAGCGCACCGGCACGGTGGCGAATTGGGCGAGTTCGTGCGGGTCGTGGGCACTGAACATCCGCACCCGGTCACCGTGGTCGGCGCGCAGCGTGCGCAGCCGCTCCAGATTCTCCACCCGCTCGCGGCCCAGCGTGCTCGCGAGGATCTCGAAGACGCCGAGCCCGACCGGCGGGCGCGACCTTCCCGCCGCCAGCTGCCGGTGGTGGAAATAGGCGTCACCACAGTGCAGCAACCAGCCGTCGCTCTGCCGGACCGCGACGCCGCTGTGCCCGCGGGTGTGCCCGACCAGCGGAATCAACATGATGTCCTCGAGCACCGGGACGGCGGTGAAGCCGAACCAGGTGTCCGCGCCGGTTTCGTGGGCCAGCCAGCGCGGGCCGTGCTCCCACTGGCGCGGCTGGTAACGCAGTTTCTCCCCGAGGGTGGGTCGCTGGATCGCCGCGTCGAGTTCGTCGGCGAAGACGTGCACCGTCGCGCCGGGGAAGTCGGACAGCCCGCCGGCGTGATCGATATCGAGATGGGTCAGCACGATGTGCCGGACATCCTCGCGCCGATAGCCGAGCCCGCGGATCTGGTGCAGCGCGGTTAGTTCCGGACGCAGCCGGGGTCGCAGCAATTGCGCGGTGCCTGCACCGAGCCGGCCGCGGTCGAGCACGTCGGCCATGCCGAATCCGGTGTCCACCAGCACCAGACCGTCATCGGATTCGACGAGCAGGCAATGGCCGACCAGCCCACCGGTCAGCAGCCCACCGCTGCCCAGCAGCGCGCGCCCGCCGACCGGGCACATGGTCGCGCAGTCCAGATGCCGTACCAGCATCGCGGAAACTCCCTCCTACGGCGCCGGATCGGACGCGGTCCGTTCCGGCACGAAGGTCCTTTTTGTTCCCGTCAACGTAGCCCGAGCACGACTCGCCCGCGACAGCACGGTCACCGCCACGGCGATCGGCGGCAAACCGATCCGCGCCGACCGCCCCGGAATACCCCGCCTACTCGGGGATTTCGAGCACGCCCTCGTCCACGGCCCAGGCGATGGTGCGCTCGAGGTTCGGACACGAGTCGGGGCGGCCCGGCCCGTGACCGCTCGCACTGAGTTCGGCGAAAACCGGGCAGCGCTCGGCCGGATCGCCGGTCCACTGCACCGAGGTCTGGTGCGGGCTGCTCTTGCGCACCAGCACCTGACTCCGGCAGGCCTGACACCGCAGCGGGGTCAGGCCGTCCTCCAGGTAACGCTGCTGGTCGACCACCGTCTGGGCGCGCACTTCGGCTCGCCGAGCGGGCTGGTCGGCGAAATCGGGTGCCTTCGCCCAGGTGGCCGACATCAGACGCTTGCCTCGGCTTCCTCGGACTCGCGCTTGCGCCGCAGGTTCTCGGCGACCTCGGCCTCCCATGCCTCGTTCGCCTTGGTGGTGTCCACCTCGAACTCGAAACGCTGGGTCATCTTCTCGGTGACGTCGGCCAGGTCGACGTAGAACTGGTCGTACCAGCGTCGCAGCTGGTAGACCGGCCCGTCCTCCTCGCACAGCAGCGGATTCTCGACCTTGGACTTGTGCTTCCAGATCTCGACGTCCTGCAGGAAGCCGACGCTGATGCCCTCGGTCATCTTCTCCGCCAGCTTGGTCGCCATCTCACCCTCGACGCCCTTGGGCTTCTCCAGCGTGATGCCCCATTGCAGGACGAAGGAGTCCTGGGTGACCGGGTAGTGGCAGTTGATCAGGACGCTCTTCACCTCGTAACCGCTGTAGATGTTGATCAGCGGGTTGATCATGTATGAGGGTCCGAAGTAGGAAGCCTCGGACTTGAGCAGCGTGTCACCCCCGTACTTGGAGGCCATGCCGATGTCCGGCCTGCCTTTGGTCTCCAGGAACTGGGTGGCGATGTGGCCCTCGAAGACGTTCTTGAAGTACGTCGGGAAGGCGAAATGGATGTAGAAAAAGTGGGCCATGTCGACCACGTTGTCGATGATCTCGCGGCAGTTGGCGCCCTCGATCAGCATCGAGTTCCAGGTCCAGTCGGTCCACCCGCTGTCGAGCTGCTCGGTGGGGTTGCCGTCCGCGTCGGTGTAAGGGCCCTCGATGTGCGGAATCGTGATCTCCGGCGGCGGCTGGCTGCCCTCGTGGTCGTGCCAGACGAACAGCTGCCCGTTGCGCTCCAGCGTGGTCCACTTCCTGGTGCGCGCCAGCGGTGGCACCCGGCGCGCGTACGGAATCGCGGTGCACTTGCCGTTGGTGCCCGACCAGCGCCAGTCGTGGAACGGACAGGCGATGTCGTCGCCCTTGACCTCGCCCATGCTCAGGTCGCCGCCCATGTGCCTGCAGTAGGCGTCGAGCACCCGCAGTTCACCGTTGCTGTCGGCCCAGACGACGAGCTTGGTGCCGAAGACGTTCACCGCGTGCGGCTTGCCGTCCCGGTACGTCTTGGCCAGACCCAGGCAATGCCATCCCCGCGCATACCGGGTCGGTGCGGTGCCGACATCCAGCTCCCGGACCTTCGCACCGCTCCGCGTCGATTGAGCCGCCTCCCGGGTCCCTCCGTGGTGACGCACGCTGCCGCCTCCGGGCCCGTCGCTCGGCGGCGGTGGGGTAACTGCCATCGCGATTCCTCCTCCTTCTGTACTAGAACACGTTACAAAACTGACGCCCTCGACGCCAGCGATTCACCTCACTTCCTGCATGAGCGCATGTCCGGGTGGGGGTGAACACCGGTTCTCGACATAAATAGGAACCTGTTCTAGTCTCAGAGGCAAATGAGATTTCGGACATCAACCGACCAGGCAGGAGCAGGTCCCGAGATGACGCAAGAAGTGACCGAACGGGTCGAAGCGCTGTTGCCGACGTTGCGCGAACGCGCACAGGAGGCCGAGGACCTGCGGCGCATCCCCGACGAAAGCATGAAGGCGTTGCAGGAGACCGGCTTCTTCCGGTTGCTCCAGCCCAAGCAGTGGGGCGGTCACGCCGCCGATCCGGTGGTCTTCTACGACACCGTGCGCAAGATCGCCAGTGCGTGCGGGTCCACCGGCTGGGTGGCGGGCATTGTGGGCGTGCACAACTGGCACCTCGCGCTGTTCGCGCAGCAGGCGCAGGAAGACGTCTGGGGCGAGGACACCGAAGTGCGGATCTCCTCCTCCTACGCACCGATGGGCGCGGGCACGGTCGTCGACGGCGGCTACCTGGTCAACGGCGCGTGGGCCTGGTCGTCGGGCTGCGATCACGCCACCTGGGCGGTGCTCGGCGGCCCGGTGATCAAGGACGGCAAGCCGGTGGATTTCGGCAGCTTCCTCATCCCGCGCGACGACTACCGCATCGATGACGTGTGGAACGTCGTCGGCCTGCGCGGCACCGGTTCCAACACCGTCGTGGTGAAGGACGTCTTCGTGCCGTCGCACCGGTTCCTCAGCTTCCGTGCCATGAGCGAGCTGAAGTCGCCCGGCCTGGAACAGAATCCGGACCCGGTCTACAAAATGCCTTGGGGCACCATCCATCCCACCACCATCTCCACCCCGATCGTCGGCATGGCCTACGGGGCCTACGCGGCGCACGTCGAGCACCAGGGCAAGCGGGTGCGCGCGGCCTACGCGGGCGAGAAGGCCAAGGAGGATCCGTTCGCCAAGGTGCGCATCGCGGAGGCGGCCAGCGATATCGACGCCGCGTGGCGGCAGCTGTCGGGCAACGTCGCCGACGAGTACGCGCTGCTGGTGGCGGGCGAGGAGATTCCGTTCGACCTGCGCGTGCGGGCCAGGCGCGACCAGGTACGCGCGACCGGTCGTTCGATCGCGGCGATCGACAAGCTGTTCGAGAGCTCCGGGGCCACCGCGCTGTCGAACGGCACTCCGTTGCAACGGTTCTGGCGCGACGCGCACGCGGGCCGGGTGCACGCGGCCAACGATCCCGAGCGCGCGTACCTGATGTACGGCACCCACGAATTCGGCCTGCCCGTCACCGACGGCATGGTCTAGGAGGACGGCGTGACCTCTACCGCGGAACTCACCGCCGAATCGACCTCGCGCTACGCGCAGGTGCGGCCCGACCTGCGGCTGCACTATCACGAAGCGGGCGTGGGCAACGGGCCGACGATCGTCCTGCTGCACGGCGGCGGGCCCGGCGCGTCCTCGTGGTCGAACTTCGCGCGCAACATCCCCGTACTGGCCGAGCACTTCCACGTGATCGCGGTGGACCAGCCCGGCTACGGCCGCTCGGACAAGCCGACCGAGCATCCGCAGTACTTCGTGCACAGCGCCTCGGCCCTGAAGGATCTGCTCGACCACCTGGAGATCACCACGCGGGTGCACCTGCTGGGCAACTCGCTCGGCGGCGGCGCGGCGGTCCGGTTCGCGCTGGACTACCCGGATCGGGCAGGCAAGCTGATCCTGATGGGTCCGGGCGGGCTGAGCACCAATCTGTTCGCGCCCGACCCGACCGAGGGCGTGAAGCTGCTTTCCAAGTTCAATTACGAGCCGACCAGGCAGAACCTGGAGGCGTTCCTGCGCATCATGGTCTTCGACCAGTCGCTGATCACCGAGGAGTTGATCGACGAGCGGTTCGCCTCGGCGAGCACGCCCGAAGCGCTGGCCGCGACCCGGGCGATGGGCAAATCGTTCGCGAGCGCGGACTTCGAGAAGGGCATGCTCTGGCGCGACGCCTACAAGCTGCGCCAGCCGGTGTTGCTGATCTGGGGTCGCGAAGACCGGGTCAACCCGCTCGACGGGGCGCTGGTGGCGACCAAGGTGATCCCCAGGGCGCAGTTGCATGTTTTCGGCGGATGCGGACACTGGGCACAGCTGGAGAAGTTCCACGAATTCAACCGGCTCGCGATCGATTTCCTCGCGGGCGTCAAGGAGAAGTGATGGGCATCCGTTCACTGGGATATCTGCGCATCGAGGCGACCGACATGGCCGCCTGGCGGGAGTACGGCCTGAAGGTCCTCGGCATGGTCGAGGGCAAAGGCGCCCACCCCGGCGCGCTGTACTTGCGCATGGACGAGTTCCCGGCCCGGCTGGTGATCGTGCCCGGCGAGAAGGACCGGTTGCAGATCTCGGGCTGGGAAACCGCCAATGCCGAAGAGCTGCAAGACATCCGCAACCGGCTGGACGCGGCGGGCGTGCCCTTCAAGGAGGGCACCGCCGCCGAACTGGCCGATCGCCGGGTGTACGAGCTGATCCGGTTCGACGACCCCTCCGGCAACACATTGGAGGCCTTCCACGGCGCGGCGCTGGAGCATCGCCGGGTGGTCAGCCCCTACGGGCACAAGTTCGTCACCGAGGAGCAAGGGCTCGGGCACGTGGTGCTCAGCACCAAGGACGACAAGGCGGCGCTGGAGTTCTACCGCGATGTGCTCGGCTTCCGGCTGCGCGACTCGATGCGGCTGCCACCGCAGATGGTCGGGCGCCCGGCCGACGGCGAGCCGGCCTGGCTGCGTTTCTTCGGCTGCAACCCGCGCCACCACTCGCTGGCCTTCCTGCCGATGCCGACGCCGAGCGGCATCGTGCACCTGATGATCGAGGTGGAGAACGCCGACGACGTGGGGCTGGCCTTGGACCGCGCGCTGCGCAAGAAGGTCAAGATGTCGGCGACGCTCGGACGGCACGTCAACGACAAGATGCTCTCCTTCTACATGAAGACGCCTGGCGGGTTCGACGTCGAATTCGGTTGTGAGGGCCTGGAAGTGGACGACCACGACTGGATCGCGCGGGAATCCACCGCGGTGAGCCTGTGGGGCCACGACTTCACCGTCGGACAGCGGCAGCAGTGACCGAGAGGGCGAGCGAAACGATGACCGCGGACGGATCCGGTATCGATCCACGGCAGTTCCGGAATGTGCTGGGGCAGTTCTGCACCGGGATCACCGTGATCACCACCTTCGACGGCGATCAGGCCCCGGTCGGCTTCGCCTGCCAATCGTTCGCCGCCCTCTCCCTCGAACCGCCCCTGGTGCTGTTCTGCCCCACCAAGGCGTCCCGGTCCTGGGCGGCGATCGAGAAAACCGGGCGTTTCTGCGTGAACGTCCTGGCCGAACAGCAGCGCGAACTGTGCGCACGCTTCGGCTCCCGCGAACCCGACAAGTTCGCCGGCGCGGCGTGGCACACCTCCGACCGCGACCTCCCGGTCCTGGACGAGGCCCTCGCCACCATCGAGTGCACCGTCGACAGCGTGGTGGACGGCGGCGACCACTACATCGTGATCGGCCGGGTCCAGGCCCTCTCCGAAACGACCACCACCGGCCGCCCCCTGCTGTTCTACCGCGGCCAGTACACCGCCATCGAACCGGAGAAGACCACCCCGGCCCCGTGGCGCGCGGACTTGGAGCACTTCCTCACGACGACGACGTTGGACACCTGGTTGTAGTAGCAGCCATCAGGAGCCTGCGGTCACCGGCCACAGTGCGTAGCCCCATGTGCTACTCGTGGCTACAATGTCGTTATGAAGGTGATCACGCAGCGCGAGTTCCGCAATAATTCAGCGGCGGTGATGAATGCGGTCGAGGCCGGGGAAACCTTCCGCGTAACCCGCAATGGCGTCGAGGTTGCCGAGGTCCGGCCGGTCGGCCGACAGCGCCGCCGTACCGCCGAAGAACTCGTCGAACGGCATCGCAAACTGCCGCGGGTCGATTACACCCGAATGCGACAGGAAGCCGACGACTTCTTCGGAACGGAAGATCGAGTCGGCGACGACGATGCTTGGGGCTCACGTTCATGACCGAGCGGCACGCATCGGGGGTATTGGACACCTGCACCTACATCGACCTGTATGCGCTCGATCCTGCTTCTTTGCCGGAGTTACCCGAGATCACGGCGATCACGCTGGCCGAATTGCACCAGGGCGTTGCCATGGCGAAAGACGCCGCAACCCGGGCCGCACGATCCGAGCAACTCGGTGCCGCCATCGTGGATTTCGATCCATTGCCCTTCGATGAAGACGCCGCGACACGCTACGGCACCCTGGTCGCACTCACTCTTGCCGCGAAACGTGACCCACGGCCCCGCCGGATGGATTTGCTCATAGCGGCGATCGCGTCAGCACGTGGGCTACCGCTGTACACCCGCAACAGCGCAGATTTCCGCGGGCTGGAGAGCATGCTCGAGATCGTCGCGGTCTAGCACGTGAAGTGCTCGATCGGCCACGAGGCCGACCGAGCTGGGTGGCGCAGTCGTCCTCGCCGGTCAGTACTTGTAGAAGCCCTCGCCGGTGGCGATGCCGAGCTTGCCCTTGTCGATGTAGTTCTCCTTCAACCACTGGGCCAGCCGCTGGGAGTCCTCGTCCTCGTTGTTCACCAGGATGTTGTACGGCGTGGTCAAACCGATGATGTCGAGGATGCGGAACGGCCCGGCCGGTGCGCCGGTGCCGATCTGCCAGGTCTTGTCCACCGCTTCGGGATCGGCGTAGCCGCCCGCCGCCAAGTTCATGCCCGCGTTGAGCAACGGCACCAGTAGCGAGTTCAGGACGTAACCGGCCTTCTCCTTGTGGATTTCGATCGGCACCATGCCGATCTTCGAGGCGAAGTCGACCACGGCTCGGTACACCGTCGGGTCGGTGTCGGCCGTGCCCATGATTTCGGCCGTGTTGAAGTGCCACACCTGATTCGCGAAGTGCAGCGCGAGGAACCGGTCCGGGCGGCCGGTGAAGTCTTTCATGGCGCTGGGCAGCAATGTGGAGGAGTTGGTGGCGAAGATGGTGCGCTCCGGCGCGACCCGGCCGAGCTCCTCATACGTCTGCTGCTTGATGCTCAGCACCTCGGGAATGGCCTCGATGACCAGGTCTGCGTCCTGCACCGCCCGAGCCAGATCGGAAGTCAGCGCGATGCCTGCCGCCGTCTGCTCCGCCTTGCCGCCCCCGCCGCCTGTCACCTGCTCGCGGTAGACCGCCGCGAGCTTGTCGAGTCGCTCCCGAGCCGCTGCCAGCGCCTTGTCGTCGATGTCGTAGGCGGTCACCTCGAAACCGCGAAAGGCGATCTGAAAGGCGATCTGAGAGCCCAGTACCCCGGTGCCGAGCACGGTCACCTTGCCGATATCGATGGTCATTCGTTTCTCCTCTCGACTGTCGCGAAGAAGGCGCGACGATCTGGGCGACCTCACGATCACCGCCACCACGGGTTCAACGTACCGGCGGTGATCTCGGCGTGATCGAAGACTTGCTACGGCGCGACGCCTTCGCAACCGCTCACCCTGGCGCTGGGCAACTGCTCGAGGGCGGGTTTCGCCGCATAATCGATCATTTCGCCGCTGAGAAGTGCTCAATTGATGAGCACTTCGGGTTGGAGGATGAGGTGTAACGACAGCACCGCATCTTGGGAGGGCCCCGTGGGTCAGTTGGATGAAGCAGGAATCCTGGTTTGCGCCGACATCGCGCAATGGGAGGAGTGGCTCGCAGCCAATCACCACCGGGCGGCCGACGTCTGGTTGAAGATCGCCAAGAAGGGGGCGGCGGACAGGACGATCAGCAATGGCGAGGCGCTCGACGGCGCGCTCTGCTTCGGCTGGATCGACAGTCACCGCCGCGGCCTCGACGCCGACCACTACCTTCAGCGATACTCGCCGCGGCGTTCGAAGAGCCCTTGGTCGCAAGTCAACGTCGCGAAGGCCGAAACGCTGATCGCCGCCGGACGCATGCGTTCATCCGGGTTGGCCGCCATCGCCGCCGCCCGGTCCGATGGCCGCTGGCAGGCCGCCTACGCGCCCCAGCGCACCGCCACCTGCCCCGGCGATCTGACCGCCGTTCTCACCGAGAACACCCGCGCACGCGCCCGTTTCGATCAGCTCGACCGCACTGCGCGGTACGCGGTGTTCCTGCGGCTGATGAAGGCGCGGACGTCCGCCGAGCGCGCCACCCAACTGCGCCGGATCGTGGCGGAGCTGAGCGGATAACCGCCCTCGCCGCGACGCGCGCCACGGCGGAGACGACCGCGCATGCCGCCGAGGCCGTCGGAGCGCCGCCAGAACAGCGGAACCGGGGCCGTGGTCAGTTCGCACGATTTCCCGGGCCGCGAACGGTAGTTCCCGTTCGCGGCCCGCGTTGTCCAACCGGTCAGGCGGAGACGGTCGCCTTCTCACGCTGCAATTCCAGCGCGATATCGATGAGCTGATCCTCTTGGCCGCCGACGAGCTTGCGCTTGCCCGCGCGGACGAGCATTTCGGCGGCCGAGACGCCGTAGCGCTCGGCTTGGCGTTCGGCGTGCTTGAGGAAGCTGGAATAGACGCCCGCGTAGCCCATCATCAAGGCCTGGCGGTCGAGCAGGCATTCCTGCGGCATGGCGGGGCGGACGACGTCTTCGGCGGCGTCGGCGATCGCGAAGAAATCGATGCCGGTCTTGACGCCCAGCTTGTCGCACACCCCGACCAGCGCCTCGACCGGCGTGTTGCCCGCACCCGCGCCGAAACGGCGTGCGCTGCCGTCGATCTGGGTGGCGCCCGCGCGAATGGCGTAGACCGAGTTGGCGACGGCCAGGTCGAGGTTCTCGTGGCCGTGGAAGCCGACCTGCGCGTCGTCGCCGAGTTCGGTGACCACGGCCGCGACCCGGTCGGAAACCTGTTCCAGCACAAGCGCTCCGGCCGAATCGACGATGTAGACGCACTGGCATCCGGCGTCGGCCATGATGCGTGCCTGCTTGGCCAGCACCTCCGGCGGCTGGGTGTGCGACATCATCAGGAACCCGACGGTCTCCAGCCCGAGTTCGCGCGCCAGGCCGAAGTGCTGGATCGACACGTCGGCTTCGGTGCAGTGGGTGGCGATGCGGCAGATGGACGCGCCGTTGTCCTGCGAGATCTTGATGTCTTCCTTCACCCCGACGCCGGGCAGCATCAGCACGGCGATCTTCGCCCGCTTCGCCGTCTCGGCCGCGATGGTGACCAGTTCCTGCTCCGGCGTCTTGGAGAAGCCGTAGTTGAACGACGAGCCGCCGAGGCCGTCGCCGTGGGTCACCTCGATGACCGGGACGCCCGCGCCGTCGAGCGCGGCCACGATGTCACGGACCTCGGTGGCGGTGAACTGGTGGCGCTTGTGGTGGGATCCGTCGCGCAGCGAGGTGTCGGTGACGCGGATGTCGAGTTCTGCTGAGTAGGCCATGTCGAAAGCTCCTTACACCCGGGCCGTGACGATCTGTTCGGCGATGACCTCGCCGACCTGCGTCGCGGCGGCGGTCATGATGTCGAGGTTGCCCGCGTACGGGGGCAGGAAGTCGCCCGCGCCCTCCACCTCGACGAACACCGACACCTTGGCCATCCCGCCGGAGACCACCGAGGGCTCGTCGAACTGCGGCTCGTTGAGCAGCCGGTAGCCGGGGACGTACTGCTGGATGTCGGCGACCATCCGGTGGATAGAGTCGGCGACCGCGTCGGTGTCGGCGTCGTCGGGGATGGCGCAGAAGATGGTGTCGCGCATGATCATCGGCGGCTCGGCCGGATTCAGGATGATGATGGCCTTGCCGCGCTGCGCTCCGCCGATGGTCTCGACACCGCGGCTGGTGGTCTTGGTGAACTCATCGATGTTCGCCCGCGTGCCGGGCCCCGCGGAGACCGACGACACCGACGCGACGATCTCCGCGTACGGCACCGGGACGACGCGCGACACCGCGGCGACGATCGGGATCGTCGCCTGGCCGCCGCAGGTGATCATGTTGACGTTCGGCGCGTCGAGATTCGCGCCCAGGTTCACCGGCGGCACGACGGCGGGGCCGACGGCGGCGGGAGTGAGGTCGACGGCGCGGATCCCGGCTTCGGCGTAGCGCGGGGCGGCGGCGCGATGCACGTACGCCGAGGTCGCCTCGAAGATCAGATCGGGCAGCTCGGATTGCCCGAGCAGCCAGTCCACGCCCTCGTGCGAGGTTTCCAGCCCGAGCCCGCGCGCCCGCTTCAGACCCTCGCTGTCCGGGTCGATTCCGATCATCCAGCGCGGCTGGATCTTCTCCGAGCGCAGCAGTTTGTAGAGCAGATCGGTGCTGATGTTGCCGGACCCGACGATCGCGGCGGTGACGGTCCCGTTGGACACGACAGCCTCCCTAGGTGAATTGCAGACGGACAGAGCCGAGTCCGGCGAACTCGGCGTGGAACTCCTCGCCCGGACGGGCGTCGATCGCGCGCGTGCACGAGCCGGGCAGCACGATGTCACCGGCCTTCAACCGGACGCCGAAGCTCGCGACCTTGCGCGCCAGCCAGGCCACCGCGATCACCGGGTCGCCGAGTACGGCGTCGCTGCGGCCCTCGGCGACCACCTCGCCGTTGCGGGTGAGCACCGCGTCGATGGCCTTGATGTCGATGTCCTCCGGCGCGACGCGCTCGGCGCCGAGCACGAAACCGGCGGAGGACGCGTTGTCGGAGATGGTGTCGGCCAAGCCGATGTTCCAGTCCTTGATCCGCGAGTCGATCAGTTCGATCGCGGGTGCGAAGGCGACCGTGGCGGCGAGCACGTCCGCTTCGGTGCATTCCGCGCCGGGCAGGTCGGCGCCGAGCACGAACCCGACCTCCACCTCCACCCGCGGAAACAGGTAGCGGCCCGCCTCGACCGGAACGTCTTCGTAGACTTCCATTTCCGCGAGAAGATGCCCGTAATCGGGTTCGTCCACGCCCATCATCTGCTGCATGGCCTTCGAGGACAGGCCCACTTTGTGCCCGACCACGCGCGCGCCCGCGTCGAGCCTGCGCCGGATGTTGATCAGCTGGATCTCGTAGGCGTCGACCACATCGATATCGGGGTGGCGGGCGATCAGCGGATCGATCGCCACCCGTTCGCGCTCGGCGCGCTCGAGTTCATCGGCCAGTTCGGTTCGTACCGCGTCGGACAGCACGCTAGTTCCCTTCCGTTGCTTTTTCGAGCGCCGAGACCTGCTCGCCCGCGGCGGACCGGCCTGCCCTGCGGCCGGAGAAGATGCAGTCCGACAGCGACAGCCCGCTGACGTAGGACCTGGAGCAGACACCGATCGCGGTGCGTCCGGCCGCGAAAAGTCCTGGGATGTCGTCGCCCTCGGCCGTCTTGACCGCGCCGGTGCGCTCGTCCACGACGACGCCGCCGAGGGTGAGCATGGGGCACGGGTTGGTCAGGCTCGGTTTGATGCCCACATCCAACAGCCAGAACGGGCCGGTGCGGACCGGTTCGGTGAACTCCGCGGGCTTGCCGACCGGATCGGGGGCTCCGGTCTCGATCGCGGTGTTGTGCGCCTCGACCGTCGCGCGCAGCCCGGCGGGGTCGATGCCCGCCTTCGCGGCGGCCTCTTCCAAGGTGGCGCCGCGAATCGCGGTGCGCCGCATCGTCTCGAACTGTCCGCGCTGGAACCAGGCGCCCTGCTTGCCGATCTGCCCGATCGCGGTGCGCATCAGCGGGTCGTCGGCCAGCAGCCAGCCCTTGCCGTCGTGCTCGGTGATCAGCGCGTTGCCCACCGCGGCGCCGTAGCGCGTCTCGTCGATCACCCGGCGACCGGCGGCGTCCACCAGCAGCGCGCCGGTGAAGGCACTGGGCGGGAGCAGGAAGCGCCAGGCGGAGACGTTGTCCATGTGGTCCACCGCCGCGCCGGCCTGCTGGGCCATCAGGATGCCGCTGCCGTCGTCGGCGGTGGTGCCGAGGGCGAGACCACCGTGGAAGGCGGGCGCGTACTGCCGCACCATGTCGCGATTGGCGATGAATCCGCCCGCGCTGAGCACCACCCCGCGCCGCGCGAGAACGCGAATGGTGCTGCCGTAGCGGCGTTCCAGCCGGTCCATCCGCTGTTCCAGCGCTCGCCGCAGCGGCGGGTAGTAGATGCCCGGCTTGGCCGCGACCTTCGCCATGCGGGTGTAGCGGTCGCGGACCCGGCCGGGCGCGTCACGCAGCGTGTTGCACTCGACGCCGATCACCGCGCCCGCCGCGTCGGTGATCAATCGGGTCACCCGGGTGAGGGTTTCCACCCGGACGCCGGCGCGGGACGCCGCGGCGGCGAGCGGTCCGGTGAGCTTCTTGCCCGAGGTGCCTCTGC
Source organism: Nocardia sp. NPDC005745 (assembly GCF_040630775.1). Taxonomy (NCBI): domain Bacteria; kingdom Bacillati; phylum Actinomycetota; class Actinomycetes; order Mycobacteriales; family Nocardiaceae; genus Nocardia; species Nocardia sp. NPDC005745. The sequence continues at coordinate 220,441 of NZ_JBEXYF010000007.1, forward strand.
CCTTCACCCGATGGCCGCGCTGGGCGGCCGGGATGTCCCGGAACGCGCCGGAGATCTCGCTGCCGGAGTAGTAGAGGTAGTAGCGGTCGTTGGGGTAGGAGGTCTTGTACGGGCACAGCGAGGCTTCGAACGGGACGCCGTGCGACTTCAGCCACTCGATCAGTTGCGGACTCTCGTCGACGAACTTGCGCAGCGTCTCCTGGGTCACCGCGTCGCCGACCTCGCGCTCGAGGTAGGCGTACATCGCCTCCGGGGTGTCTTCGACCCCCGCCTCCCGCTGCACCGAGGTGCCGCCGCCCGCGTAGATGATGCCGCCGGACAGCGCCGACGTCCCACCTCCGGCGAACCGCTCGAGCACGAGCACCTGCGCGCCCGCCGCGGTCGCTTCCAGCGCGGCCGCCGCACCCGCGGCGCCGTATCCGACCACCACAACGTCGGTGGCCAGGTCCCATTCGAGGCCCATGTTCTTAACTCCGGTCTGAAACTGAAACAAGTTTCCTCGACAAACGGAACGTCGAGCAAGTCTTCTGCCACACAACATAGACCAATGGCGCGTCCATTCTATAACGTGTTCTACATGACTGATCGGGAATACGACGTGGTGGTGGTCGGCAGCGGCGCCGCCGGCATGACCGCCGCCCTCACCGCGGCCCACAACGGCCTGAGCGTGGTGGTCATCGAAAAGGCCGCGCACTACGGCGGGTCGACCGCGCGCTCCGGCGGCGGCGTGTGGATCCCGGGCAACAAGGCGCTGCGCGCGTCCGGTCGGCCCGACGACCGCGAGGACGCACGCACCTACCTGCACAGCATCATCGGCGACGTCGTGCCCTCCGAACGGATCGACACCTACATCGATCGCGGCGCCGAAGCGCTGGACTTCGTGCTCGATCACTCGCCGCTGAAGATGACTTGGGTGCCCGGCTACTCCGACTACCATCCGGAGGCGCCGGGCGGGCGGCCCGAGGGCCGCTCGTGCGAGCCCAGGCCGTTCGACACGAAGATCCTGGGCGACGAGCGGTTCAACCTGGAGCCGCCGTACGCGAAGGCTCCGCTGAACGTAGTGGTCATGCAGGCCGACTTCGTCCGGCTCAATCTGATCCGGCGTCATCCGAAGGGCATGCTCCGGGCGATGCGCGTCGGCGCGCGCACCTACTGGGCCAAGTTCACCCGCAAGCACATCGTCGGCATGGGGCAGGCCATCATCGCGGGCATGCGCAAGGGGCTCATGGACGCGAACGTGCCGCTTCTGCTGAACACCCCGATGACCGACCTCGTCGTGACCGATGGCGTCGTCACCGGCGTCCACGCGCTGCACGAAGGCGAGCCGGTCACCTTCACCGCCCGCTACGGCGTCGTCCTCGGCAGCGGCGGTTTCGAGCACAACGCGGAAATGCGCACCAAATACCAGCGCCAGCCCATCACCACCGAGTGGACCACCGGCGCGGCCGCCAATACCGGCGACGGCATCCAAGCGGGCATGGCGGCGGGCGCGGCCATCGGTTTCATGGAGGACGCTTGGTGGGGGCCGACCATCTTCAAGGGCGGCAAACCGTGGTTCGCGCTGGCCGAACGGAATCTGCCCGGCAGCATCATGGTGAACGCCGACGGCAAGCGATTCGGGAATGAGTCCGCTCCTTACGTCGAGGCAGTGCACACCATGTACGGCGGCGAGTACGGGCAGGGTGAGGGACCGGGCGAGAACATCCCCGCGTGGCTGGTGTTCGACCAGCGCTACCGGAACCGCTACATCTTCGCCGGGCTACAGCCCGGTCAGCGTTTTCCATCCCGGTGGATGGAAAACGACTTCATCGTCAAGGCCGACAGCATCGAGGAACTGGCGGGCAAGATCGGCGTGCCCGCCGACCGGTTGGCCGCGACCGTCACACGGTTCAACGGCTTCGCCGAGACCGGAAAGGACGAGGATTTCGGCCGTGGCGACAGCCACTACGACCGGTACTACGGCGATCCGACCGTGCGGCCCAACCCGTGCCTGGCGGCACTGGTGGAGGGCCCGTACTACGCCGCCAAGATCGTGCCGGGCGATCTCGGCACCAAGGGCGGGCTGGTGGCCGACACCGCCGGGCGGGTGCTGCGCGAGGACGGCAGCGCCATCGAGGGGTTGTACGCCTCCGGCAACTGCTCCACACCGGTGATGGGCCACACCTACGCCGGGCCCGGCGCCACCATCGGCCCCGCGATCGCCTTCGGCTACCTCGCCGTGCTGGATATCGTCGAGCGCAAGAAGGACCAGCCCGCCGCCACCGCGGGGGCGTGAGACGAGAACGCGGTACGAACCACGGCTCACAGGCAGTGCCCGCCGGAATGCGCTCGGCCCGCCCCGCGATCCATCCACAGGCCGATGCGTAGCCGCTGAACGGTCCCGCGGAACGGACGACGCACTGGCGGGCCGGTGTCCGGGAGCGCAGGATCGGCCCCGGGCGCCGCCGAGTTCCGGCGCGGCACCGTTCGCCGCGCGGGCGGGCCGGATCCATCCACAATCATGCACAAGGAGAACTGATGCCCATCGACCCGAAGATCGCGCTCGGCGCGCAGCTGCCGAGCCGGGAGTTCGCCTGGACCCCCTCGGACGTGCAGCTCTACCAGCTGGGCCTCGGTGCGGGCACGCGCTGGACCGACCCCGCCGAGCTGCGCTATCTCGACGATCGGGAACCGCAGGTGCTGCCGACCTTCGCCACCGTGGCGGCGACGGTGCACGAGACCGAGCCGCCGCGGGTGAGCTTCCCCGGCATCGAGATCGACCTGGCGAAGGTGGTGCACGGTCACCAGGAGGTCGAAGTACACCGGCCGATCCCGGCCGCGGGCAAGGCGACCAAGGTCAGCCGGATCGCCGAGGTCTGGGACAAGGGCTCGGCGGCGGTCATCGTCCAGGAGCACACGGTCACCGGTTCCGACGGAGCGCCGCTGTGGACCGAGCGCTCCTCGATCTTCGCCAAGGGTGAGGGTGGTTTCGGCGGCGAGCGCGGACCCAGCACCAAGTCGGAATTGCCCGACCGGGCACCGGATTTCGACGTCACCACGCCGACGCTGCCGCAGCAGGCGCTGCTCTACCGGATGTCCGGCGACCGCAACCCGCTGCACTCCGACCCGGAATTCGCCCGCGCGGCCGGGTTTCCCGCGCCCATCCTGCACGGATTGTGCAGCTACGGCATCGTCTGCAAGACCGCGACCGACACCGTGCTCGACTCCGACGCCAGCCGCGTCATCGGATTCCGCGCCCGGTTCGCAGGCGTGCTCTACCCGGGCGAGACGATCCGCACCCGGATCTGGCGGCAGGACGACGAATTGACCATCGCCGCGACCGTGGTGGAACGCGACGACGCCCCCGTGCTCGGTGATGTCAAGCTGCGGTTCCGGTCCGCCTGACGCGGAGTTCCGCCGGAACCTCTGGCCGCGGTGTCTCGGCGCTGCGAGAGTATTCGCACGGCCGACGGCAGGTCCGACCCAGTACGGTCGGTCGGCGCGTCAGACTTCGCCCGACGCCGGTAGTTCCCGATCGCCACGCCCGCGGCGGGCGGCGACGCCCTGGATCACCAGGGCGTACAGCACCAGCACGAGTACCGGCGCGGCCAGCGGCGCCCAGGCCAGGCGCAGGGGGACGAGGGCGGCGAGGACAGCGGCCGCCGTGAAGCCGACCGCCCCGGCCACCGACGGGATCGTGGTGGGCACCACGCCGTGCGGCGCGGTTACCGTGGCGGCGTTGAGCAGGTAGGTCGTGGCCACCAATCCCGTCGCGGCGGAGGCGAGCACACCCGCGTCGGCGATGACCAGCACGCCGAGCGCGAGCAGCACCGCGCAGACCGCCAGCGGCCGCAGCCACCAGCCGAGCCCGACGACGACGAGGGCGGGAACGCCGACCCACGGCTCCAGCAGCGCCACCGACGTCGCCAGCAGCACGCCGGAGAGAACGGCGAGGAATTTGGTCATCGGCGCACCCGCACGGTCCTGCGGTGCTCGGGAAGCGCCCGCACGATCTGGTCCAGGCGCGCGTCTTCCGGCCAGGCCACGATATCGACGCCGACGGTGCCCATGTCCCGGTACATGGCCGCGCGCTCGAGCTGCCACATCTTGGCCAGGATCGGGTCGAGATCGTCCCGGAACGGCGTGCCGCGCAGCACGTCCACCACGACCACCACGTGTCCGCGCTTGCGCAGGTCGATCAGCGCGAGCGCGAACTGGGTGTCCAGCAGCGTGGAGAAGGCCACCACGATCGCACCGAGCGGCACGGCCGCGTGCGGCGCGAGGGTGCCGGTGGTCGGAATGTGCTCGTCGCCGACGTCGAGCACGGTGTCGACGATGCGGTAGAACTGACGGCGTCCGATGTCCGGGCGCAGCCAGCGCGGCGCCTGTCCGAGGCAGACCACCGCGGTCCGGTCGCCGGCCTGCAAGGTCGACTGCACCACCTGCGCCGCGCCGCGCACCGACAGCTCCAGCGAGTCGGTGGCCGGTCCCGGCGCCTGCTGTGAGGTGTCCACCAGCACCACGACGTCCGCGGAACGGTTGGTCAGCCGTTCGGTGACGTACAGCCGACCACGCCGCGCGCTCACCGGCCAGTTCACGATGCGCAACTGGTCGCCGGGCGCGTAGGCGCGGATGTCGGCGTACTCCACGCCGGGCCCGTGCCTGCGGGTCAGGTGGGTGCCGAGCCGCTCGGGAAGTTCGGTGCGCGGCAGGCGCATCCGCTGCGGATCGGTGATCGGATACACGAACAGCTGGCCCGCGGGCAGTACGACGGTGGCGACCGCGAGCCCGGCCGGGCTCAGCGCCGAGACCCGCACCGACACCGGGTAGCGCCCCCATCTGCTCGCCGAGAGCGCGAGCCGCAACCCGGCGGGGGCGATGCCGGAATCGCTGGCCTCCTCGACCTGCATCGCCAGCCCGGTGCAGCTCTGCGGTTTCAGGCGCAGCAGCGCGTGCCCCTTCTCGACGAAGGCGGCGACGGTGAGCAGCACTTCCTCGGTCTCGAAACAGCGCAGCGTGCCGCCGCCGTCGACCTGGATCCTCGTCGAGGACTGCTGAAACCGCGCGGTGGCCAGCACGCCCAGCAGCGGCGCGGCGAACACGAGCAGCTGCCATCTGCCGAGGGCCACCGCGAGCACCAGGGCCACCGCAGCGCACCCGGCGAGCATGAAGACCAGCGGTGCGGGCCGCCACCGCAATTCGGCGTCGACCGCGGAGCTGGCGTCGCGGTGCCTCATGTCACGGTGGCGCGCGGGACCGGCAGACGGCGCAGCAGTTCGGTGATCACGTCCTCGCCGCGGATGCGGCGCACCCACATCTCCGGCCGCAGCGTGATCCGGTGCGCCATGGCCGGTATCGCCAGCGCCTTCACGTCCTCGGGGATCACGTAGTCGCGGCCGAGCAGCAATGCCCGCGCCCGGGACATCTGCACCAGATCGAGTTCCGCGCGCGGGCTCGCGCCGACTTCGACCTGCGGGTGCCCCCTGGTGGCCGACGCCAGCGCGACGACATAGCTCACCACGTCCGGGTGCACGGTCACGTATTCGACGGATTGCCGCATCTCCAGCAGTCCGTTCGCGTCCACGACCTGGTTGACCTGCGGCTGCTGCGAGCCGCGCTCCAGCCTGCGGCGGATCATCCTGGTCTCGTCCTGCTCGGACAGATACCCCAGCCGCAGCTGGATGGCGAACCGGTCGAGCTGGGCTTCCGGCAGCGGATAGGTGCCCTCGTACTCGATCGGGTTGTCGGTGGCCAGCACGACGAACGGTTGCGGCAGCAGGAACGTCTCGCCGTCGATGCTGACCTGTCCCTCGGCCATCGCCTCCAGCAGCGCGGCCTGCGTCTTGGGCGGGGTGCGGTTCACCTCGTCGGCCAGCAGCAGGTTGGTGAACACCGGCCCGCGGCGGAAGGTGAACCGGCCGGTGGACATGTCGTAGATCGTCGACCCCAGCAGGTCGGCGGGCAGCAGGTCGGGGGTGAACTGCACGCGGTTGAATTGCAGCCCGAGCGCGGCCGCGAACGATCTCGCGATGAGCGTCTTACCGAGGCCGGGTAAGTCCTCGATCAGCACGTGCCCACCGGACAGCACGGCGATCATGATCAACTGCAACTCGTCCTGCTTGCCGACCACGACCCGGGACAGCTCCCGGAGCACGGCCTCGCTGCGCTGGATGGTCACGTCCATCGGCATGGTCATTTGTGTACCCGCACTTGCCTCAACCCATTTCACATTCTCTGCAGGCGGCTCAGGATCTCGTCCAGCGCCGCACGTCCCGGTGCCCTGCTGGTCTGATCACGAAGGGCCGAATTGGCCGGATCCACCCAGCGCCACAATTCGGGCCCGAACTGGTGGATGCCCGCGGCCTCGACCGCTCGGCGGTTCTTCGCCACTCGCTGGCCGCTGGAGAGCTCGAACTCCTTGGCGAGCAGCGGACGCAAGTGCCGGTCCCAATCGGCACGGGTACCGTCCGCCCGGTCGGCGAGCATCTGCGCCCTGGCGTGCCAGCGTTGCAGCATCTCCGCCGGACCGTTCTCCATGTCCTCGACCTCGTCGTCCCCGGCCTCGGAGCGCTCGAACAGCGACCAGACCAGCCAGCCCAGCGCCACCGCCACCGGGATCCCGGCGACGATCAGCAGCAGCCCGCGGGCGCGCTCGACGGCCACCAGCTCGATCACCGCGACGACGATCACGCCGGTGATCATCACCCCCATCCGGTTCACGGGATGTCCTTCCTCGCCCGGCCGGTCATGCGGGCACCTCCCCTTGCAGGTCGGCGAGCACGATGCGCAATAACTGCTCGGCCCGCATGCGCTGCCATTCGAGCATGGCGTGCGGGCTGAACCTGGCCTCCTCGAACAGCGCGACCAGCTCGCGAGCGGACGCGTCGTGCAGCGCGCCGCGTTCGAACGCGCGGGCCAGCACTTCCATCGGGGTGTCCGAGGCGAGCGGAGCGGCGGAACGGTCGGAGGCCAAGCCGCGCTCCATCGCGACGTAGCAGGCGATGATCGCGGTGCGCGGGTCCTGACCCGGGGCGCTCATCGCGGCCAGGCCCATCTCGGCCGCGCGTGCCAGCGAGTCCGCCACGGTGGGCGCCGCCGCGGGCGCGGGCGCGGCCGCGGCCGCGGGCTTGCGCCGGGACGACACCGCGACCACGACCAAACCGCTCATCGCCACCGTCACCAAGCCCGCCGCCGCGATTCCGGCCAGCACCAGCGCCGTCCCGGTCAGCTCCGCCGACCTCGGGTCGTATTCGGTGGGCGGTGTCGACGTCCCCCGCTCCGGGGCCGCTCCCGTGGTGGTGGCGGGCGCCGCCGGGCGCGCGGGCTCACTCGGCCTGCTCGCGCCGATGAAGTAGATCGCCGACGCCGCCGCGAGTAGCACCCCGAGCAGCGCGAGCGCGCCGAGCACCACCAGGCCGGTCCGCCCGAGACGCCACTGCCTGCGCTCGTCCTCCCGTTCCGGCTCGGGCATGGCCAGCGGCAACCGGTGCTGGCTGGCGATCACCCCCGCCAACAGGATCACGATCGACACGGTCAGCAGCACCGGCATGAGCGCGACCGACAAAGCGGACGGTACGTGCCTGCGCGGCCCGGCTTCGGTAATTCCTGGGATGTATCCGTGCAGAGCGATGGCGGCAAAAGCCAGCAGCGTGATCAGGACGATCACGCGCGATATCGGCGCTCGCGCCCGGGCCACTGGCTACCACCAAATCTGAGTACTGCACAAAACAGCCACATAGTTACATGCCGGGCGGTCGGCTCGGGATGGAATGGAATACTTCGGAGTCCCTCCTCTTAAACCGCACCCGCGTGAGGAGCCGGCGGGCCCTCCGGAGCGGCGGCGACTACCGGGCGATTTCGGTCGAGGACTGGGACAATTCACAAAGCCGGCTCGCCAAACGTGAGATATCCGGCACTTCCCGGACGTCCCGCACCAGCTCATCGAGCACCGAAGACGCGACGACGACGAGTTCGCAATCGGAGTCGTAGAGAACGTCGACGAGGTTCACGAAACGCATCGACCAGGCGGGCGGAACTTCGCACAGCGGGGGTACATCTCGTATTTCCCAGTGCGGAAATCGTTGGGCCAGCGCAACATAATCCGCCGCGGATGTTGGGACACCGCACAATTCGGCGAAGTCGATGACGAGAGCGCCGCCGTCTACGGCAATGGCGCGCAATCTCCGCGTGCCGATCGAAATCTCGACCGGTGATTCATCGTCACGTTGTGCCGCATCGCGTTTCCAGACGCCGGTGGTCGCCGTCGACAGCGTCTTCCGAGCCGCCGGATCCACGAGATATCGACCGGCGGCGAATCCGGTGCGGGAACCACGCGAGCCCGAGCAGCGATAGTCGATCGCGCCGTCGACGGCCACCACGTCCATGCTCGCGAGAATCCGCTCGATCGTCGGCACGAACCGGTTGTGGAACAGCGGATTCGGCAACAGTTCGCCCGGCGGATAGTTCGAGGTCACCACCAGTGCGATCCGGCGGGCGAACAGCGCGTCGAGCAGTCGCGCGATCAGCATCGCGTCGCCGATGTCGTGCACGTGGAATTCGTCGAAGCAGACCAGCAAGGCATCGCCGAGCAGCGCGTCCACCGCGGCGTCGATCGAGCCGGACGCGTGCGCCGCGGCGTGCAGACCGGCGAAGAACTGGTGGAAGTGATAGCGCCGCTTACGATCCGAGGCGACCTCGGCGAAGAACCGATTCATCAGCATGGTCTTGCCGCGACCGGGTCTGCCGTGGAGGTAGACGCCGCGGCGGCGCCGGACCGGCCGGCCGCGCCGATCCACCAGTTCGCGCAACCGCGCCGCCGCCCGCGCCTGATCGGAATCCCACTGGATGATCTCGGGTTCCATGACACCTCCTCGTCCTCTACATTTGTAGAGGACGAGGCCGCTCCGCGGCAGGAAGGGTGATCATGTCCACAGGCGACCGGCGCGCGCTCCTCGTCGACACGGCTATCGAACTGATCGCGGCCAGGGGACTGCGCGCGCTCACGCACCGCGCGCTGGACGCGGAGCTGGGCCTTCCCGCCGGATCGGCTTCCTACTACTTCCGCAGCAAACGCGCGCTCATCGAGGGCATCGTGGACCGGATCACGACCCGATCCCGCGACGATTTCGCCGCCGCACTCGCGCCGACCGGTGCTATAGCGCCGGAATCGATCGCCGTGGCCATCGCCTCTTGGCTGGACCGGCTACTGGCCGAACGGCGCGCGCACCTGATCGCCCGGCACGCTCTGCTCATCGATTTGCTGGACGATCGCGACCTGCATCCCCGGCTCGTACGCAGCCTGTTCTCCACCGACCGGGCCCGAGACCTCTTCCGCGCGATAGGTGCGGCCGACCCGGACACCCGAGCGGACGACTTCGTCGCCGTCGTCGAGGGAGCCGTCTTCGACCGCTTCGCGGGCAACCGCACCGCCCTGCGCCCGGACACAACGGAAAGCGTGCGGCAGCTCGCCCGCATCCTCGCCGCACACCTGAGCGCGTGACCGCCGCCGCTCAGCGCGGCCAGCCCCGCTGACTGTAGGTCTCGCCGGTGAGGTAGCCGCGGATACCGGCGGCCGGATACTGGATGAGATTCTCCGGCAGCTTCGCGAGCGGAAACCACCGCAGTTCGTAGGACTTGTCGGGCTCGCGGTTGACCGGCTCACCCGCCCAGCGGCGAGTCTCGAAGAACAACCCGATCCGGTCTTCTCGCCCGGTATCGACGACATGCGCGGAATGGACGTGCCGCAGATCCGCCGGGTCGATCAGCACGCCGACCTCCTCGCCCGCCTCGCGGACCGCCGCGGCGAGCGCGGACTCCCCCGCCTCCAACTTCCCGGCGGGCAGGTGCCACAACCCGTCGAACTCGTCCGCGCTGCGCCGCCTGCTCAGCAACAACTCCGCGCCGCGCAGCAACAGCACATGCACGTCCACTACATGCCGGACCACCACCGGCCCCAACCTACGCGCCGCCGCGATTCACCCGAGGCGGTACCGACACCCGGTCAGCACTTCGCACCCGCCGTAGCGGGTGCGAAGCAAGACCCGAGTACGCGAAGCGAGGATCAGCCGGTGGTGAGGACCAGGCCGGAGGTGGGGACACCGGTGCCCGCGGTGACCACGATGTTGGTCAGGTCGGAGACCGGGTTGACCGAGGTGCCGCGAATCTGGCGCACGGCCTCGGCGATGCCGTTCATGCCGTGGATGTACGCCTCGCCGAGCTGGCCACCGTGGGTGTTGAGCGGCAGACGGCCGCCGGCCTCGATGGCGCCGCCCGCGATGAAGTCCTTCGCCTCGCCCCGTCCGCAGAACCCGAGCTCCTCCAGCTGCATGAGGACGAACGGGGTGAAGTGGTCGTAGAGGATCGCGGCCTGCATGTCCTCCGGACGCAATCCGCTCTGCGCCCACAGCTGGTCACCGACCAGGCCCATCTCAGGAAGACCGGTCATGGCGTCACGGTAGTAGCTGGTCATCACGTATTGGTCGGCTCCAGAGCCCTGGGCGGCAGCGGCGATCACGGCCGGACGCTGCGGCAGATCGCGGGCCCGCTCGGCGCTGGTGACCACGATCGCGACGCCGCCGTCGGACTCCTGGCAGCAGTCCAGCAGATGCAGCGGCTCGGCGATCCAGCGGGAATTCTGATGCTCCTCCAGCGTGATCGGCTTGCCGTAGAAGAAAGCGGCCGGGTTCACCGCGGCATGCTTGCGGTCGGCCACGGCCACTCGGCCGAAGTCCTCGCTGGTGGCCCCGTAGACATGCATATAACGCCGGGCGACCATCGCGACCTGCGCGGCCGGCGTGCCCAATCCCTGCGGGTAGGACCACCCCGCGTCGATGCCCGACGATGTGGGCGCGGTGGCCAGCGCCGTGGAGAACTGCCCGAAGCGCGACACCGACCGCTCGTTGAACGCGCGATAGGCCACCACCACATCGGCGATTCCGGTGGCCACCGCCATGGCGGCCTGCTGGATGGTGGCGCAGGCCGCGCCGCCGCCGTAGCCGATGTGGCTGAAGAACTTCAGCTGCGGAATGCCGACCGCCCTGGCCACGGCGGCCTGGGTGTTGGTGTCCATGGTGAACGTGGTCAGGCCGTCCACGTCGGCGGGCGTCAGGCCCGCGTCGGCCAGCGCGGCGGTGACCGCCTCGGCGGCCAGGCGCAATTCACTGCGGCCGGAGTCCTTGGAGAAGTCGGTGGCCCCGATGCCGACGATGGCGGCGCGGCCGGAAATGCTCTGCTCAGACATCGGCCCTCCGCAACGCGATGACGGCCGTGGCCGTGATGTGGTCGCCGAGACTGTCCTTGCCGACCACGTCGATGTGGATGTCGTCGCCCTCCAGCGCGCTCACCGTGCCGGTGAGCGTCAGCGTGTCCCCGGCGTACAACGGCACGCCCAGGCGCAACGCGATCGACTTGACGACGGCGCGCGGGCCCGCCCAGTCGGTGACGAAACGCTGCACCAAACCGGTGTCGGTCAGGATGTTGACGAAGATGTCCTTCGAGCCGCGAGCGACAGCCTTGTCCCGGTCGTGGTGCACGTCCTGGAAGTCCCTGGTGGCCAAGGCGGTGCTGATCACGAACGTAGGGTCGGCGTGGATCACCAGCTCGGGCAGCACCGTGCCGACGCGCACGGCGTCCGGTGCCACGGCGGCGGTCATGAGACCACCTGCCAGACCGGCAGGCTCGCCTCGTCGTCGAGCTTCTCGAAGCCCACCTCGACCGGCAGGCCGACCCGCACCTCGGCGGGGTCGATGCCGCGCAGTTCACCGAGCATGCGCACGCCTTCCTCCAATTCGACCAGCGCCACCACGAACGGCAGCTGCCGCCCCGGCACCTTCGGCGCGTGGTGCACGACGTAACTGAACACGGTGCCGCGCCCGGAGGCGACGACGTAGTCGGTCGGCTTCGACTTGTCCTGCCAGATGGCCGGGATGGGCGGATGCCGCAATGATCCGTCCGGCAGCCGCTGGATGCGCAGCTCGCCCGCTTTCGTTCCCGCCCAGAAGAATTCGGTGTCCCAGGAGACCAGCGGTTTGACCCGCTCACCGGCGGCGGGTCTCGGCGCCGCGGTGCCGGGGGCGAATTTCAGCAGGCGGAACAGCATCTCGGCGACCACCTCGTCACCCACCCGCCAACTGGTCCGGAAGGTGACGAACCATCCCTCGCCCAGCGCGGTGCGCTTCGGGCCGCGGATATCCGACAGCGTGCTGGTGACCGAGACCTGCTCGCCGACCTCGAGGTAGCGGTGGTAGGTCTGCTGACAATCCGTGGCGACCACGGAGGTGTAACCCGCCGCGTCGAGCAGCTCGGTGGCCGCGCCCATCGGGTCGTCGGCGGGGCGGGAACCGTTGAGCCCGAACATGGTCCACACCTGGGCCATGGCGGGCGGCGCGACGACGCCGGGATGACCCGCCGCACGCGCCGCCTCCTCGTCGACATAGATCGGATTGGCGTCGCCGAGCGCCTCGACCCAGTTGTTGATCATCGGCTGGTTCACCGGATCACGCCCGAAACGGGGCGCGCACTCACCCGCCGCCCGAATGGCCTCGGCTGCGGCGATGATCGCTTCCGGAGTAGTGGTTTCCGGCACGCGCGGCTCCTTCACTCGTTATCGGGGTACTCGCGGCAACCGCAGTCCGGACGAGGCGACCAGTTCGCGCATCACCTCGTTGACGCCACCGCCGAAGGTGACCACCAGGTTCTGCTTGGTCCTGCGGTCCAGCCAGGTCAGCAGTTCGCCGGTGGCCGGGTCGGCCGGGTCGCCGTAGCGGCCGATGATCTCCTCCGCGAGCCTGCCCGCCTCCTGGAGCGATTCGGTGGAGTAGATCTTGGTGGCGGACGCGTCGGCGATCACCTGGGCCTGGTCACCATCTACCGTCGCGGCCACCTGCCAGTTCAGCAGCTCGTTCAGCCGCACCATGGCGTGGATGCGGCCCAGCGCGCGCCGCACGTCCGGTTCGGCGAGCACGCCGCGCGGTTGCGCCCAGTCGCGCACTCGGTCGTAGAGCTGTTCGATCTTGCCGGACGGCCCCAGGCTCACCCGCTCGTGGTTGAGCTGCGTCGTGATCAGCTTCCAGCCCCGGTCCTCCTCGCCGACCAGCATGTTCGCCGGGACGCGCACATTGTCGAAATAGGTCGCGTTGGTGTGGTGCGCGCCGTCGCAGGTGATGATGGGCGTCCACGAGTAGCCGGGATCGGCGGTGTCCACGATCAGGATCGTGATGCCGCGGTGGCGTGACTCGGTCGAACCGGTGCGGCAGGCCAGCCAGACGAAGTCGGCCTCGTGCGCGCCCGTGGTGAAGATCTTCTGCCCGTTGACGATCCAGTCCCCGGACTCGTCACGCACCGCCGACGTGCGTAGCGAGGCAAGGTCGGTGCCCGCCTCCGGCTCGGAGTAGCCGATCGCGAAATGAATGTCGCCGGACAGGATCCCGGGCAGGAACCGCTGCTTCTGCTCGTCCGTGCCGAACTGCTGCAAGGTGGGTCCGACGGTCAGCAGCGTCACCAGCGGCAGCGGGACGTCGGCCCGGACCGCCTCGTTGAAGAAGATCTGCTGCTCGACCGGCCCGAAACCCTGGCCGCCGTATTCCTTGGGCCAGCCGACGCCGAGCCACCCGTCGCGCCCCATCCGGCGCACCACGGCGCGGTAGGCGTCGCCGTGCCGGTTCACCGCCATCTCGGCCTCCTCCACGGGAGTCACGAGATCGGCGAAGTAGGCGCGCAGTTCGTCGCGCAGCCGGCGTTGCTCACTGGTCAGGTCGATGAACATCCGGCCCCCAATCGATCGAGCCGGAACGACGCGCCGCCCAGCCAGCGGGCGATGTCCTTGGCTTGTGAGTAGTAGCGGTGCATCGGGTGGGTCATGTCCACGCCGAGGCCGCCGTGCAGGTGATGGCACTTCTGCATGGCCGCGGGCAGTTGTTCGGCGACGGTGTAGGCCAAGACCGCCAGGTCGTCGTCGGTGCGCTCGCGGTGCTCCCGGCTCGTGTCATCCTGTGCGAGCGCCCAGTTCGCCGAGACCGCGGCGACGTGCAGGGTCCGCGAGACGACGTACAGGTCCGCGATCTGCTGGGCCACCGCTTGGAACTCGGCCAGCGGCCTGCCGAACTGGTGACGGGTGCGCAGATGCTCCGCCGTGAGCGTGATCGCCCCTTTGAGCAACCCATCGGCCACCGAGCCGATGGAAGCGAGCGCCAACCGGTGCAGTTCGGCCAAGCCGTTCGGCCACAACTGTTCGGCGGGTATCTCCACTCGATCCAGCTGCACGGTGTATTCGGGGATGCCGCCGGAGACGGGAGTCGGCGTCAGCGTGAGGCCTTCGGCCTGCGCGTCGACGAGGGCGATCCCGGAATCGGTCGGCACGAGCAGCCAGCTCGCCTGCTCGGCGTAGGGCACGGCAACCTTGCGCCCGCTGATGCGCACGATGTTCCCGCTGGTGACCGCGATGGTCTTCGGTTCGACGGTGAAGGGCGACGCGGCTTCGCTCAGCGCTGCCGTGACCACCGTTCCCTTGGCGATGTCGGGCAGCACCCGCGCCCCGACGCTCTCCGGCGCGCTCGCCACCAGCGGCAGCACGCCGAAGCCCAGCGTCGGAAGGGCGGGTACCGCGACCGCGTCCGTCGCCAGCTCGGTCAGGAGAGCCGCCACCTCGAGCAGCCCCATGCCGTCACCGCCGTGCCGCTCCGGTACCGCGACGACAAGCAGTCCGGAGTCGACCAATTTCGGCCACAGTTCCATATCGCGAGCGGCTTCCCGCTCCAGCAAACTCACGACGACCTCGGCCACCGCGTCCTGGCCCTCGTCCCTGGTGAAATCCACATTTTCTCCCGGTTGTCGGCGACTAGCTGTTCACGTCGCGAGGCAGCCCGAGAATCCGCTCACCGGCCACGGTGAGCAGGATCTGCTCAGTTCCACCAGCGATCGATAGACAGCGCGTGAGCAGGAATTCCTTCGCTGCTTCGGAATCCTGCGCGCCGGAAGGCCCTGTCGTCTCGACAGCGAATTCCGCGACCGCTTGGCGGTGGCGCACCCCGACCAATTTGCGAACACTACTTTGTGCCCCCGGGTCGCCCCCTACCAGCAACTTCACTGCGGCGCGTTGCTCGAGCAGAAGCCCGGCGACGGCCTCGGCGACGAATCCGCCGAGCCGGTCGTTCACCATTTCGGCACCGGGGCCGGTGGCGGGCGATTTCGCGATCAGCTCTTCGAGCACCGGACCGATCCCGTTTCCACCCATGGCGACCCGCTCGGTCGCCAAAGTGGAGCGAGCTATTTTCCACCCATTGTTCAACGCGCCGACCACGCAATCATCGGGCACGAACACGTCATCGAGGAACACCTCACTGAAACGCGCCTCCCCGGTGATCTGCACCAGCGGCCGCACTTCGAGTCCGGCGCTGTGCATGTCGACCAAGAAGTACGTGATGCCACGGTGTTTGGGCGCATCCGGATCGGTGCGCGCCAGGCAGATGGCCCAATTCGCCTTGTCCCCGAGCGAAGTCCACACCTTTTGGCCGCGCAGCACCCAGCCGCCGTCCGCCTTCTTCGCGGTGGTGCGCAACGCCGCCAGATCGGAGCCCGCTTCGGGTTCGCTGAACAGCTGGCACCAGACCACATCGCCGCGCAAGGTCGCCCAGGCGAAGCGCTCGATCTGCTCCGGGGTCCCGTGTTGCAACAGCGTCGGAATCGCCCAGCCGCCGATGGTCAGATCCGGCGCGGTGAGCCCGGCGCGGCGCAGCTCCTCGGAGATCACCAGACCGGTCATCGGGTCCGCGGCGCGTCCATACGGCCGCGGCCAATGCGGCATGACCAGACCCGCCTCGACCAATGCGTCGCGCTGCCGATCGGCGGGCAGTGCGGCGATCCGCGCGACTTCGGCGGCCAGCTCCTGCGCGCTGTCGCCGTCCACGGCCACGCCCTCCTCTGCGAAGACCCGGTCGGCGCCGGTGGTGCGCCGCAGGCCCTGACGGGTCAACTCGGTGACCCGCGCCCGCCAGCGCGCCGAGCCGCCGAGCAGTTGCCGCAGTGCCGTCGCCCGGCGCAGGTACAGGTGCGCGTCGTGCTCCCAGGTGAAGCCGATGCCGCCGAGCACCTGGATGCAGTCCTTGGCGGTCTCGACCGCGGCGTCCAGGGCGATCGCGGCCGCGATGGCGGCGGCGATCGGCAGCTCGGCGCCGCCGTCGTCCACGGCGGCCGCGGTGTCGGCCGCCACGGCGCGGATGAGCTCGGTGCGGCACAGCATCCAGGCGCAGATGTGCTTGACCGCCTGGAACGAACCGATCTTGCGGCCGAACTGCTCGCGCACCTTGGCGTACTCGACCGCGGTCTCCAGACACCAGCCCGCGAGGCCGGACAGTTCGGCGGCGACCAGCGCGACCAGCAGATCCCCGGCGGCGTGCGGCGCGACGAACACGTGTTCGGCGGGCACGCGCAGATCGGCGCAGTGCACCCGGGCCAGCGGCGTGCTCGGATCCAGCGGCGCCAGCGCCTCCACGCGCAGACCGACGGCATCGGGCGGGACCAGGCACCACCGCTGCCCCTGCGGTTGATCGATCGGCAGCAGTACGGCGGTGCCGGGGGCGGCGCCGAGCACGGAATCCCAGATACCCGTGAGCAACACGCCGTCGCTTGCGGCGGGTACGCTCACCGTCGAACCGACGACGAAGTCGAGCGCGACCCCGCAGGGCAGGTCCTCGTCGAGCCGGCCCGCGGTGATCAGATTGGCCAAAGCCGTTGCGAGCACGGGGCCGCCGACCAGGTCGTGGGCCGCCTGCTCCACCAGCACGGCCAGATCGGAGACCGACCCGCCCGCACCGCCCGCGTCCTCGGCCACCGCGACCCGGAAGATCCCGATCTCGGCCAGTGCGGGCCAGTAGGCGCGCCAGAAGTCGGCCGCGCCGGTCCGCATTGTTGCAATTGGACGGACCGAGGCCGCCCATCCGCGCATCGACTCCTGAACGGCTTTATGCTCGTCAGTGGTGGCGATGGTCACACTCCATACCGCCTTTCCGGCGTGACTCCCACACCTAGAACATGTTCTAATATCCTAGCCGGGCGGAAGTCAAGAGACCATCCCGCCGCGGCGACACCGCGCACGCAGCCGACGAAACGACGTTTCCGGAAAGGACTTTCATCAATGGCCAGTCCGTCCCGATCGCAGCCAGCCGACTCGAGCGCGGCCCGGCCCGCGGCCACGGTCACCACGCTCAGCGAGGACGAGCTGAGTTCGGCGGCGCAGCGTGAACGGCGCAAGCGGATCCTGGACGCGACCTTGGCACTAGCGTCCAAAGGCGGTTACGACGCGGTCCAGATGCGCGCGGTGGCCGAGCGCGCCGACGTCGCCGTCGGCACGCTGTACCGCTACTTCCCGTCCAAGGTGCACCTGCTGGTCTCGGCGCTGTCGCGCGAATTCGAGCAGATCGAAGGCAAACGCAAGCCGCTTGCCGGGCAGTCCCCGCAGGAGCGCATGCACCTGCTGCTCACCCAGATCACCCGGATGATGCAGCGCGACCCCCTGCTCACCGAGGCCATGACCCGGGCGTTCATGTTCGCCGACGCCTCCGCCGCGGCCGAGGTGGACCGCGTGGGCAAGGTGATGGACCGTGTCTTCGCGCGGGCCATGAACGACGGCGAGCCCACCGAACGGCAGCTGGCCATCGCGCGGGTGATCAGCGATGTGTGGTTGTCGAATCTGGTCGCTTGGCTGACTCGGCGCGCCTCGGCGACCGACGTCACCGAACGACTCGAACTGACCGTCGACCTCCTGCTCGGCGAACGCAACCAGTAAGCTCTGTCGGGATCTCTCAGCGCACATCGAGCGAATTCGGCCCCGGCCACCCGCCGGGCCCGAAGATCTCCCCTGTGCTGGGACGAAGCTCACCCGCTCCGATCCCGTCGCCGTTAGCTGGGCAGATCCACCGGACACCGGTTCAGCACCTGCGTTATCGTGCGCACGCGGACCGGCGCGCTTCTGTGCGGCAAATTCAACACAGTATTGTTTTGCCCGCCCCCTGAAAAAATCCTCCGATCACTAGGTTGGATGCGTGAGCGCACAGGATCTGCCACTGGAACTTCGCCGTGCACTGTCGACGGTCGCGCGCGTGCCACGGCTACTGGTCGCATCGGACTACGACGGGACACTCGCGCCCATCGTGTCCGACCCGGCCAAAGCCTTTCCCCATCGGGAATCGGTGAGCGCGTTACGAGCCCTCGCCGGCCTGACCGGGACCACGGCCGCCGTGATCTCCGGTCGCGCGCTGCGAGATCTCGCGGCGCTGTCCCGACTGCCCGTCGAGGTGCAACTGATCGGCAGCCACGGCTCGGAATTCGACGTGGGCTTCGTGCACGCGATCGACAACGACGCCAAGCATCTGCTCCAAGAGGTGCAGACGGCGCTGAACCAGGTCGCCTCGGACAATCCGGGGGTCACCGTCGAGATCAAGCCCGCCAGCGTCGCGTTGCACGTGCGCAACGCCAGCCCGGAGATCGGTCATCGCGCGCTGTCGCAGGTCCGGCTCGGTCCGGCGTGCTGGTTCGGCGTGCAGGTCACCGAGGGCAAGTCGGTGATCGAGCTGGCCGTGGTGCAGACCGACAAGGGCACGGCGCTGGACACGGTGCGGCATCAGGCGGGGGCCTCGGCCGCGGTGTTCTTCGGTGACGACGTCACCGACGAGAAGGCGTTCCGGGTGCTGTCGGGTCCCGACGTCGGCATCAAGGTCGGCGAGGGCGAGAGCCTGGCCAAGTTCCGGGTGGACAGCACCGAGGCCGTCGCCTGGGCGCTGGCCTACCTGCTGGAGGAGCGCCGGACCTGGCTTGCGGGCGCGAGCGCGCCGCGCATCGAGCGCCTGACCATGCTGGCCAGCCCGCGTTCGGTCGCGCTGCTCACCCCCGACGCCACGGTGACCTGGTTCTGCCACCCGGAGCCGGATTCCGCCGCGGTGTTCGCCCACCTGCTCGGCGGGCCGCAGGGCGGTCACTTCACCATCGAGCCCGAGCGCCCCGGCCTGCCGCTCTCGCAGCGCTACGTCGACGGCACGATGACTGTCGAAACCCGCTGGGCGAAGTTGCAGGTCACCGACTACCTGCCGCACGACGTGGCCTCCAACCGCACCGATCTCACGCGGGTTATCACCGGCGACGCGAAGGCCGTGGTCACCTTCGCCCCCCGGCCCGAGTTCGGCCAGGTGCCGGTGAACCTCGAAGCGCAGGACGGCGGGCTGCGCGTGCACGGCACGAACGATCCGATCGTGCTGCGCTCCCCCGGCGTGCGGTGGGA
Organism: Nocardia sp. NPDC005745; assembly: GCF_040630775.1. Lineage (NCBI taxonomy): Bacteria > Bacillati > Actinomycetota > Actinomycetes > Mycobacteriales > Nocardiaceae > Nocardia > Nocardia sp. NPDC005745. The sequence goes on from NZ_JBEXYF010000007.1 coordinate 239,687, forward strand.
GATCGTCTCGGACGGCACCCACGAATCGGCACGGGCCGTGGTCGACCCGTCCAAGGGCCCCATCGTGCTCGAACTACGTTGCGGCACCACCGATCTCGACCCCGCCGCCGCGGGTGAGGCGGAGCGGCGACGAGAAGCCCAGCGGTACTGGTCGGAGTGGGCTTCGAAACTCACGCTGCCGCCGCTGAAGCCCGACCTGATGAAGCGTTCCGCGCTGACCCTGCGCGGCCTGGTGCATGCCCCGTCCGGTTCGATCCTCGCGGCCGCGACCACCTCGCTGCCGGAGGACATCGGCGGCGTGCGCAACTGGGACTACCGCTACTGCTGGCTGCGCGACGCGGCGCTCACCGCGCAGGCGCTGGTCTCGCTCGGCTCGCTCACCGAGGCCGAGGACTACCTCGGCTGGGTGCACCGGGTGCTGGAGACGTTGCCCGGCCCCGAGCGCCTGCACCCGCTGTACACGCTCTACGGCGAGACGCTGCCGCCGGAGGCCTCGATCGACCAGCTGCCCGGCTACGCGGGCTCGCGCCCCGTGCGCGTCGGCAACGCGGCCAACATGCAGGTGCAGCTGGACGTCTTCGGCCCGATCGTCGACCTCATCGCGACCCTGGCGCACGCCAGGGAGCTGCGGGGCGTCACCGCTCCGGCGGAGGTGCTGCCCGACGCCGACTGGGACCTGGTGCGCGCCATGGTCGCGGCGGTGCAGCGGCGCTGGCAGGAGCCCGACCACGGCATCTGGGAGATCCGCGGCAACCCCCGCCACCACGTGTACTCGAAGGTGATGGGCTGGCTGACCGTCGATCGGGCGCTGACCCTGGCGCAGAAATTCGACCGCGAGATCGACCCGGCCTGGCCGGTGCTGCGCGACACCATCGCCGACGAGGTGAAGGCGAAGGGCTGGAACGACGAGGTGCAGTCCTACACCGCGGCCTACGACGGCACCGACCTGGACGCGGCGACCCTGCACATCGGGTTGAGCGGCCTGATCGACCCGTCCGACCCGCGCTTCGCGGCGACCGTCGTGGCGACCGAGGCCGAGCTGCGCAGCGGGTCGACCGTGTACCGGTACCACCACGACGACGGCCTGCCCGGCGGCGAGGGCGGCTTCCACCTGTGCGCGGCCTGGCTGGTCGAGGCGTACCTGCTGATCGGGAAGCGCTCCGACGCCGAGGCGCTGTTCGCCCAGCTGGTCGACGTCGCGGGCCCGACGGGGTTGCTCAGCGAGGAGTACGACCCGGTGGCCGAACGCTCGCTGGGTAACCACCCGCAGGCGTACAGCCATCTCGGTCTGTTGCGCTGTGCGCAGCTGCTCGGCCAGCCGGTGGAGGCCGCGCTGGTCTGACCCGCGCATCGCGCCGAGGGCCCGCGAACGAGGAATCGTTCACGGGCCCTTCGTATTTCGCCTTTTTCGAGGGCTTCACATCCTAGCCTGCGACGATCCCTGCTAGAGTTAAACGGGAACGATTTCCATTATGATCTAGAGCACTGCCAGGAGTACCCCCACGTGAGAACCGGATTTGCCATCACCTGCGCAGGCATCGCCGTGGGGGTCGCCTCCGCCCTGACGCTGACCGCCTGCGGTAGCTCGACCGACGACGGACGGCCGTCCGTCGTAGCCTCCACCGACGTGTGGGGCGATATCGCCGCCGCCATCGCGGGCCCCGACGCCGCCGTCCGGTCGCTGATCACCGATCCGTCCGCCGACCCGCACTCGCACGAGACCTCCGCCGTCGAGTCGGCCGAACTCAGCGATGCCGACCTCGTGGTCTACAACGGCGGCGGCTACGACGAGTTCGCCGAGAAGGCGGTGGCGGGCACGAACAAGCGCACGGTGGACGCGTTCGCCTCCCGGGCGGACCAGAGCGACGAGAACGAGCACGTCTGGTACGACGTGCGCACCGTCGGCGTGGTCGCCCACCGGATCGCCGCCCAACTCGGCGAACTGGATCCGGACAAGGCCGCGGCCTACGCCGAGCGCGCGAGGACGTTCGAGAACGGGCTCGCGGCGGTCACCGCCATCACCGGCAAACTCGCCGCCGAACACCCGAGAACTCCGGTGTTGCAGACCGAGCCCCTCGCGCACTACCTCGTGGCCGCCGCCGGGGCGGATGACCTGACTCCGCACGAGTTCCAGGAAGCCGTCGAGCAGGAGACCGACCCGGCGCCCGCGGCCGTCGCGGCGACCCAGGACCTGCTCACCGGTAAGCGGGTCCGCGCCTTGATCTACAACGTGCAGACCGAGGACAAGATCACCAAGGACCTGCGCGGCACCGCGCGGAACGCGGGCGTCGCCGTCGTCGAGGTGACCGAGACCCTGCCAGAGGGCGTGGATTACATTCAGTGGCAGACGAAGAACGCGCAGGCGCTGGCCGCCGCGCTGGGCTGAGCAGATGAACGAGGGAGCCGCGCTGACCGAGCACACCGCCGCGGTGGAACGGCGGCGATCGAACATCGGTGAGGACTCGGCCGCGGTGCGGCTGGAGGCCGCCCGCTTGTCCTTCGGGGACCGAACCCTCTGGGCGGGGCTGGACCTCACCGTCGCACGGGGTGAATTCGTCGCAGTGCTCGGACCGAACGGCTCCGGCAAGACCTCACTACTGAAAGTGTTGCTGGGCCAGGTCGGCCTGAGCTCCGGCACAGCTCGGATCGCGGGCTCTCCCGCGCGTACCGGCAACCCCGATATCGGCTATGTACCGCAACAGAAGACGATCGATGCCGGAGTGCAGCTGCGCGGCGTCGACCTCGTCGGACTCGGCGTCGACGGGCATCGCTGGGGACTCGGTCTGCGCTCGCGCGCCGAACGCAGACGCAAGGTGGCCGCGGCCATCGCCGACGTCGGAGCGGAGCACTTCGCCCACGCGCCGCTGGAATCCATGTCCGGCGGTGAGCAGCAGCGCCTGCGGGTGGCGCAGGCGCTGGTCGGTGATCCGAAGGTGCTGCTGTGCGACGAGCCGTTGCTCAGCCTCGACCTGGCGAATCAGCGACTGGTCGCCGAGCTGATCGATCGCCGTCGGCGCACCCACGACACCGCGGTGCTTTTCGTGACGCACGAGATCAATCCGATCCTGCCCTTGGTGGACCGGGTGCTGTACCTGGTCGACGGACGGTTCCGGATCGGGACGCCGGAGGAAGTGATGACCTCGCCGGTGCTGTCGGAGCTGTACCGCACCCAGGTGGACGTGCTGCGGGTCCGCGGTCGCCTGGTGGTCGTCGGCACCGGCGACACCATGGACGCGCTGGGCACCGCGGGCGGTCACTGTCACGGACCCGCGGGCGACGAGTTCGCACCCGGCGGTTCCGCGCAGGATGGGGCGACGGCGACGAGCGACGCGAGCGACTCGGCGAAGAGGCAGCACGCGGACTCGGCCGACTCGCAAGCCCGCGAACCGGCCGACCGATCGTCGACGGCCGACCCGGTGACGAACGGGGCCGCACCGGCCGAGCGAATCCCGGCGACTGCTCACCCGGCCTCGGACCAGTTGACGAACACTGGTGACCCGACCTCGCCCCAGTCGGCTCCGCGCTCGATCTACAACGCCGCGGGAGAACGATCGCCCGCTGGGCCGCGGAACGGCAACGGTAACCGGCCGGCCGCGGATCCCGACGAGAGTGGAGTGCGCTCGTGACCGACAAGCTGTCCAGCGTCCTCGGCAAGATGCTGGACTTCGGCACCACGGCGAACCTGCTGTCCTACGGATTCGTCCAGCAGGCGCTGCTCGCCGCGGCCCTGCTCGGCCTGCTGTCCGGAGTGATCGGCCCGCTGATCATCAGCAGGCAGATGTCGTTCGCCGTGCACGGCACCAGTGAGCTGTCCCTGACCGGGGCCGCCGCCGCGCTGCTGGCCGGTGTGGGAGTCGGTTTGGGGGCCATCGCGGGGTCGGTGGTCGCGGCGGTGTTGTTCGGCCTGCTCGGCACCCGGGCGCGCGAGCGCGATTCGGTGATCGCGGTGGTGCTTTCGTTCGGCCTGGGTCTCTCGGTGCTTTTCCTGTGGCTTGGCCCCGATCGCGCGGGATCGAAGTTCTCGCTGCTGACCGGTCAGGTGGTCAGCGTCGGCAACAACGGCCTCGGCCTGCTCGCCGTCTGCACCGCCGGGGTGATCGCGGTGCTCGCGTTCGTCTACCGGCCGCTGCTGTTCGCCAGTTCCGATCCGGAGGTGGCGGTGGCGCGCGGAGTCCCGGTGCGGGCGCTGTCCATCGTGTTCGCTGTGCTGCTCGGCATCACGGCGGCGTTCGGCGTGCAGATCGTCGGTGCGCTGCTGGTCCTCGCTCTGCTGATCACTCCGGCCGCCGCGGCCGCCCAACTCACCGCGGACCCGATCCGGGCGACGGTGCTCGCCGTGCTGTTCGCGGAGATCGCCGCCGTGGGCGGCATCCTGCTGTCGCTCGCGCCGGGCGTACCCGTCTCCACCTTCGTCACCACCATCTCGTTTCTGATCTACCTCGCCTGCCGCCTGCTCGGGGCCCGCAACCGCAGGCTCGCCCGCGCCCGCTGAGCGACCGCGAACCCAGCTCAGGGCGCTACCACCGAAAACTTCTTTGATGGCAGCCGCCTTCAGTCGTTCCGCGGCGTTTTCGTATGCTCGAGGCACCGCGACCCCGAACGAATGGTGACCAACGATGATCGACTTCGCGATTCCCGCCGACCTCGCCGCCGAACGCGACCGAGTACGCCGATTCGTCATCGACAAGATCGTCCCGTACGAGCGGGATCCGCGCCTGACCTCGCACGGCCCGACCGATGAGCTGCGGCAGGAACTCGTCGAACTCGCCCGCGCCGAGAAGTTGCTCACCGTGCAGGCGCCCGAGTCGCTCGGCGGGCGCGGCCTGACCCACATCGAGCAGGCGGTCATCTACGAGGCGGCGGGCTGGTCCACGCTCGGCCCGATCGCGATGAACTGCGCGGCGCCCGACGAGGGCAACATGTTCCTGCTGTCCAAGGTGGCCGACCCCGACCAGGTCCAGCGTTTCCTGGCCCCCGTGGTCGCGGGCCACCAGCGTTCGGTCTTCGCCATGACCGAGCCCGACGGGGCGGGCTCCGACCCGGCCCAGCTGTCCACCGCGGCCACCTTCGACGGCGAGAACTTCACCATCAACGGCCGCAAATGGCTGATCACCGGGGCGAACGGCGCGAAGACCTGGATCATCATGGCGCGGCTCGCCTCGAACCCGCACCTGCCCGAGGGCCCCACGCTGTTCCTGGCCGACGGCGACGAGCCCGGCATCGTCATCGAACGCACGATGAACACGATGGACCGCAATTACGTCGCCGGGCACGGTGTGGTCCGCTTCGACAACCTGGTCCTGCCCAGGGAGGCATTGCTCGGCGAGGCGGGCCAGGCGCTGCGCTACGCCCAGCTCCGGCTCGCCCCGGCCCGGCTGACCCATTGCATGCGGTGGCTCGGCGCCGCCGAACGCGCCCAGAGCATCGCGGTCGAGCACGCACGCACCCGCACCGCGTTCGGCAAGCCGATCGGCGAACACGAGGGCGTGTCGTTCATGCTGGCCGACAACGAGATCGCGCTGCACCAGTGCAGGCTGACCATCTGGCACGCGTGCTGGCTGATGGACAACGGCGAGAAGGCGCGGCACGAGAGTTCGATCGCGAAGTCGTTCGTGTCCGAGGAGCTGTTCAAGGTCGCCGACCGGTGCGTGCAGGTGCTCGGCGGCATCGGCATCAGCGACGAGACCGTGGTCGAGATGATCTTCCGGGACATGCGTGCCTTCCGGCTCTACGACGGCCCGACCGAGGTGCACAAGTACGCCATCGGGCGCAAGGTGCTGCGCGGATAGCCGAGGACTTTCGGCCCCGGGTCAGCTCCGCGTCCGTCGGCTAACATCCTGTGGCATGAGTTCGGAACTGCACGTCGACGTCTCTCAGGGCGTCGCCGTGCTCACGCTCAACCGGCCCGCCCAGCAGAATGCCTTCACCCCCACGATGGCCGCCGAATTGGGTGCCGCGTTGCGGCGCTGCGATTCGGAAGACGCCATCCGTGCCGTGATCGTCACCGGCACCCCGCCCGCGTTCTGCGCGGGCGCGGACCTATCCAACCGGGTGGGCGAGGTCAGCGCCACCATCGATCCGCCGCCGTGGCGAGTGCGCAAACCGGTGATCGCGGCCGTGAACGGTCACGCGGTCGGCATCGGCCTCGCCTTGGCCCTGCAATGCGACCTGCGGTACATGGCGCGCGACGCGGTGTACGGGCTGAACCAGGTGCGCCGCGGCGTCCTGGCCGACGGCTACGCGCACTGGACACTACCCAGGCTGGTCGGCATGGCCAACGCCGCCGACATCATGCTGACCGGGCGCACGTTCGACGGTGACGAGGCCAAGGCTATGGGCCTGGCCAACAGCTCACTGCCCGCGGGCGAGGTGCTACCCACCGCGCTGGCCATCGCGCACGACATCGCGAACGGCTCGGCGCCGCTACCGGTGGCCCTGTCCAAGCGGCTGCTCTGGGAGGGGCTCGGGATGAGCCCGGCCGTGGTGGGTCAACTGGAAACCGACCTCAACCAGCACGCGACCAAGAGCATCGACGGCGGCGAGGCCATGGCCGCGTTCCGAGACCGCAGGCAGCCCAGCTGGTCGGGCAGCGTCAGCACGGAATGGCCCGCGTGGGACGCCGCGGGGCGCGAACGCCCCAGTTTGGATTAGGTCCGCCGAGGACAGCGCTTCGGACGCTCCGCCGGTCCGCGTACCAACAAATGCCCGGTGAAGTGGACAGGCTCGGTCCGGCGGCACCGCTCAGGCGTTACCGCCGAGCAGGATGAACAGGAACAGCACCGCAAAGATGATCATGAAGAGAGTGCCGGCGACGCCGAGGACATAGCCGACCAGCACCTGGGTGCGGCCGCCATACGCGCCACCGGATTCCTCGATCTGGTCGAGCGCGCGTCGTCCCAGCGCCCACGCCACCGGCCCCAGCACCCCGCAGCAGAGGACGCTCGCCGCGCCGAGAAACAACACCGCCGTCGCGTTCGGATGCTCGACCGGCTGACCGATGGGCTGATTGGGTATCACCACCAGCCGAATTCTACTGTGCCGTGCCGCCTCTCCGTGTTCTTCAGCCGTACGCGTCGGGGCTCGCGGGATTTCGGGGCAACTCTTGCGGTCGGTGACGCTCACGCCGGGGCGAACACTGGGAGTTGACCATGTCTTTGCGAGATCAGTTGCGCGCTTTGCCTTTCCAACGAGACCGCGGGCGGCAGGCTGGGTATCGACGGCGAGTTATCCGTCGAATACACACAACTCCGGCACGCGGACGCCCGAGTGATCGAGCGACCGGCGGAAACGATCAGGCGCGGCGCTGCCGAGCGACTTCGGAAAGCACCACGCCGGCGGCGACCGACGCGTTCAGCGATTCCACCGGGCCGGCCATCGGGATCGACAAGATCGCGTCACAGGATTCCCGGACCAGGCGGGACAGGCCCTTGCCCTCCGAGCCGACCACGATCACGGTCGGATCACCGCCGTCGAAGTCGTCGAGCGTGGTGTCGCCCCCGGCATCCAAGCCGACGATCTGAACACCCTGCGACGCCCAATCCTTCAGCGTGCGGGTGAGATTCGTCGCGCGCGCGACCGGAAGCCGAGCGGCGGCGCCCGCGCTGGTACGCCAGGCCACCGCGGTGACGCTCGCGCTGCGCCGCTGCGGGATCAGCACGCCGTGGCCACCGAAGGCCGCCACGGAACGGATGACCGCGCCCAGATTGCGCGGATCGGAGATGTTGTCCAGCGCGACCAGCAGCGCGGGCTCAGCGGCGCCGCGCGCCCGGTCGAGCAGGTCGTCGGGATGGGCGTAGCGGTACGGCGGCACCTGAAGGGCGACGCCCTGGTGCAATCCATTGGCGCTCAACCGATCCAGGTCGGTGCGCGGTACCTCGAGGATGGAGATGCCCGTGTCGGCGGCCATCCGCACACTCTCGGTCAACCGGTCGTCGTTCTCGGTACCGACCGCGACGTACAGCGCCGTCGCCGGCACACCCGCACGCAGGCACTCGACCACCGGATTGCGCCCGAGCACCAATTCCGGGCCGTCGTCGCTCTTGCGTCCGGCGGGCCGGCCCGCCGCGGACGAACGCCCCGCCGCCTTGGCTTTCGCGGCCGCCCGCTTGGCGGCGGGATGCTTGGTCCGCATCTCGGCGGGCGGGGTCGCGCCACGACCCTCGAGCCCGCGCCTGCGCTTGCCGCCCGAGCCGACGACGGCGCCCTTCTTGCTGCCGCTCTTGCGAACCGCACCCCGACGCTGCGAATTGCCTGCCATTACTCGGCCTTTCCGGTTTGCGGTTCGCCGAGCGCCCATTCTGGACCGTCGGCGGTGTCGATGACCTCGATGCCCGCGGCCTGCAGACGGTCGCGCACGCCGTCGGCCGTCGCCCAGTCCTTCGTGGCCCGCGCCTCCTGGCGGCGGTCGAGTTCGGCACGCACCAGCACGTCGAGAGCGCCGAGCGCGGCGGAGGAATCGCTCGGGGCATACCAGTGCGGGTCGAGCGGGTCGACGCCGAGCACGCCGAGCATGGCACGCACCTGGCTCGCCAGGTCGCGCGCGGAGTCGATCGCGCCGACCTCCAGCGCCTTGTTGCCCTCGTGCACCGCCCGGTGGATCTCCGCCAGCGCCTTCGGCACCGCGAGATCGTCGTCGAGGGCGGCGGCGAACGCGTCGGTCCACTTGCCCACCGGAATCTCACCGGCCCGGTCCACCACCCGGGTCACGAAGGCCTCGATGCGCTGATAGGACTGCGCCGCGTCGTGCAGCGCCTTCTCCGAGTACTCCAGCATCGAGCGGTAGTGCGCGCTGCCCAGGTAGAACCGCAGTTCGACGGCACGCACCTGTTTGAGGACGTTCGGCACGGACAGCACGTTGCCCAGCGACTTGGACATCTTCTCCCCGCCCATGGTCACCCAGCCGTTGTGCAGCCAGTACCTGGCGAAGCCGTCACCGGCCGCCTTCGACTGGGCGATCTCGTTCTCGTGGTGCGGGAACACCAGATCCATACCGCCGCAATGGATGTCGAATTCCGGGCCGAGGTAGAACTCGGCCATCGCCGAGCACTCCAGGTGCCAACCGGGACGGCCGGGCCCCCACGGCGACGGCCAGGTCGGCTCCCCCGGCTTGGCCGCCTTCCACAGGGTGAAGTCGCGCGGGTCGCGTTTGCCCTCGCCCGCGCTCTCACCCTGGTGCACGTCGTCGAGCTTGTGGCCGGACAGCTTGCCGTAGTCCGGATAGCTGACCACATCGAAGTAGACGTTGCCCGCGGAGGCGTAGGCGTGACCGCGGTCGATCAACCGCTGCATCATGTCGACCATCTGGGTGATGTGGCCGGTGGCGCGGGGCTCCGCGGACGGCGGCAGCACGCCGAGCCGTTCGTAGGCGCGATCGAAGGCGCGCTCGTGCGTGGCGGCCCACTCCCACCACGGCCTGCCCGCTTCGGCGGCCTTGGTCAGGATCTTGTCCTCGATATCGGTGACGTTGCGAATGAACCAGACGTCGAAGTCGTGCGCCAGCAACCAGCGTCGCAGTACGTCGAACGCGACTCCGCTGCGCACATGGCCGATGTGCGGCTCACCTTGCACGGTGGCGCCACAGAGGTACACCGAAGCACGGCCGGGGACCAGGGGCGCGAAATCGCGCATGGTCCGCGTGTCGGTGTCAAAGAGGCGCAGGGTCACGGCAGTCGATCCTAGCTGGTGTATAAGGTCGTTCACGGACCGGCTCGGGTCCGCCGGAGCAGGATCAACGACAAGCTTGCAGCAGGGCCGTCGCCACGGCGGCGACACCCTCGCCGCGACCGGTCAGGCCGAGTCCGTCGGTGGTGGTGCCGGACACCGACACGGGGGCGTCGAGCAACTCGCCGAGCACCTGCTGCGCCTCGGCGCGCCGCGGCCCGATCTTCGGGCGATTGCCGATCACCTGCACCGCGGCGTTGACCACTTCGAAGCCCGCTTCGTCCAGCAGCCTGCGCACTTCCTTCAGCATGGCCGCACCGGAGACACCCGCCCATTCCGGGCGTCCAGTGCCGAAGACCGCGCCGACATCGCCGAGACCCGCCGCGGACAGCAGCGCGTCGCATAGCGCGTGCGCGGCGACGTCGCCGTCGGAGTGGCCCGCGCAGCCGTCGTCGCCGTCGAACAGCAGACCGGCCATCCAGCACGGCCTGCCCGCTTCGATCGGATGGACGTCGCTGCCGATGCCGACGCGCATGGTCACGGAGCCACCGCCCGTCCGATGCCCGCGCCGTCCAATATCGCGTCGGCGAGCTGGAGGTCGAGCGGAGTGGTGATCTTGAACGCCAGCGGATCGCCGGGAATGGTGTGCACACCAACGCCGAGCCGCTCGACCAGCCCCGCGTCATCGGTCGCCTGGATGCCCTCGGTGGCATAGGCGGAGCGCAGCAGATCGGCCGCGAATCCCTGCGGCGTCTGGATGGCGCGCAACCCGGCGCGCTCGGGAGTGCCGGTCACCGCGCCCGCCGCGTCGACGGACTTGATGGTGTCGGTCACCGGAAGTCCGGGAACCACGGCGGGACGGCCCGCGCGCAGTTCCGCCGTGACCCGGGCGATGAGCTCGGGCGGCGTGAGCGCTCGGGCGGCGTCATGGACCAGGAAGTAGGCGGCATCGGGCGCCGCGGCGATACCCGCCCGCACCGAGTCGATGCGTTCGGCGCCGCCGACGACCACCTGAACCGAACCCGTGGGCGGCAGCAGGGCAACGGCGCTGTCGACGAGTTCGGTGGGAACCATCACGATGATCCGGTCGACCGCGCCGGAGGCGATCAAGCCTTCGACGGCGAGCCGGACCATAGGTGTGCCGCCGACCGGGACGAACGCCTTGGGTGTCGATTCACCCAGACGCACGCCACGACCGGCGGCAGGCACCAGAGCAACGACGGGTCCGTCGGTGGGACGGACACCGTTGTCAGGTGTGTTCACGGTCAGGAAGCCGCTGCGAGGACCTCATCGAGCAGGGTCTCGGCCTTGCCGTCATCGGTTCCTTCGGCCAGCGCGAGCTCACCGACAAGGATCTGCCGAGCCTTGGCGAGCATGCGCTTCTCACCCGCGGACAGCCCGCGGTCCTGCTCCCGGCGCCACAGATCGCGGACGACCTCGGCCACCTTGTTCACATCGCCGGAGGCGAGCTTCTCGAGGTTGGCCTTGTAGCGGCGGGACCAGTTGGTCGGCTCCTCCGTATGCGGCGCACGAAGCACCTGGAAGACCCGATCGAGACCCTCCTGACCCACGACGTCACGCACGCCGACGTATTCGGCGTTCTCCGCGGGAACCCGAACAGTGAGATCGCCTTGGGCGACCTTCAGGACCAGATACTCTTTTTGCTCACCCTTGATGGTGCGAGTCTCGATTGCTTCGATCAACGCCGCTCCGTGGTGGGGGTAAACGACGGTGTCTCCGACCTTAAAAATCATGTGTCCCGTGCCCCTTTCGATGTTCACAGTTTAACATGCGACTCGATAACGGCGCGATCAACTGTGCAGGTCAGGGCCACAACGAGGCGACCGTGGGGCTTGACAGATGCCAGGTGGTGTGCATTACGTTGTGCCAGAAGGGGTTATCTCCCGGCTTGTTCGGCGCCACTCACCTCCCGCGCGCCGGCACCTTCGCGGCAACCATCCGAAGCTCGACCGAACCGTTACCGAAGTACCGAGTGTCGGCACGGACGTGTCGTGGCCCGCTTCACACCGCGCGTGCGCGTGACGCGCGGACTCCGCGTTTGTCCCAGCCCCCGCGCCCGGTCCGCCGAGGGAACTACTACGCTGCCTAGTTACTACGCTCCCGCGCGGAGCAGAGCCCGGTCGACATGGAGGGACAACCCGTGACTGCCCTGAAAGCTGTGACCGCCCCGAAGGGGGCGCGACGTCGCATGGTGACGGTTGCCGCACTCGCCGCCGGAGCGGCGATCGCGCTGTCCGGCTGCGGCGCGGGCCAGATCTCGCAGACCGCGGAGCAGGTCGCCGCCGTGAACGGCAATCACGCCGACGTCGGCCGCATCGCGCTGCGCAACGTGCACATCGTGTACCCGGGCGAAGGCACCGCCTACAACAACGCCAAGGGCGGCAAGGCGCTCATCGCCCTGTCCATCATCAACAACGGCGAAGCCGTCCCCGACGAGCTGACCAGCATCACCACCGACCTGGGCACCGTCAAGATCACCCCGGCCTCCGGCAAGTCCGTCGTCGAGCTCGCACCGCAGCAGACCGTCGTCGCGGCGAACCAGCCGGTCAAGCACGAGTCCACGCCCAGCAGCAGCGCCGCGCCCACCACGAGCGCCGCGGCCCCCACCTCCGCGCCGCACTCCGCCGCGCCGACCACCGCCGCCGATTCGCACGGCGCGGGCGAGCACGGCTCCCAGCCCGCCGCCAGCGACCCCGAGACCAACCCGATCCTGATCGAGATCACCGGCCTGACCAGGGACGTCACCCCCGGCCTCACCTACAACGTCTCGTTCAACTTCAAGCAGAACGGCACCGTCCAGGTCCAGGTCCCGGTCGACGCGGGCCTGCACACCGAGCGCCACGAGTCCGACAAGTCCGGCCCGGCCGAAGCCGAGCACACCGGCGGTCACTGAGTGATTCGCAGCGACTTCGTCGCTGCGTGTTCGCGGCCCCTTGATGGCTCGTGTCCGGACGGGCGAGACTCGCGACTGCGTCGCATGCGCTTCGCCCGCCCGGACACGAGCCGGGCCGCGAACGGCGCTCGTAAGACTCGCACCGGGCGGGGCTGGGATAGTGCGGATCGAGCGGTTTCAGTGATGCCGTGCGCGTCCGATCCCAACTCGATGAACAGGCATCTACCCACTGGCGACGGCTGAAGCGGGCACGCCACCGCTCGATCGAGCAGTGCCGCGCGAGTTCGGTCGGCGCAACCCTCCCATATAACTTCGCCGTGCAAGCCATCTAGCAACCCACCGCTCCCCTCACATCCGGGCCACGCCTGCGGTGAAAACCACGCCGCCGTCGGCCATGGCAGCCGCCGCCCCGCCCCGCGCGCACTAAGCCCCGAGGCCCGTCACCAAACACACCCGGCGCACCTCAACTCCCGGTTTCGAGCGAAGCGAGACCGAGCATCCGCCGTTCACGGCCCGGCTCGCGTCCGAGCGGCCGCCGCGTACGCGACGAAGGAGCCATCCGCCGGCGGTCGGTCGCCGCTCGGAATAGCA
>NZ_JBEXYF010000008.1:0-251454 GCF_040630775.1 Nocardia sp. NPDC005745
GGTGGAGCGGAATGTGGCGCGTCGGGTGTTCTTGACGCCGGAGTGCTGCAACGCGTATCGCCATAATTGGGATGATCTGCGTCGGATGGTGGGGTCTCTGCGTGGTGCGTATGCGAAGAATTTGGGTGATCCGCAGTGGGAGGAGTTCATTGCGGAGTTGTGTGTGGAGAGTGAGAGTTTCGCGTCGTTGTGGGCGTTGAATGATGTGGCGGTGCCGGTGAGTAGGACGAAGCAGGTGCGGAATTTGGCGGTGGGGGAGTTGGAGATGTTTTTGACGAGTATGTCGTTGCCGTCGGTGCCGACTGCGTGGATGCAGGTGTATACGCCGGTTGATGAGGTGGCGTGGGGTAAGTTGCGGGAGTTGTTGGCGATGAGTCCGGAGGAGCGGGGGCGTCCGTGGGTTGAGCATCGGGAGCAGTATCACGCTGCGGCAGGCTGAGTAGCAGGCTCGTGGAGCCCGCTCGAGCCGGAGCCTCCCAACCGGGAACATCCGAAGAGTCCGAGTCATGGCGTGGCGGGAGAGATTGCTCGGGAACCAGGTGTCCGATCGAGTGCTGCTAGTGGCGTTTGTGGGAGAGCATGTGTTGGCCTGCGGCGCGGAATCGCGGCCAGTTCATCGGTCCTCGGCGTAGCCGCCTTGCCACCATCGGCACAGCACGGTGAGCCGGCGTTCGGTAAGCGGACCAGAAAGTCGTTGCTGGACCTCATCGAGGTAGGCGAGTTCCTCGTCGGTCCATTCCCGGCCTCAGCGACGAGCACCGCAGAAACGGCGTGTTGCCCATCCTCGGCGGCAACCGCACGTGCCCAGTTGACTGCACCACGAATGCACCGTGGGCAATAGTGGTTGTTCGGTCATAGTGGTGCCCTTCTTCTAGGGTGGGATTGGGATGGCCGTCGATGTCGGTGGCGGACCGGGTGATGGGATCCGGGCCGGGGGTCAGGAATCGGGTTCGATCTTCCAGGTGGCCAGTGAGGCGCCGTAGCCCCGACGCATGACGTAAACATGGCGGCTGTACGGGTCCGGGTGGGCATCGTTGTCGTTGACATACAGATGCTCTCCGCCGTATCCGCCGGTGATGGCGACGTCGTCGCTGTAACGGACGACTCCCTTTCCCTCGGAGGTCAGGTCACCGTCGACCTGGAGGCCGTTGGTGCCGCTGGTGGTCAGTTTCTCGGTACCGCCGTTGGAGACGCGGATATCTCCGCTGGCGGACAGGAACCCTTCGACATCGCAGTCGGAGGTCAGGGTGGTGCGGCCGTTGACGGTGAGTCCGTTGCGGATGGCGAGGGCGTCGTAACCCCCGGAGATTCCTCCGGCGGCGGTGAGTTGCTGATCGACCGTGGCCGTCCGGTGGACTTGCACATCACCTTGGACGATGAGACCGCCGGAGACGTTGAGATCGCTTCTGGCGGAGAGGGTTCCGTTGACCGTCAGCGCCGCCACGGTCGGGTTGGTGACGGTGACGGGTACCAGGGCGTTCAGATACGTGGGTTCGAAACCGTGGGCGGTGTACTCGGCGACGAGTGTGAACGTCGTGTCGCTGGTGAGGGAGAACGCGCGCCCGGCGTCGGTGGTGCCGCCGTCGGGGAGGGTGGCGTGGGTGTCCGTGCCCGCGTAGAGCACGGTGCCGTCGCCGTCATAGAGCGTGAAGGACGTGCCGTTGCTTTCCCAGGTGAAATCGACCCGGTTTCCTGCCGTGAATCTGGTTTGGGGAACAGAGGTTCTGTCCGGGCTGTGGGTGATGAAGTTGCGCAGGTAGAAGGGCTGCGGTTCCACAAGCATGTCCACTTTGCTCTGCCTGAGCTTGTGGCGCATTTCGTTGTCTGTGGTGGATTTCTCGCCGATGGTGCAGGTAAGCGTGCCGGTGGGGGTTCCGAGTGGGCCGGTGAGGATAATGCTCATCGGGTAGTCGATGAGATCGGTGTCGTCATCATCGTCTGTGGCTGTGTTCTTGAAGGTGAACTGATAGGGACCCTTGATACCTTCGCCGGTGGCTTCCTCTTCCACCGCTGCGGCGGTGAAGACCTCCCATTTGCCCTCAGGGGTGACCGAACAGGTCGGTTTGCCCGCGAAGTAGGGAGCACTGTTGTCGGACTCGCCGGGAACGGCGATCTGGATCTCTTCGCAGTAGACCGGTTGGCTGCGGGGGGTGACGGCGATGACGATGCGGGCGTGACCGGGGGTGTCCTTGGTTCCGGCCTGGAGTGGTGACGGGCTGGTCGAGGGCTGGTAGTTCAACAGTGGCTGCTCGGTCATGGGTGTGCCCTTCTTCTCAGGTGGGGTCGGGGTTGTCGTCGAGGTTGGTGGTGAATCGGAGCAGGCCGTCTTGAAGTGTCGTGGGGTCGTCCGGGAACTGGGCGTTCGCTGTCGTCGGTGCCAGCGTGTACGGGGTCCAGGGGGCGGACCCGGGCGCGGGATGCAACCAGCTCCAGTTGCCGTGCTTTTCGGCGGGCCGTGGGAAGGCGATGGATCCGTTGCCTGTGCCTTGGCCGTGGCAGGTGGTGAGGATGGGCCCGAAGCGGAACAGGGCCTCGATGTGAGCGAGCGGTGTATCTCTATGGGCGGCCGCGACGGCGACCTCGGCGGTGGGCGTGATGCCGGTGACGGCGTGCACGCTCGCATGCGGGTCTATCAGCAGCAGCAACGGGATCGGGGCCGGGTCGCCGAAGGTCAGTTGGAGGTAGTTGGCGTCCGACGGGGTGTCGCAGGGACCCAGCGGGCCGATCTGGGTGAGGAAGTCCTGCTGTTGGTCGGGCTCGGTGACGCAGTGGAACCGGTCGTAGTTGTAGGTGCCGTGGGGGTCGGACGTGAAATAGCCGATGAGGCCGTCGTCGCGGGCGTGCCGGTCGCCCAGCCGGACCGCGAACTCATAGCCGGTGAACGTCGGCTGCGGCGGTTCGAGCGTCGCACCCCAGCCGGTGTCGAACAGCGGCGGACCGTCCAGGCACAGTCGCAGTTGCGCGGGTATGAGCGCCAGCGGTCGTCCGATGAGGACCGACAGGTTTTTGTCGGCGCGGGCGCCGAGCGGGTCGGTGGTCCACAAGGTGGTGTCGATCGCCTCGAGGAAGGCCGTGAAGTTCGCCGCGGAGGCGAGCCGCGAGGAGCCGAGGAGCCCGGCGAGGACCGGCGCTCGCGCGGCTACCTGGTCGAGACCGGTGATGGTGCCGTCGGGTGGCGGTTCCCACTGTCCGATCTGCCCGTCGCGAGTGCTGACCAGCCGGTAAGTGCCCAACAATATGCCCGCCGGGTCGTAGAGCAGCAGACTGCGGTCGAGGTGGTTGGGTAGCAGCCATCCGCCGATCGGGCTGGCCTCGGTACCGGTGCCGACGATGCGGCGCGCGGTCATGCCGTCGAGCAGATCGAAGTCCAGCCGCGCCGGTTGCAGGGGACGCGGCGGCAACTGGGCGACGGCCGCGACCTTCGGGGCGAGTGAGGTCGCGGTGTTGAAGGCGTCGTCGACGACGAGCGGAAAGTTCCGGTGATCGTGCAGCCCACCGTATTCGGTGTCGGAGTTGACGACGTCGAGCACCCGGCCGAACTTGTCGTAGAGGAACAGTTGCGTCAGGTAGATCTGCCCTTGCCGGATCTCCTGGAACTGCGGGTCGCTTCCGGCGGGCAGGTACGGGACGCCGGTGACCCGGTCGAGGTAGCGGGCGGGCAGGCTGTCCTCGGTCGCGGCGTCCGAATATCCGGCGAGGCCGGCGATGTGGGGGAAGTCCTCGTCGCCTGGTGTCGGGCGGCGGAAGGCGCGGATATCGCGGGCGGCGAGGCGTTCGTTGAATCCGGTCAGTTCCTGGGCCAGGAAATTCCATTCGCCGATATCGGCCAGCCACCCGTCCAACCGGTCGGCTTGATCGGCGGTGCCGTGGTCGGCCACGTACTTCTCCAGGCGGGCGGCGAACAGGGACCGGGGGTGCGGGCTCAGGCCCGAGATCCCACCGATCTCGACGATGTCGTCCAGGGAGTACCGCAACTGGGCGGCACCGGGGGTGAAGCGGTAGTCGGTGCCGTCGAAACTCCAACAGCGCTGGCCGCCGACGCTGTAAGGGATGGGGAGATAGGCCGCCTTCCATTCCATGAACACCGGCTGCCAGGGCTGACTCCAGGGCGTCAGGCCCAGGGCGGGCAGGGTGCCGGTGTAGTCGTCGGGCCGGTGCGCGGTGAGTGTCGCGGTCACCTCGTCGGCGGGCAGATCCGTGGCGGTCGCTAGGGCGGCGGCATTGTCCGGATCGAGCAGGAAGAATTCGGCGAGCAACGCACCCAGCAGGTCCGGAAACGAGGCGCTGGAAGGGATGTCGGGCATCGGCGCGTGACCGGGGGTGACGGTGATCGGTGTGCCGTTGACCGTGACGGCGGCGATCAGGGTGGAAATATCGGCGGTGACCGGCCGCACCGGCAGCGGCTGGTCGGCGTCGGCAATGTCCGGGGGAGGCAGCACCCCGGACACGGTGACGACCGGATTGTTGCTCTGCCAGAACGGGTTTGCGGGTATCGCCTTGAGGGCGGCACCCTGCGGCAGACCCTTGGCCGCGGCGAAGGCGGTGATCGCGGCCTGCAGCGCGTCCTGTGCTGCGGCGTGGGTGCCGCCGGGGTCGGGCTGGGGCACTTTGGCGGCCTGGTCGCGGACCGCGGCGGTCTTGTGGCGCACCCGCTGGGCCAGGGAACCGTCGATGCCGGGGTCGAGATGGTCCTGCATCCGCTGCGGGTCGGGTGCGTCGGGCGGCGGGATGAGCAGGTTGGCGTAGATGCCGTTCTTGAGCCACAGCGCGTTCAATCGCCATTGCAGCGAGGATAATTCGCCGAGCTGCGTGTCCAGGTCGCGCTGATCGTCGTTGAGGGTGTCGAGCCACGTCGGTGCGGTGAACAGCCGCGGTGAGTCGTCTGTGGCGGGCGGGGGTGTCACGGTCCAGCGGTGGCCGCCGGCGGAGGCGGCGAACCATCCACCGTGGATGCGGCGTCGTATCCGGGCGTCGCCGCCCTTCTCGTCGGCCAGCGGCAGCAGACCGTGCAGGAACGCGCGCAGCAGCTGCATGTCGGCGGGGGTGGGCGCTTGACCCGCGACCTCCAGCGCGCGACCCGAAAGTGCCGCGAAAGCGTCCTCGGTGGTGTTGGCCAGGGCGACGTCGATCCTCCCGTCATCGCGGATTCGGCGCAGCGGGTCCTCGGACGGCGCGGTGGTGGCGTCGGGGTCCCAGGCGAGCGACAGCACCTGGCCGGTGTAAAGGCTGCGGGTGGCCGGTTCGACCGCGCCGTCGTGGCCGGGGTTTCCGGTCAGGCGCGGATCCTGCCAGCCCAGGTGGGCGAGCACCTCCGTGTAGGAGGTGCTAGCGGTCGGGGCCAGTATGTCGTCGTCGGGGTGGGAGTACCAGCCGGTGAGGTGATAGGCGAGGGTGGTCGCGCCGGCGAGGTCGGTGAGGTCGTCGATGAAGGAGAAGATGTTGTTGTTGTGTGGGACGTAGGTGGGGAAATATGGGTCGCCGGGACCCATGGCAGTCAGGTACAGCCGATCATCGCCGGCGCGTTCGGACCACGCCCCGGGGGTGTCGGCGGGAAAGGCGAGCCCGATGGGCAGTTGATAGAAGCCCGGTTCCGGCTTGCGTGGTTTGACCTGATTGCGGTAGGTGTCCGCGCTGGCCTTCCAGGCGTCGACGGTGTTCTGGTCGACCAGGAAGTCGCTGGACTGCACCGCGTCGTGGCCTTGCCTGCGGGCGTAGGTGCTGTGCGGGCAGTCGCTTTCGATCACCCATGCCTTGACCCGGCGGTCGGTGGTCCCGCTGAAACGGGTGAGCAGCCAGCGGTTGGGGACCAGCGGGTAGCGCAGCCGCCCGGTGCGCGGGTCCTGCGTGCCGTGACGCAGCCCGCGCGGCAGCGTCCAGTGCAGGTGGACTCCCGGGGCGGCGAATTGGGAATCCTCGATCTGCCGGTCGCCTTCGTCGGCTTGGGGACTGGCATAGTCTTCCAGGGCTCGGTAGGTCTGTTGCCAGATGCGGAAGGTGTTCTCGCCCAAGACGGCCGAGGTGATCACCAGGGCGTCGAGCGCGACCGGAACGACGAGGGTGGGGCGCATGGTCACCGGCCTATCGTTTGATCGGCGGGGCCGGTGAAGCGGATCGCCTCGGGAACCCTGACCATCTGCAGGGCCAGATCGGCCGGGGTGATCGGGCCGACGGAGGTCCCGTGCGCGGCGTCGAGGGCCCGGCCGAGCGCCGCCACCAGCGAACCCGGCGCCAGCACACGGCACCCGTCGTCGCCGCGCAGATGGTCGAGAACCGGAAAGGTGACCTCCGGGTCGAACGGCGCCCCCAGCGCCAGGCCGTGCGAGGAGTCGTGCGGCCGCAGGTTGCGCAGCGGGATGAGGCCGTCGTCGTCGACGCCGAACCGGAACCCTTCCTGCGGTTCGGCCAGCTCGACCGTGTGCGGGATGCCGTCGAACAAGCACAGCAGCACGGTCGGTGACAGATGATCCAGCCGCAGTATCCGCAGCAGCCCGCCCGCCGGATCGTAGCCTCGCACAGCGAGGTTCGGCCATCCGGATACGATCGCCGATCGCAGCAGCAAGCCCGAGATCTGTTGTGCCGCCTCTGTTTCTTCGTCGATGGTGGTACGTGGGTCGCCGGTGCGCAGCGTGTCGCGGTGGGTGGTGGCCTGCGTGGCTGCCGCGGCGCGGACCGCAGCGCCGATGATCCGGTCTAGGACGGTGTCGCGGCTCGACTGCGCACCGATGCTGAGCGCGCCCGAGACCAGCGCGTCCAGCCACGTGCGATCGATGTGGAAGAAGCGCAACGATTCCGGCGGCAGCATCCGTTCATCGGGAACCAGGTGGATGAACGGAATGCCTTGCAGCAGTATCCGCTGGGCCAGCCAGGCCACGATCGGGGCGAGTTCGTCGACGAGCGGCGCCTCGCGCAGCGCTTGGTCCAGTGCGGCCCGGGTGTCGTCGGAGCGGAGGAATTCGGCCAGTGCCTGTGCCGGATCGCTCGGCGGCGCATCGGGGGCCGGTGGCGACCACGGCTGGGTCGGCGCGGGCGTCGGCGCACCCAGCACGGCGAGCAGCCGTCCGTCGAGCATGGCGCCGAACGCCGCACGCGCGGTCGTGACCTTCGAGGTCCCCTCATCCCGGTCCGGGAGGTGGGTGCTGATCTGCTGGTGGTGCAGGGTGTCGACCAGCGCCCGAGCTGAGTGTTTGAAGGTCGTCAGCTGTTGGGCGAAGACGGAATCGGCGATGGCGAGTGCTCGGCCGGTCTCGAACGCGGTCGCCAGCGACAGGTCGAAACTTCCCCAGACCGGGTCGTAGCCGATGAGTGCGTCCGCGGTGGTGGCGGTCATCGCCTGCGGTGTCGCGGCTGGCGCGACCGCGGTGCAAGGGCCGCGATACCAGCCGAAGGTGCTCTCACCGGACCGGGTCACATACGGCAAGGGAACATAGCCGCCGGCGATCCGCCGTGCCACCTCACCTCGCGCGTCGGTCGTATTCGTGCCCAGGTAGGGGCTGGGTAGCCGCAACCACATCTGTTCGCGCGCAGCCGGTGTGCCCGAGCGCGGGTCGTGGGCCAGTCCCTCGGCGAGTTCGCGGAAGTCGATCCTCCGGTCGGCCTGACACCAGAACGTCCAACTGCACAACGACAGCAGCGCCACCGACGTATAGGCACCGAAGTCGGGATCCTCGGTCAGGATCTGCTGGTGGCCTTCCAACGAGACCAGGTGCGCGATGTTCTTCACGGCATCCGCCGATCCCGCCGGGCCCACAGCCGGGAAACGGCCCGCGACGACCACGGAGAACAATCCGTCCTCTTGGATACCCAGAATGGGCCGGTCGCCGGTATCGGCGCCACGGCAGTGGGTCAGCCACCGCGCCTCGTCGAGCCGTGGCGCCACCGCCCGGAACGCCTCGGCCGCGACCTGGATGTAGCGGCACGGCGCATCCGTCGCGATATCGGACTCCACGGCCAGCGTGGGTTTGCGCACCGCCGGGTCGGGGGCCAGAAAATCCTGCACGGTCCCGGACTGGGCCCGGGTCGGGTCCGCGGTGGCGCCGACGAACTGGTCGTCGGTGAACACCAGCAGCGCCAGCCAGGGCGTGCCTGGCGCGGCGTTCATGTCGCGTTCCCATGGCAGCATGGGGTCACCGAGCACCACATGGGGCAGGACCTCGGCGAATCGCCCGGTGCTGCCGTCCGGCGGCTGGGTAGCCAGCACCGCGCCGGTGTCGATCGCCACCTGCGGACCGCGAACGGTGAACCGCTGCACCGTTCGCAACGCCCCGCCGGTGATAATCGACGCCCCGTCCGGACCCGCCTGCAGATCGTGGGTGATTTCGACGGTGTAGTCGCCGGCCGTCACACCGGGAAGGTAGTTGTCGTGCAGTTCGATATCGCCAACCGGGATGGTGTCGCGCGCGGGGTGTGCCGGACTCGAACTCATGCGGGGCTACTCGCTTTCCGGATCATCGGCGCCTGGCTGTAGAGGTGAGCTGTGCGCCGGAGGTCGATTCCGTCAGGTTGCCGTTGTGAACCGTTGCAGGCACAGGGGTTTCGGACCTATCGGCGGGCGGGGTGGTGTCTTGTGTCGTCCTCGACCTGAACTGTTCCGGCCTATAGAGGGATTTCGCTGAGACATCGTCCGCCGGTGTGTACTGATCGTTGAACTGGTTGTCGTGATGGCGGATTCGCACCGAGTCCGTCTTCGGTGCCAAGTCAACTGCCCATCCTTCGTCGTCTCGGCGGCTGCACCTTCAGCCCCTCGTCCGTCGTGCCATTCCGGTTCCGGACGGAACCCCAGGTCCAGTGCGCGGTCGAGAACCGAGTTACGGTCGAGTATTTCGTAGCGATCGTCCCGAGATTTCGATAGGCATTTTCTGCACAGCCCTTCTTCGCCGGGTTTCTCAGGTATGTGCCGATGTCGGTGTAGGCGCCGTTGAGCAGCTCGTATTGTGCGCGGTCAATGATGTGCTGGGCAGGCGCGTCCAAGTCGTCACCCGGATCATCGATCCGCACGGTCGGTCCTGTGAACAGGTTCCCGGGCAGCCAGACATACACCCGGGCAAAGTCGTCCCAGTAATCGTGGCGTAGTGGGGTATTCGGGTCGTGGATAATCTTGTTGCTTTTGATCTCTTTTGCGAGCTGCTCGACCCGATCGGGGTTGGCTAGCGCTAGCAGTGCCTTCGTCTCTTTCCCTGTCGTCTCGTCCTCTTGCATCGCCCCGTAGGTGTGGACGTTGCGCTCGATCGCGGTGAGCAGCGGACCCGCTACATCGCCGACCTTCTCCTTTGCTATGACTGTGTCCCATAGGGTCATCAAGCCGGCTTTACCTTTCTTCGGCGCGACATGGTGGTATGAGGATGGAGATTCCGCCGCTATCTCCTGCGGGCCCAAAACTAGGTAAAGCCAACTCTGAGGGGGTCCTACATACGGATGGTTGGGAGCGGCGTTGCCAAACGAGAGGTTGTACCTGGTGGGGGGCATGAACCTGCTCCTTCGCGGCTCGGCCCGCCGTCAGGCCGGGCAGATAGTTGTCGCGCAGTTCGATGTCGCCGACCGGGATGGCCTCCCTTGCGGGGCGGACTCGAACTCATGCGGGGTTGCTCACTTTCCGGATCATCGGCGCCTGGTTGTAGAGGTGTCCCGCGCCCGATGCCAATCCCGTCAGGTCGTCGTTGGGGCCGGTGAACAGTCCGGCGGCGGCGAGCGCGGTGAACACCTGATCGCGTCGGTTTCGGACCGGATCGGTGTCGAGGTCGCTGATCAATCGCACGGCGGCGGGGTCGGCTGCGACGACGTGGTCGTGGTTCGGTTCGGGGTGCAATGGCAGCGGAGACAGCCCGGGTGGGATCTCTTCGGCGTCGTATTCGCTGAGCGGGAACACCCCGCGAGAGCCGGCCAGCACCGGCCGGGGTGCCTGCACCTCGCATCCGACCAGCAGATCCGCGACAACCTCGGCGCTGGGTTCGGCGGGCCGGTGGGTGAACGGAGCCGGCGGGGCGCCCCACAGTGAAGCGGCCAGGTTCTGTCTGCGCGCGGTGACCGTCCAGCCCTGGACGGGCCGATTCTCGTGCCGCACGGTGAGCTGGTGCACGCCGGCGAGGCCGGTGTGGTTCATGGGCCGCACGTCGATGTCGGCACCGGTCGCCACGGAGTCCTCGCCCATCCGCACCTGGCTGCCGGGAATCGCGGATCGGGTGTGGAAACGCAGGTCGCGGGCACGCATCAGCCACCTCTGCCCGCTGCTGCTGGGTTCACCCGTGCCGGTGTCCGGCACGGTGGTGTCCAGACCGCTTATCGGGGTGAGAGTGAGCACTTCCTCGCGTTTGGGCAGCATGCCGGCTAGTTGTGTCCAGTTCAGCGGTGCGATCTGGCCCTGGTCCGGGTTGGCGCCGAAGCCGATGGTGACGGTGTGGACGACCAGGTCGACGGTCACCGAACCGCCGGTCGGCGGCCCCCACAGGGTGAGTTGGGCACCGGCCGAGACGCTGATCGTTCCGTGGACGAACAACGCGTCGATGCGGACCGACGCGCCGATGGACACTCCGATCTCGGCGGCGAAGCTGAACGGATGCCAGGCCACCACGAGATCGGCGTGGGCGGTGAACCAGGCTCGGATCGGACCCTCGTGGAACACCACGTCCAGCTTGGCGCCCGCCATCGCGCACGAGGGCGTCACGGCCAGATAGGCTTCGGCGGTGACCGATACCGAGGTGCTCGGGGCCCACCTGATGCCGAGTGGCGGCACGACGGGGTAGTAGGACGGGCGATCGAATTTCGGGTGGTAGCCGCCGAGCGAGACGACGAACTGCCCGGCGTTGGGGTTGGATCCGAACCACACCGCTGCGGCGAATCCGCCGGTCAGATGGCAGTCTTTCACCAGCACATAGGAGGCGTCGGACAGCTGCGCCTGCGCGGTCAGGGTGCCCTGGGCCGGACGCAGGGACGACTGGAGTCCCAGTTCGGCGTAGACGTAGGTGTGCGGTGATCGACCGGCCAGCGGAAGTTGCAGCGTCGCGGTGCCCAGGAGGGTGAAAATCAGCTCGTTGCCGAACTCCGCGACGAGCATCAGTTTGGTCTTCACGACCTCGAACAGGGTCAGTTCCGCCCCGACGCCGAGCCAGTAGCTGCCTTGTTTCGGCGGAATCCATTGCTGTGGCGCGGTTCCCGGTGAGGCCGGTGCGCGGCCCTCCAGAACGTCGAGAACATGGGTGGGTTCAGTGGGGCTCTGCCCGTTGAGGGCCAGTAGCGGGAAGTTCGGCACTTCTCGCGCGGTGGGAACGACCAGCTCGCGGTTGAACCCGAAACCGGCCATCAGCGCGCTGACCACCACCGGCGGCTCGCCCAGCTCCGCGTTGAGCTGGGCGAAGATGAACAGCGAAGGATCCCCGCCGGTCAACTGCGCGTAGGAGCCGATCGCGGCCAGAGCGAAGGACTTGCTGGCGATGACCGCGGTGCCGTCGTACTGGAACTCGATCCCGGCGGGCGGGTTCGGAACATGCAGCAGGCCACCGGAAATAGTGACCGCCGGAGTGTTGACCGCCACCCCGAGCCCGGACAGACTGAACCTCGGCACGAACTTGTCCAGCGGTGAACCGACCGCCAAGCCGTCGAACGACAGCTTCAACGGGCCCAGGGCGACCGCGGCGTCGAGCGCGAACATCAGCGCGTTGTCCTGATAAAGCACGCCGATCCGGTTCACGTGCAGCACACCGAGCTGTTTTTGCACCTGTAGCCACACACTCGCTCCGCCCTGCGGCGCATGCGTATTCGGGGTTGCCGGAACCGAGCCGGATGTGTCGGTGGGCATCTCGGGCGCCGGGTTACCGGACGAGGACGTACCCGACGGCGGGAGCCCTGAAGCCCCGGACGATGTGGCGGGCAGACCCAGCGCTACCGGTGTGGTGTTCGCGCCGATCCGCAGTGTCGCCTGCACGGCCAGGCCCTTGGCCAAACCAGCACCCGGCAGCGACACCACCTCGGCGTGAGTTAGCAGGGCGTCGAGCGACGCGGTGGTCGTAGCATCTATAGCACCGGTGCTATAGATGACCTGGAGATTGTCCACACCGAGAGTGCCCATCGCGGACAGGAACCCGCCGACCAGCGGCAGCTGGCCGAGATCGATACCGGCCGACAGATCGAAACCTACCGCGAACACCGCGGGCCCGGTGCCCGGTTTCACCCGGATGAACTTGGCGTCGGTCAACCCGACCCGCAAGCTCTCGGGAATATCCGCCGCGAGGTCGGTGGATACCGCGGCGATCCAGTCCCGCAACGCGACTGCGCCGCCGTGGACATTGCGATAGGTGGCGACGAAGGCGTCCATGCCACGCTCGGCGGCGAACAGGAGGTCCAATTCGAACTCGCCCACCGACAGCGTTCCCTCGTACCGGGTACCGGTGTCGTCGCGAGTGATGGCGACGCCCATCGCCGCCGTGACACCGTCGGCGATCTCCAGCTCGCCCCGGCAGCTGACGGCGAAGTGGCCGCTGCCGGTGGTGTAGGAGAACCAAAGACTGGTCAGCGCAAGGGTTTCCACTGGCTTGGGCGCCCCGGTGAGGCCCAGGTGCTCGAGCAATGCCCCCATCGTGAGCTCGTCGCCGGCTGCTGTCCCGCCTTCGAAGGTCCAGCCGCCGTCGGCACCGGCGGACTTCTCCGCGCTGATCGTGACGGGAACAGATCCCAGCCGCGCCGTGCCCGAGAAGCGGGCCACAAACTTCTCGACGGTGTTGTAGGCGATCGAAGCCGACACGTCCTTCAGGGTGAAATGACCGATGGACCAATCGCCGGTGAGCGTCGCCGTGATCCGGTAGGTGCCGCCAAGGCCGGTGACGAAATCCAGTTCGGCGACGGTCAGCTCGGTCGGCACATGGATACCCGGGAGCCCGAACGAGCTCAGCAACTGCGTGACACCGATCGGCTTGTGCTCGTGCAGACTGCCGATGAGATACAGGCCCGGCAGCCACAATTCGACATCCAACGCGAGATCTTTGAGCGTGAACGCAGCGGCCACCGCCGCGGACCTCACCACATAACCGGCAGGTTCGGCCGACAGGTCCTTGTCGAGGCCGAAGTCGAAACCGGTGACCTGCCCGAGTGCGCGATCCAACCCCAGATCCGTCAGGCCGCTCTCGAGTGTGCGCCACCTATCGTTCCCGGCCAATGCTCCTACCAGCGTGTTCACCGTGAACGCGCCCGGATCCCGTGACCGTACCGCTGCTTCCAGCTCGCCGTCCTTGCCCGTGTTCAGCGTGACTGCCACCGCGATCCCGTCGAACCGGCCATCGAGGATAAGCGTGACCTCGCCCAGGCGGGTCACCCGCACGGTCGCGGCCTGCACGGTAGTGGCCACCGCGGTCCCCGCGGGCCAGGCCAGCTCGGTGCAGCTGAGGGCCAGCGTCAGTTCGGTACGGCCCTGGTCGATCCGCGACCGGCCCGAGCCCGCGATGCCCTCCAGTTTGCGCCCGGGAAAGGTGGCGAGCGCATCGCGCAACCGGCCCGGCAGCGCAGCGTCTGCCCCATCGAGAACTGGCGGGTCGCCGAGCCCGGTCAGATGGGCCGCGAGCGCGTCCAGATCGATCGAGCCCTGGTCCCCGGGCTCCGGCTCACTACTCATCGTTTCTTCGCCCGACACTCGAGCCCGAGAACCTGTCGTCCTCTAGCCTTCCCTGCACCAGCTTCGCAGGACAACCGGATATCGGGGGCCATCGAAAGTCGTCCTCCTTGCCGAGGAACGCTGGTTTCTGGATCGCGGATGCCGAGGCGAGTCTGTTTGTCGCCGTTGCCCACAGGTAAGTCCTCCCCCCATGTGTGGCGCCGCCTGCCCTCCCGAGGTCTGCATGCGACAAGGCTCGTGTCGATGTGGTGCGCTCGGTCTCACCGTCAGAGCTGACGGGGCCGTAGCCAAGATGCAATGAAATACGTTGTCGGAGAAGAAAATACATGGACAATGGACCAATGTGATAACCAGTTTGCGCGGTCGTGGCCAGCCCGTCAAGCCCGGCTGTGGAAGTGCTGACGTGTCGTCCGCGCTTGCCCGCATGGGAGCAACCGGCGATCGGGCAACCTGGTCACAGGTTGAGATGCCTGCGGGCTGCTGTCCGGTGGCGTAGGTGGTGTGACTCTCGGGTGGTCCTGTCGTATGTGGGGCTGCCCGTCCGATAGCGTCTGTGGCATCGTTGGTCTGTGCGGATGCGGCGGGTGTCTGGCTCGTATCGCCGTCGCTGGTTTGTGCCGCAGCGGACCTGAGCCGCCGACGACGGTCAGGCGGTCGCGCAGCTGCCTGTCCGCCGGTCGAGTTCCGTTCGGCGGCAGTGGATTATGTTCCGCTTCGCGTCCCGGGGGCCATTGGTGACTGTGGAGGGAAACGCGTGGAGAACAGCAGCGAGTGGGACCAACTCGTCCAGACCGTTTCTGTCAACAGTTACGGCGTGCACGTCGAGTCCGACAAGGTCAGCCTCGAGATCGAGGGCGCCGACGAGGACTGGGGTTTCCCCGGACGTCGTGATCAGACGAGCAGGCGATCAATGGATCCAGATCGACAGGACGTTCGCCAAGGCCGACAAGGTTGATCTCGCGCCCGTACTCACAATGGCCGGTAGCAAGATCACCGTCGGCGGGATCGTCTGTCTGTCGCGGGTCGCCGGATGCATTTCTGGGTTGTTGGTAGATATCCGATCGCGCATCATCCGGCAGGTCCAGCCGATCACGATTGACGGTGACCATATTGCCGCACTGGCCTTCCAGCCGCCGAGTGACCGCGGGGCCCGGCGAGTCCCCGGTAGGCCGTCACGAAACCGGGGCTCCGCTGGGTAGCAACTCCTCCGCTGACCTGATAACGAATCCTCTGCCTGCGTGCGCGCCGTGAAGTGGGTTGTTCCGAGCCCTTGTTTGGGTGATTGCATTCAGAGGCGGACCGACCACCCTTGCGAGCGGCCGGCCCAACGATCCTCCCTCACCGCGCGGATACGCTTCTTCTCGGTGAATTGCTCCTCGGCCTGCAGGAACGCCATTCTGTTCAAGAAGCGGTGATGTCGGTGCGGTCAGGCTGCTGGGATCGCGGCTCTCGTCGCTGCGTTGCAACCGCAGGCTCTGCGAGAGCAACGCCAGATAGCTGATCCGCGATTGGCAGTACTGCTTGGCGCCTTGCCCGCGGTGCAGCGGCAGGTCGTTGTAGGCCATCACCTTCGTCGCCTCCCGCAGCCACGGCTGGGAGGTCTCGGTGAACCGTAGCGCGCCACCGAAACCGAACACTGCGATGTCCCACACGCCTTTGCGTCGTTCGGTTTCCGGATCCGAACATTGCCTTCGCGCGAAGGCAATGAAGTGTCTGGTCAGCGTGATTTCCTCGAAGATCAGTCCCTGCAAGGACGCCGCATCCAGGCGGTGTGCTTCCTGGGCTCGGAGATGGTCGGCTACGCGGCGGAAGAAGAATGGCTTGGTTTTCGCGCCGTCGGTGGTCCGTTGCTGCAGCCCGAACAATAACTCCGCCACCACGCGCGCAGACAGGCCCCGCAGGCTGATCTCGCCGCCGACCGCGATTCGCGTCTGCGCCCATCTGTTCGCTATCGCAGGGCACCGATGACCCGGTCGCGCCCACTCCTCGGTTGTCGAAGGCCATGACGCGGTGGTGCGCGTCGATGCCGTCGATGACCGGTGATGGCGAGCGGCCTCGAGTCTTAGGTCCGCTCGAATATCGCGGGCCAGGTGGGAAAAGGCGAAGCCATTTCCTCAGAATCAGTCGGCGGTCATCGGAAGCGATGATCGATGACTTCGCGTGGAAGTTTCTCGGGGCTCGGGTAGGTGATCAGCACGCGGCAACCGTCCGGGTCGATACCGTCGACGAAACTGATCCCGTTCGCTTGGGCGGTGTGGGTACTGGGATAGTGAGCGCGCAGTCGGTGTTCGATGCCGTCCAGCTCTTTCTTGCTGTCGGTGGACCAGATGAGGTACACGACGCCCAGGTCACCGATGTGGCGCCTGTGAAACGTGCCGCTGACTCGTAGGTAGAGCTGGAAGCCGTCGGGTGTCAAGAGCAGCGCGGCGTCCGGCTCGTGAATCGCGACACGGCATTCCAATACGTCGCAGTAGAAGCGTATCGAACGATCCAAATCCGACACTTCCATAAAACACGACGCGGCCCGCACGATTCCCATCTGCTTCCTTTCGAAGCGTCGCCCTGTCACCCAACGCTACCGGTTGTTGTGCTGCGTGCTGCGTAAGTACTGCTCGAGGGAATCGAGATGTCCATGGTTGACACGGCACCGGGGTAAACGCTCTGCCGCGCCGGATTCGGCCATCGCCCGCGAGCCCGGTCTGTGGCAGTTGTACTCGATCGTGGTCGACATCGAGCAGGTCAGGCCGGACGCGGGTGGTTTGGGGGAGTCTTGTCGTCGGGTTTGCGTGGACCAGACCGGGGAATTTCGTCGTGGACGAGTGCGACTGCTCGCGCGTTGATGGTGCGTCCGCGGACGAAGGCGCGTTCGGTATCGGCAGTCGACGCCGGCAGGGCACCGATGAGCTGTCTGGTGCTGTGAAGTCAAAGCAAGGGTCGAAAGCCGATGATCAGGGGGAAGCCACAGGCTGGGAGTGAGGTGAAATGGATGGCAAGGTCTACGTGGGTGGGGTGGGCAGCACTGGTGGTGGGGATCGGCGCGGTGGCGGCGTCGATCACAGTGAGTTCCACTCGGGTCGGGGAGGGTCTGACATTCGGCTTCGGTGCGTTCATCGCGTTCTTCGGGGTGTTGTCGTTGCCGGTGCGGAATCGGACCCCCGATCATTGGGGCTTGTTTGTGGTGGGCTTGGCGATGTTCCTGCTGCCCTGGCTGGGTGCCGGCTTCGTCCCTGATCGCGGGGCCGCGTGGACAGCGTGGGTGGCCGGGTTTCTCGCCATGGCCCTCGGGGCCGCGGCATGGACCCGGGGTAATCCACCTACCGCGTCCGGCATCCGCGATTACAGCACCGGCGCGGGCGAGCGCAGCGCCGTCAGTTATTGGATAAGCCGGGCGGCACTCGTCGTTGGAGTCGTGACGGTGGTGCTGGCCGGGGCGGTGGTGCACTCATCGCCCGCGGCGACTGCCGTCATGATCGGGCTGGGTGGCCTCACCGCAGTGACCGCGCTGTGGTCGCTGCTCGCGGGCGATCCGACGCGCGATTACCTGGCCTTGGCCGTCGTAGGGTTTGCCTTGTTCCTCGCGCCGTGGGTCGGTGGCTTCGCGGGTGGCAGCGCCGCATGGACGGCCTGGATATCCGGCTGCCTCGTCACCGTCCTCGGTGTCACGGGGTACCTACGCGGCGAGTCCCTGGATAACAGCAGCACCGTCGCCGACGCCGCCGAGGCGCGTTACCGCGAACGATTCCGATGACGCAATGGAAGGCGTGATCTCACCGTCGAGGTCTCCTGGTAGGCGTACCGTTCGATGTGTGGCAAGGCCCGGACCGGCCGCCCGAGCTTGGCCAGCTGAGACTCCGCAAGGCGAGCAGCGATAGAACCGGGAGTCGGCGATGACGACTCGACGCATTGTGCAAATCCGCAGAATCTATGACGACCCCACGCCGCAGGACGGTACCCGCGTCCTGGTAGACCGGCTCTGGCCCCGCGGTGTCAGCAAGACCCGAGCCCGCCTCGACGAGTGGTGCAAACAGGTCGCTCCATCCACCGAACTGCGCACCTGGTACGGCCACGACCCGAAACTGTTCGATGAATTCGCTCGCCGCTACCGCGACGAACTGACCGCACGCGATCGCGCCGCCGCCCTCACCCACCTGCACCAGCTGGCCGACCGTAGCACGCTCACGCTGCTGACCGGCACCAAGAACACCGACATCAGCGAAGCCGCCGTACTCGCCGATCTCCTCGCACACCCGAACAGGTCCCCCGATAGATGACGGGTCGCCTCGTGCCGACGGACGGCGACCCGGCGTGCTCATCCACGACCTTTTGCCACTTGCGCCCGGTTCGACGTCGGAGCGGCTCATGGTGACGTTGGATCGGTTGGCGAACGTACTGGGTGGCTACGGCGTCCGATTGCGGTTGGGTTCGGTTGCCCGGTCCACCCCATTACGCAGTGGGGCGCGCAGCTCGGTGTGAACGAGAACACCATCCGTAATCGGCTGCGCAAGATGGCATAGGTGACCGACCTCGGCCTGGACGACCCCCGCAAACGGTTCGCCATGATGATCGAACTCGCCGCCACTGATTCCGCCTGATACACCCGCGCTGTGCCATTGCCACAGATCCCGGTGCCTCGATTGTCGGATTAACGCAACCTGTCGCCTCGACTCGACGCGATCATGGAGTGGAGCAGAAGTCGCAGGTAGGGGCGGCGCAATGATCCGAGTGACTGTGACCCGGCCCGACACTAGGGCCGTGCGCGTCGTCAGGGGCGGCTACGCCGCCTCGGCTCGCCCCTGACGAGACTTTCCACCAGCCTCCTGCGAGAGAGAGGCAGCACTCGGAGAACACAAGGACGGCCCGGTGAAGTGGTCCGCCCTTCGAGCGATCCGGTCCTAGTTGAATCGGAGTTGAATGGAATGAGGAACGTGCGGGTAAACGAGATCATGCGAAGACCGATCATCGCTGTGCGGCATACTGATTCGGTACGCGAGGCGGCGCTGAGGCTTACCGAACTGGGCTATGCGGCGTTGCCCGTTCTCACCCAGGATGACCGCCTCATTGGGGTAGTCACCAGCGGTGACCTGTTGCGGGCCGGCGAACTCGATGACACCGTCGACGCCGTGATGACCGCACCCGCGGTGTCGGTCTCCGACAGCGCAGCTCTGGCCGAGGTCATGAGGTGGCTGGTAACGCGCGGACTGCGTAGCCTGCCGGTCGTCGACGCAGACGGTTGTCTGGTCGGGATGTTCAGCCGCGGCGACGCGTTACGGATCATGCTTACCCCTGACGACGCACTCGCGGCCGATGCACAGAATGTTGTCGATCAACACACCGGCGTGCGGCGCTGGCATGTCACCGTCGAAGAAGGCAACGCCGGCATCTCCGGCCGGTTCACCGACGAATCCGAACGGCGCATCGCCATCGCCCTGATCCGCACAGTGCCCGGTATCCGTGCCGTGACCATCGCGGCGACACCGGCCGCGGTGGCTGCATCCGTGCACTGACATCGACCCGGCCGACCGCAACTTCCGAACGCCTGCGTGAGCGGCACACCGACCGTCACTTCGATGGGTTCGAGCCGACGTCGCCAAACGTAGACCAGCGGGGACAGGTTGTGGCCTGAACGAGATTCGCCGGGGTCTCGGCGCGCCTGCCCCGCAGCTGGGGTCGTCACACGGCCCCGGGCATCGCGGTCCGCGCGCACATCGCCGCCGGAGCGTCCACCGCGCTGATAGGCCTGACTCGACCGCAAGCGTCGGGTGACCGCAATCGCCTTTCTGCTTCCACTGGTTTGCTGTCGACGGTGTGCCTCAAGGATGCGAGTGGAGGAATCGGACAAGTGGCGCACCCGCACTTGTCGCGGACGAACAAGCGCAGCCGTTACGGCGTGAACGATCCTGGGGTTGTCAGCCTATATTTCGATCGCGTGGAGGTGGTCATACAGGGGGCCGCTGGCAGGGCGGCCCATCCCATCTCGGTGACTGCATCTCGAACCGATTTCTAACCACCAGTCCTGGAGACCCGGATGACCCTCGCACAGCACGTCTCACCCGAACGCCTTACCGACCACCTACCGGCGCTGAGAGCCAGGCTCAATCAGCAACGCCGCTTCCGAGCGCAGCAACTGGCCGAACTCGACGCCGAAATCGATCGCGCCGCCGCACCCACCGACGCAGCTGAAGCAGCCCGGCATGAGGTCACCATTAAACTGGCCGCGGCCGCACGACACGCCTTGGCCGACATCGAGGAAACCCTCACCCTCATCACCACAGGCCGTTACGGCCGCTGCCGCGGCTGCCACACCGAGATCCCGCTCCACCTACTGCAAACCATTCCCACTACGCAGTGGTGTCTGAACTGCCGGCGGCATCTGCCCGCCTTCGACGGTTCCCGCCCGACGCGCGGACACCTTACTCGAACACCTCTCCAAGGAACTCGACGTGACCTGCGGCGAAACCGATTGCAACGGCCCATATGGGGGCATCCCCACGACAACCAACTGTGACCGATGGTCATCCCGCTGGACACCGACACCACCAAGAACACCGCCCCGAACGGCGGACTCGACTCCGTTGTCGGAATTCGACCCGGGCCGGAACCGCACCGAGTGGGAGGAGGACATGAGATGCCCGACCCGTTGACTGCGCTGACCCAGGCCGGGGTGTCGATCTGGCTCGACGACCTCAGCCGCGAACGCCTCACCGACGGCAGCCTCGCCGATCTGGTTCGTGACCGGCATGTGGTCGGTGTGACTACCAACCCGACCATCTTCGCCAAAGCCATCACCGGCAGCGACTGCTACGCCGAGCAAATCCGTGATCTCGCTCTGCGCCAGGTGGACACCGACACGGCCCTGCGGGAGCTGACCACCTACGACGTACGCTGGGCCTGCGATGTGCTGCACCCGGTATACGAGGCTACCGGCGAGGTGGATGGGCGGGTCTCGATCGAGGTCGACCCGCGTATCGCCCACGACACCGACCGCACGGTGGCCGAGGCTCACGCCCTATGGTGGCTGGTCGACCGGCCCAACCTGTTCGTGAAGATCCCCGCCGCCAAACAAGGGCTGCCAGCGATCACCGCCTGCCTTGCCGGCGGCATCGACATCAACGTCACCCTCATGTTCTCCCTGCACCGATACCGCGAGGTGATCGAAGCGTTCTGGTCCGGGCTCGAACAAGCCCACGCA
Organism: Nocardia sp. NPDC005745; assembly: GCF_040630775.1. Lineage (NCBI taxonomy): Bacteria > Bacillati > Actinomycetota > Actinomycetes > Mycobacteriales > Nocardiaceae > Nocardia > Nocardia sp. NPDC005745. The sequence goes on from NZ_JBEXYF010000008.1 coordinate 20,784, forward strand.
CGCGGGAAAGACATCACCGCCATCCACTCCGTGGCGTCGTTCTTCGTTTCCCGTGTCGACACCGAGGTCGACCAGCGTCTCGACGAACTCGGCACCGATCAGTCTGCCGCCCTGCGCGGTCAGGCCGCGATCGCCAACGCGCGGCTGGCCTATCAGCTCTATGAACAGAGTCTCGACAGCGACCGGTGGCGGGCGCTGGCGCGGGCCGGTGCCCGTCCGCAGCGTCCGCTGTGGGCGTCGACCGGGGTGAAAGACCCCCGCTACGACAACACCCGCTACGTGGTCGAACTTGTCGCGCCCGGAGTGGTGAACACCATGCCGGAAGCGACCCTGCACACTGTCGCCGACCACGGCATGGTCCCCGCCGACAGCATCCACGGCACCTACCCCCACGCTCAGCAGATCCTCGACGAACTCACCGGGCTCGGCGTCGACTACGACGACATCGTCGCCACCCTGGAAGCCAAAGGTGTCGCCACATTCGACGCCAGCTGGGACCAACTCGGCACCGACCTCACCCACGCCCTCACCGGCACACCCACCCGGCGGTGACACCGATGACCACACCCCCGACAACCGTAATCGCCGGTGCCGGGCCACGCCGTGGCCAAAAGCCGCACAGACATTGCGCGACAACCGATAGACGACCGCCGATCCTAATCGGCAACGATTCGGAGAGGACCATTCGTGTTCTCGTTCGTGCCTCGCTGCCACGGGCTGTGAGGATCGGCGAAGAACACCGGGATCCCCGTCTTGCGGGTGAAGTCAGCGTGCCCCCACATGCCTTGCCGCGGTCCCACGTCAGTGATCTCACCAGCGGAGCAGTGATGGGTTTCATCGCCGCGGCCAGTGGCCTGGTCATCGATTTGGCTCCGTAGCCACCCAACCCGGGACCGCTCTTCACCGAAGTTGGAGTTGCGGGACAAGCAACTCTTGGATTCGACCAATATCGCAGGCTCGAATATTGCGTATCCGCCACTCCGGATGTCCGGCTTCCGACCTCACGCCGTTCGCAGTTCCAGAACATTCGACGATCTCTCGCAGGCGTCAAGGGTTCTATACGCCTGCTGGGGTTGTGCGAATCTCGCCGTTCATGTGGTTCTCGGTGTCCCACGGCCCGGCCTTCAGGGCCGGCCTGACCCGTGACGTGCCATTCGCCCACTCAGCCACTCCGGTAACGGCCAGTCGACGAACTTCTCACCTCGGTCTGCGAAACGCCTGGCGGAGGAAACGCCCAGGATGTGAACTCAACGCCGACGCGTTCGTTCATTGTTATCGGGGTTCGTGCGATGTGGATAGCAATCAACGGGCAATAGGTGTACCTGAACCGTGGGCCCCGGGTTCTGCCCCGGTACCGAACTCGGCCGGGCCGGCATGGACGACAGCGCCGGCGAAGCGGTGCGCGGTTTGCGGATTCAGTTCGGAATCGGTGATAACGCAGGTGACTTCGTCGATACCGGCGACCTTTGCGAGGGCGCGTCTGCCGAACTTGGAGCTGTCGGCCACGGCGACAGCTCTCGTCGCGGCGGCGATCATCGCTCGCTTCAGGGGCACCTCCAATGTGTTCATGTTGGTGATCCCGGCATCGACGTCAACTGCGTCTGCGCCTCGACGCGGCGATCGAGACGTACCTGCACACCGTGCCCGGCCAACGCCCGCCGCGGCTGCCGCACTGCGCCGGAAGTCGTGACCGCCGAGTTCGGCGCGGATGCCGATCCGGCGCTGCTGGATCGGGACCGGGCCGCGGCTTGGGTCCACACCCGGTGGGGTGCTGCTCGTCTCAATTCGTGTGACCCGCATGACCCGCAGCGGCCGGTTGAGCGCTCGATATGCGGCTATCTTGTGTTCGCGAGAGGTCCCTGGGGCAGTGCCTTTGCTGTGAGCCGGATACGCGATGTTCAGTCGCCGAACGCGGCACCTGCCCGATTAGTTGTTGGCGCGTTGGATGGAGCGTCGGACCAAGCCGCGGATGCCGGGGAGCTGGATCGCGCGGAGCATCAGCTCGCCTGCCCACACATGTGTGCGTGACGGCGGGGCGAATCGGCTGATTCCCTTCCGGGCCAGTGCCTGTCGTTTGTGTACTTCCGGGCGCAACGACGTCTCCCAGGCGTCGAGTGCGGTGGGAATGTCATCGCCGTGTGCCGCTAGCGCGGTGCCGAGCCGGTCGGCGCCATCGAGAGCGAGGGCGGCACCGTAACCGGCGAATACCGTTACGCACCATGCCGCGTCGCCGAGTAGAACGACTCGGTCGTGACTCCAGCGGTCCATCACGATTTGGCCGACCGAGTCGAAGTAGGCGGTGTCGGGGTCGGCCTCGAGTTGGTGCAGGGCGTCGGCGATACCGCCTCCGAGATCCCCGAACGCTCGGGTGAGCGCGGGTGCGGCGCCGAGAGCCAGTTCGGCGGCCGGGTCGGGGGCGCGGTAGGTGAAGAACGCCGAGGATCGTTCCCGCCCCAGGTTCATCACCGCGGCTGTGCGTCCGGGGCCGATAAAGGTCGTGCCGACGCCTGCTGATACATGCTCGGGAATTGCTTCCAGCGGAAATGCGCCGACCATGTGGCCCAGGTCCACGAAATATTCGGGCTCGGCGCCGAATGCGAGCTCGCGGACTCGGGAATGCACGCCGTCGGCGCCGATGAGGAGTTCGGTTTGCAGGCGGGTGCCATCAGTGAGGGTGACCACGACTTCCCCCGGGGTCTGGGCGACGGCCTGCACGGTGGTGCCGAAACGGATGTCGACCAGCTCGGCCACCGCGCCGTACAGCGCCGACTCCAAGTCGCCGCGGAACAGGCTCAGTGCCCGGTTCCCGGCAGCAGCCTCGGCGACGGCGGCCGGAATCCTGAACTTCTCCCGTCCGTCCGCGTGGACGAGGACGGAGGTGAAGAACCCGATATCACGCGGAGCGAGCGCCGGTATGAGCCCGAGCCGCTCGGCGGCGGCATATCCGGGTCCGTGCAGGTTCACCAGGTAACCGCCACTGCGACGAGTCGGCGCGCGCTCGACCACAACGACGTCCCAGCCCTGCTGATGCAGCCGCAACGCGGCGGCCAAACCGGCGATACCGGCGCCGACAACCACCGCCCGCCTGCTCGGCGTTTCGGCGCGATGGTGCGCGGCGTTCTCGAGAGGTTCCACGTGCGACTCCTGAATCGATTCGTTGTCGGCGAAAGCCATCCACGAACTAACGCCATGCCGTCGTCAACTAATAGTTGACGGCGACATGATCGTCAACCTATGGTTGACGCATGGCTGGACGAGTGCCACTGCGTGAGGTGATCGTCGCGATCGAGCGGGTCCACCCTGAGGGCAGCCTGAATCAGTTGGTAGCAGCGGTGATTCACGCTGCGCACTGGTTGCGGCCGGCCGATCGGCTGCTCGACTATTTCGTGGGCCGAGCCCGGCGCGCAGGCATGCCCTGGGTGAAATCGGCGCCCACCTCGGTGTCTCCAGGCAGGCCGCGCAGAAAAGATTCGCGATTCGCCAAGAGGAACCAAGATGCCTGAAGTACCGATTGTCACCGGCGCCCCGGCCAGCCGCGGTGTTGTCGCCGGTCCGGTCCGGCTGGTGCACAGTGTCGACGACTTCGGCGCGGTTCGGCCGGGCGATGTCATCGTCTGTCGCACGACCGATCCGTCGTGGACAGCGCTTTTCAGCGTTGCCGCAGCGGTGGTGACGGAAACCGGAGGAATTCTGTCCCATGCGGCAATCGTCGCCCGCGAGTACGGGATCCCGGCTGTGGTAGCGGCCGAGGGTGCGATGGATGCCCTGGCGAATCATCGGACGATCTCGGTCGATGGGACAAACGGGCACGTTCACGCCGTTCGCTCAACCCAACGTTGATGTGACTTCATCAGGCATGGCTGATCGATACGAAAGGGAGGTCGGCGATGACGCATGTTTCACGCAGTTCGTTGCTCGCGTTGCACGCAATCCGCCTCGGCGGATTCGTCGATACACAGGCGGTGGCCGACAGATACGGAATGCCCGTCGCTCTCGCCGAGTCGCTCGTGCGGGACTTTCGGGAGTCTGGTTGGATCAGCCGCTTCCGTTTCGGGGCGGACGCAGGGTGGTCGCTCACCGAGAGCGGGCGTGTGGAGAACGAGCGGCTACTCGCCGACGAGCTATCCCAGTGTGGGGCCAAAGCATTGATGGAAGACGTCTATCGCATGTTTCTCCCGCTCAACGCACGGTTGGTGCAGGCTTGCACGGCCTGGCAGCTGACCATCCTTCCCGACGGCAGCATGCAGGACAACGACCACGGCGACGCGCAGCGCGACCGGCCGATCCTGGCCGAACTCGAAAGCCTCGCGCATGAATTGATTCCGCTGACGATTCAGCTCACCGAACGACTCGCCCGGTTCTCCGGCTACGACACCCGGTTCGCCGCGGCCGTCTCCCTGGCCGCCGACAATCCCGAGATGGTTACCGGCACCAAAAACGATTCCGCCCACCGGGTTTGGTTCGAACTACACGAAGATCTGATTGCCACCCTCGGTATCGACAGGGCACTCCCCTCCGGCCCGTAGGTGGGTTCTCCCACGCCCGGCGGTTCGGGCTGTCCAGGACAGCATGCAGGCAGTGCCCTGGAACGGCACTGTCGGCATCGGCACCACGGCTGGAGCTGACCATCTGGATGAGCCTCACGACGATCTACGGACGCAAGAACGTCAGGCGCTGGATGAGCTTTACCAACTGAAGTGCTTGGTCCGGATCCCCCCGACACCCTTCGCGCACGCTACGAACTTGCGTGTCGCACAAGCGGGCTCTCGCAGCCGGCTCGGGGGAACACCGATTCCCCTCGACGATCAGTGACTACCATGCCGGCGAGTAGCAGATGGTCATGTCCCTACCGGTCACGTGCGGCGTCGGCCGCATTCTCCTTCGGGATCGTTCGCCACATGGGCGCTGGACGTGCGCCCTGCCGGTGCAGTTCGACCAGGCGCGGCCGGGCACGGTCCCAGAACAGGCGGATGATCCTGCCTTGCGCCTCGGCTGCTCCGGCCACCGGGCGTGTCGATTCGGCGCTCGTCACCAGAAGCTCACTCAGTCGTTGCTTTCGCGCGTCCGAGGACGGATGGGAATTGAGTTGACGAGCCTGCTCCTCGCCGGTCTCCAGCAGCGACAACGCGCGATCCATCACGTCCACCACATCGAAGTACAAGCCGATGCCCAGGAAGGCGCCTACCAAGTCGATGTTGTCGGCGGCGCCGAAACCGGCCGTCGCGAGAATGCCCAAGCTGATCTCGTCGGCCAGGAATTCCTGTTGCCAGGAGTGGGTGAGTGATTCGACATCGGGGACCGGCAGCATTCCCGCGCGCGGCGTCGCTTCATGGGCGTGCACCAGCAGGTGTGCGTACCCCCGCCCCAGGACGAAACGGAGGAGGAAATCACGCAGGTCCGCGGCGAAGTCGAGCTGACCACCCGGCAGCCCGCCGAGCGCATGGCCGACGACGCTGCCGGTCATGGCGTAAACGCTGACGATTTCGGCGAAGCGCGCGGCGAGCATCGGCTCGGCATCCAATCGCTCGGCCGCGGCGGACTCGTCGAAGGAGAAGCTGGTCCTGCCGCTCGCATCGGTGCGCCGCTGCGGCAGAACCGACAGGACTGCTTCACCGAACTTGAACGCGAACAGCGGCAGCTCGTCTTCGATGAGCATCAGGCAGGTGCCTCGAGCGTCCCAATGGCCGGGCACGGGCGCGAGCACCGCGTCGAGCCGACCCGTCCGGAGGTGGCCGACGAGCGGGCGGGGGAATTCGGCCACCTCGGCCTGCAACGCACTCTCGGTCCAGCCCAGCACCTCGGCGAACAGGTCGCCCACGTCCCGCGGATCGCGACCCAGATGCACCGTCGCCGCTCGCGGATCGTCGGCTCGCTCGACGCGCAGGAAGCGATCGAGTTCGGTTCCCAGAGCGGCTGGGTCGACTCGAGCGCGGGCGCCGAGCAAGGCATCGGTCCGCGCCAGCAGATTCCGGTAGTAGTGCGACGCGGCTTCGTCGGGGTGTAGCGACCCCGGATCGAGCGGGGGGTCGAGCGTAGGCGCTTCTTTCGCGATGGTTCGCCAGGTACGTGCCGGTCGCACGCCACGCTCGCGCAGTTCCAGCAGGCGCGGTCGCGTGCGTTCCCACAGCAGACGCACGACGTCCGCCTGAATCTCGGCGTTCTTCAGCGCCGCCCGGAACCGTTCGGCCTTCTCCCGCTCGTCCGTGCCGTCGACGCGAGCCAGCTGCTCGAGCGACTCCCGCATTCGTCGCCTGCGCAGATATGACGGTGGGTGCGAGCCCAGTTGGCGCACGTTCTCGTCACCGGTTTCCAGCAGGGACACCGCTCGATCCATGACGTCCAGGGCGTCGAAGAACAGGCTGATGCCCAGAAAACTCAACTCGACCGGATACGCGTCGGCGCAGTTGATCGCCAGGCCCATGCCGATGAAGTCGGCTTCGAGCTCCTGCTTCCACGAGTAGGTCAGCGTGCTGACGTCATCGATCGGCAGGACACCTCGGCTCGGCGCCGTCTTGTGCAGATGGCCGAACAGGATGTGCCCGTATTCGTGGCCGATCACGAAGTTTTCCAGGGACTGTCCCAACATGTTCGCGAAGTTGAGGTAACCCGGAGGCAGCATGGCATAGGACTCGGTCCGATCGAACCGGCCGGTCACGGCGTAACCGGTGATGGCGTCGACGAAACGAGCGAGGACATCCGGATCGGACTCGATCCGCTCGGTCACGCCGGACACGCCGAGCTGATAGTCGCGCAGATGTCCGTCGTGCACAGGGCCGCGCGGGATCGCCCAGGCGACCGCCGCGCTCAGCTTGCGCCAGAACTCCTCCATCTGGTCCTCGACGAGCACCAGGTAGGCATCCGAGCGTCCCGGTGTCAGCGTGCACACGGCATTGAGCTGCCCGGTTCGCAGCGGACGCACCAACGGACGGCCGCCGAGCCGGGGCAAACCGTCCGGGAACAGGGTCGGAATGGCCGCTTCGATCCTGTCCTGAATTCTGCTGAGCTGCTCGACTTTGATCTCGTGGCGGCCCGCGCGACCGCGCATGAACTGGGCGACCACCCGCTCCGCCTCCGCCCGTATCTCCGGAGTGACCCCGGGAGCTGCGTAGTCCCGCAGGATCCGTTCGAGGAGTTCCGCAGCTCTGGCCTCGAATTCGGCCAGGTCGGCGCCGGCGAGATCGCCGGGCTCGGGCTCCTCCAGTGCCGCCCGCAGCTGCTCGTAATACCGTTGTGCTGCTTGCTGGGCGTCACCGTGCACCTACGCGCCGCCCTCGGGAGCCGGATCGCCGTCCATCGTCTCGACCGCGATGTCCGCCGTCTCTATCGCGATGTCCGCGCCGAACCTCTCGGTCACCGTTCGAGTGACCTCCTCCGCGCTGCCGCCACTGGAAAGCAACTGCGGCAGGGTGGATACCACCTTGCCGAACATGCCCTCCGGCTCCCTGACCTCCACGGTCACCTTGCCGTCGACGGTGACGATCACGACGGTGCCGTACACGACATCCGGGGTGCGGTAGAACGCCTTCGGTGCGCCGGGCCGCAGGTCGATCACCTGACCACCTTTGCGCTGCTCCAAGATGTGCAATACCGCACCGACGGCGGCCGCCGCACCGATCAGCAGCAGGGTCACGGTCGTGACCGGCTCGATTCCGCGGCGGGGGAACTCCTGCACCTCGACGCCGTGGGCCGCTGCCAACGCGCGTGCCGACGGCACCTCCCACGGGTCCAGTAAGACGGCCTGCGTCTGTGGCGGCTCGTTCACCGAAATTCCCCCTGCACGAAGACAATCGAGTCAGACCAACAGCGTGCCACAACTGGGCTGTCGCTGCCATGCCATCGGGGGTTCTGCGGTCGGAGCGGCCGGCACAGGGAGTTCGCCGCGTCGCGGTCGTTCGGGGTGCCGTCCGGACGAGTGCGGAGAATCTCGGATGGTCACGAGCCGGGATGGATAGCACAGCCCGTTCGACCTTCGGGTCCAGTTCACCATCCGCTACGGTCTCGGTGGTGTTCGTCCGATCCGGGTTCCTCATCGGTTACCTGATGGCGCTACCGTTTCCGGTACGCGGAAAAAGGGAGCCCGCGGCACAGAGTTCCGACATCTGGTTTCGTTCATCACGATTGCCGAAGAGCTGCATTTCGGCCGCGCACCCCGGCGTTGATGGACAGGGAACGGTGTATGTCGTTTCCGTGGAAGGGCTTACAGAGCCCGGCGCTACCCCAGGGGTGTTGGTCGCGGTGCCGATGAGAGCGGGGCGATCCAGGTGGTGAGGTAGTTGCGCAGCGTGCTGCCGGAGCGTGGTGGCCGGCCGGGGTCGATGACGAAGGACCGGACGATGCGCAGCATGTGCTCGACGAGTTCATCCAGCCGGGTACCGGTGATGCCGGCCCGATCACCGTGACCCTGTGCTGGCACGGAATATCCCGCTCCCGCGCGTCCAGCGAATACGTGCTCACAGCTGATTGCGGAGCGACTGGGCTGCTCCGGCGACGCCGCAGCGGCGACCTGAGTCACCGATACTGGTGGCGTGCCTATTGACAACTGCCCCGACTGTGGACGGGTGCTCGACGAACACGACCGGCACCGAAGGTTCAGGCTGCCGGAACCGGTGTTACGCGTGTCCCAGCCGGTGCCCGCGCAGGACGTGTGGATGAGCGGCTCGGATATGGGCGATTCGGAGTTGCTTCAGGTGCGGCAGGTCGGAACGTTCGCGCGCGCGACGCTTCCGGTCGCGCTGACCGGCGGTTACCGCGTTACTTTCGGGGTCTGGCTGCTGGTCCATCCCGCCGAATTTCGGTCGATCTGCGAAGCTTGGTGGGGTGCGGGCTATTCTCAGCTGCGCATCGAAGGCTATCTGGCGAACGAGATTCCGCCGTGGGGGATGCTGGCATCGCCGGTCGAGGCGATCGTGAAAGATTCAGAGCGACTGCCGGTTTGCGTAGCGTCGACGGATTCGCTCCTGGCTCGGGTGTTGCACGAGCAGTGGTCACATGAAGTCGTGTTGGGTTCGATCCACTGAACCATGGGCGGTCCTGGTGCCGTTATGCACACGAAGGTGGCTGGCGACGCTGTGCGTTCGGCTTCGATCCGTCGAGGGCTGCACTGTCATCAACACCGCTTCGATAGGCGCGATAGTCGACCCCGGCGCACGCTGCGGCCGCGGCGGTCATTTCTGTGCTGATGAATCCCAGATCTAGTGACACTAGATGGTATAGCAGTGCTAAAATCAGGCTTATGACGACCCAGACGCGGCGAGAACGGGAACGCGCCGAACGGCACCGGCTGATCATCGACACCGCTCGGGAGCTGGCCGAGTCGCAGGGCTGGGACGCGGTGACTGTGCGCAGGTTGGCGGAACGGATCGAATACAGCCAGCCTGTGCTGTATTCGCACTTCGCGGGCAAGGATGAGATCGTCACGGCGGTCGCCGAGGAAGGCATCGCGGAGATGGCCGCGTGGAGCCGCGCCGCGTTGGAGTCCGCGGGCGGCGAGCCGCGCGCAGCGTTGGCGGCGGTGGCGCGGTCCTACCTCGACTTCGCGACCGCGCGGCCCGCACTCTACGACGCGATGTTCCTGATGAAGGTGAACCTCGCGTTCGGCGAGAATGCCTCGCAGCCGCTGCGGGACGCGTTCGCCGTCATGTTCGCCGCCTTCTCGCCGTTCGCGGGCGAGCATGATCCGGAGACCTTCACCGAAGTCGGCTGGAGCACCCTGCACGGCCTGGCGACCCTGGACCGCGGTGGACGTCTGCGGCCGGCTCAGCGGGACGCCCGCCTAGCGGTGTTGCTCGACCAATGGACCCGATAGGCCTCTGCCGAGGCCACGGGTCCCCAGCTGGTCGCGCCGCTCGTCGGCCACATGGGCGCGGACGCTGTCGCCACCAGCGCCGCCGTGCCGGATACGCGCGAACACCATCGGGCCGCCGCCGCGCAGCAGTGTCACCGTCGGCCTGATAGTGCAGTAACCCGTCGTCGGCCACCTCGCGTACTTCGTGAGGGCGCACCGAGACATGCCCCGACAGCCATCATGTGCGCCATGGTCCTCCGCGGGGTGCATGAGCCGGGAATGACGCAGCTGATGCACCGTGCAGGAGTCGGCGGTGCGGGGCGCGGTCTGAAATCTAGCAAGGCTAGACAACGTAGCGGACGAATGCTACCGTTGCTCCAGTTCCTAACGATGCTAGAAATTCGGGAAGGGAAGTCGAAATGCTCATTCTCACCGGCCAGGCCATCGCCGCCGCCGCCGTTCTCTCCAATGCCATCGTGTATGGCACCGATGTCAGCGTGGCCGTGATCACCCGGTCCGTGTACCGCAAGCTCGATGACGCGACCGTGACCATGAGTGCGGGCTGGGGTCACTACTACGGCGACAAGCGCATGCCGGTTGTCGGCGTGGTCGGTGTGGTCAGCGCCGTGCTCACGCTGCTGATCGCACTGTCGGCCGGGCAGATCGGCGCCGCTATCGCGGCGGGGATCACGGTGGCGGCACTGTTCACCTGGCTCGCCTTCTACGTCCGCATCGCCAAGCCGATCAATTCCCAGCAGACCGCCGCTGCGCAGAGCGGCATCATCCCGGCCAATGCCCGTGCGCTGCAGGACAAATGGGACAGCATTCTGAAGTACCGGGTCACCCTGCAGTTCATTGCCATTGCCGGACTGTGCGCCGCGTTGATTCTCTTCTGATCTCAGAACACGGGGTAGGCGGTGCCGCGCGGAGTAAGTGGTCGGCGCACCAGTAGAAAGCTCGTCGTCGCCGTCCCGCTGACACACGACGCGCGGGACGTGGCAGGCAACAGCTCGAGCTTCCTCCACCCGAAAACTTCCGGCTGATCGCCGGGCACACCGGATATCGAATTCACCAAGGAGTAACGGACATGACCTTCACCATCAATGAACAGCAGTTCCTCGCCGAGGCCGGGATCGGTCGGCTGGCCACGGTGTCGCCCGACGGCGTTGTGCAGAACAACCCGACCAGCTATCGGGTGAACCCCGACGGCACGATCGACATCGGGGGAATGGGGATGCGTGCCAGTCGAAAGTACCGCAATGTCGAGGCGGGCAGCCGGGTGTCGTTCGTGATCGACCAACAGGTTTCACTGGAGCCATACGTGATCCGCGGCATCGAGGTACGTGGCACGGCCGAGGCGCTCGATGACGAGGAGCCGCCGTTCCCACCCCAGGAACGCGCGGTCATCCGCATTCACCCCGAACGGATCATCTCCTGGGGCATCGATGGCGGATCATTCGACTTCACCAGTCGCAGCGCCGAATAGTGAGGCACCATGGTGCTCCCAACACGAAAGGCCGTCACCGACCGTCCGGTAGTGAGCGGAATGGACCGCGTCGGTGCGTGAGACCGGGCACCGCGACATCGGCTACGCCGACCTGCGCTACGGGAGTGGGGAGCTGATTGATTTCCACGCGATCACTACCCGAGCCGTTCGTCCTTGCCCTCATCGTCGAATGGCTCGAATCATGGGCAGACACCACCTGGTCGTGGCGGCCGACCGCGGAGGCCGACGCTGGACCTCGTCGACTGACCTGTTGTCGCCCGGCTGCCCGCCGGAATCGACCGCCACGTCCTGCCCCGTTGGAGCGCTTCGCGCTGTACCGGATCGAAACTCGCCTGCCACTTGGTGCGGGGGCGGGGCGTCAGTTCATGCGGAGGTGGGGTCGAACTCGGCGGTGACGCGGTCCACGAGTTTCTTGGCTTCGGGGCTGTCGTGGTCAGTGGGCAGCTCGACGGGCTGTCCGTTGATCGGAACGGTCACCGGCCGACGGTTCGCCAGTACCTTTCCGGCGCCGTCGCCGCCCGGTAGACCGGCTGCGGCCAGGAGGCGGCCCATCACGGTGTCGGCGCCGACCGGCGGCAGGGCTACGACGCCCTGCGGCCACTGCACGCCTTTGATTTCGAAGAAGTCATGGTAGCCGCCTATGTGCTGGTAACCCACCTGGTTCCAGTACAAATCGTCTGGCGTCGAGCCTTGCGTTTGATCGATCTCATTGTTGAAAGTGCCTTGGAACACGCCGCTGCTGGGTTCGAAGTGCGCATATTGGCCCGACACGGACGCCTGCGCCTCGAGCAAGTCGAACACAACCTCCATACCACCGGGAGCAGGCCGGTTGTTCTTGGAGTAGAGAGCCTTGGCGCCATCGATGTCGGCCGGGTTCCACATGTGCGGGACGAGGTCGAGGTCGTTGGCGTAGCGCTGCACTCGTTGCAGGCGTCGGGTGGTGTAGTCGACGAATTCCTGATTGCAGAAACTCGGTCCGGCGGTCGAGAGCACGCTGATTTTGGCTTTCTCGGAGTTGTCCCATAGCCACTGGGTGTCGCGCAGGAACAGGGCCAGCGTGAGTGACAGGGCGCCGCCGAGGCTGTGGCCGGTGACGGTCAGGTCGATCGCCTTGTCGCCGAGCGCGCTCAGGAACTCGGGCAAGGTGTGACCGGCGCCGGGACGGTGGCCGGAGGGTCTGATGTTGATGAGGGTTTTCACCCCGATGGCCGTGCCGATCGTGTGCAAGGCAGCATTATTCGCGAACCACGGCGTCTGGAGAATGAAGGAGTCCTCGACGAGCCAGTCGAACACCAGTGCGTCGGTACTGCCGGCCATGGCGATCACGTACCGGGAGCGATCCTCGGTGCTTCGCACCATGTACAGGGCGTTGACCGCGTACAAGTCGGTGTCGAACAGCGCGACTCCCGGACCCCAGACGATCTCCCACCCTCCGATGACCTCCCGGTTGGTGTCGAGATACTGCTGGATCTTCTGGGAGAGTGTGCCCTCCAGGTCGCTGTCTTCTTTGCTGATGCTGTTGACCAGATTCGCGTACTCGCACAGCTGGTATGCGATCTTGTCCTGCAGATTCGGCTCATTGATCGTCGTGGATTGTGCAGTCATGTACCGCTCCTTACTGTATGAGTTTCATCCGAAACAGAGAGGAAAAGCGGTGACGCGAATTCACACGCCGCGTCCGCATCGGGGACAGAACATCCCGGACCGGTAGCTGCGTATACGATTCTAGACGATCCACCACACATGCGGGCGGATAACTTGCCTGTCCAGGATTTATCGAAACTCCATGACTCGGCACGGCCGACGGCTGGTCGGAGGTCATTGCCGATCGTGCGATCGCCCCAGTTCTTCGACGCCTGTGGGCGGGCGGACGAAGCGACCATCACCCGGTCCCGTGGCTGGGCTGTTCTTCGCGCAGTTTGCCTCATCCGGATCGGACAGTCCGGCAGGTGTGGTCTGCCCAGGGGCGAACCGACCGGGGAATCAGCAGGCTACGCCACACTCGAGCGGGTCCTGGCGATGCCCTGACCTGCGAATCGAGGACGGTGTAGCCGGCAGCTTTCGGCGTGTTGAGTACGTCGTACGACCGGGTCATCGTTGTGCAATGACGCCGTGTCGAGGCGGAGCGGACAGTGTGGATCGCTGAACAGGCGACCAAGACAGCGGCGGAAGATCAGTACTGCTCGAGCCCGAACCGGCCCCGCTCCATCACGCCGCGGCCCGCGCCGCCGAAGAAATATGCCCGGCAACCGCAATACGGATCAGCAACCGGAGGTGACACAACGAACCGTGGTTGTGCTCGGCGGTGAGATCAGTAGGCGGTATCGCGCATCGTCCGATCGGGCAGAATCCCCGATCGGACGAGTTCCTCGTAGATTCGCTGCTGCTCATCATCGAGATTCGAGTACAGCATGTCGTACGCCAGATCTTCCTCGGCGAGCACCGTGACCGGATCCCAGTCGTCCCCCAGTGCCGCGAGGACGGCGCTGCGCCGTCGTGCCTCGTCCAGCGTGAGGTCGTAAGCAAAATTGTGGTCGGTCATTCGGGATCTCCAACGAGGTTCTTTCCGAAACGAATTGCTGACAATGCCCAACGGGGCCTTTCTCAGGCAATGGCCTGCATCACATTCCACGGCCGAACTTCGTCACATTTGATGCCGATGCGCGGATCGACCCCGGCGTAGGCAGCTGACCTGCATATTCGAGCGGCGCAAGTAGCGTCGATGCCCGGCCGTGCCGAGCATCGACGCAGCCTCGCTGACCGAGCTTGTGTGGGTACCCGGCGGTCGGGAGCAACGCGAACGAGGGACGGGTTCTGATAGATTCCGGCCGCATGGGGTACAAGCGCGGCTGCGCACGGGTCTCTGCGGCCGGCCGGAACCCAGAATCGCAGAGGACCGTTCTGGGCGCGATGTATGTCGCCGTCGCGGCGCTGCTCACCTTGGTGTTATTCGTCCCGCAGGTGCGGCTGTATCGGGATGAGCAGCCGCGTGCCGATGTCATCGCTCAATTGCGGTTTCTTCGTGCGGAATTGGGGTCGGGGCTCGGGGAGGAGATGCAGGGCATGTTCCCAGAGGGTTATTTCTTCTCCCACGTCTTGTACGGGTTGGCGTGGACTGATATCGCCCGTGGCGACACGACGTATCGGGACGAGGCGCTTCGGGAGGCACGCTGGGCGCTGGAGCGATTGGGATCGGCTTCGGCACGGACGGTTTTCGATGCGCGGCTGCGCCCGGCGTACGGGGTTTTCTATGTCGGATGGTCCAGCCGGTTGCGCGGGGACGTGATCGAACTCGCCGGTGCCGGCGCACCGGAGGCGGCGCAATTCGTCGCGGATTGCGAGGGACTCGCGGTCGCTTTCGGTAGGGACGGGCCGTTCCTCGCGGCGTATCCGGGTCAGGCTTGGCCGGTCGACAGTGTGGTGGCCGTGTCCGCGTTGAGGTTGCACGACCGCATCCTCGGACCGCGCTTCGAGTCGGTGATCGCCGAATGGCTCACGTCGGCTCGCTCGCGCTTGGACCCGGCGACCGGTCTACTGCCGCACCAGGCGACTCCCGTGATGGAGGGTGCGCGCGGCTCGTCACAATCGATGATCCAGCGGTTCCTGCCCGAGATAGACCCCGCGTGGGCCGCACAGCAGTACAGCATATTCCGCCGACTCTTCATCGATACTCCACTCGGCCTGCCAGGAGTGCGGGAGTACCCGCACGGCCGCAGCGGCGCGGGCGATGTGGATTCCGGGCCACTCATTCTCGGTATCAGCGCGTCGGCCACCGTGGTCACCATCGGTGCGGCCCGAGTACACGGCGATCGCTCCCTCTCCGGTCCACTCACCGGCCTCGGTGAGAGCCTGGGCGTTCCGGTCACTTTCCGCAACTCCAAACGCTACGCCTTCGGTGCCCTCCCTATCGGTGATGCCTTCCTGGCCTGGGCTTTCGCCGTACCGCTCGCCACCACCGCAACATCGTTCCCGCCGGTGGTCCAATGGTGGTGGCGGGTAGCCTGGCACGCCCTCACGCTGACGGTCCTCACCGTGCTCTGGTTCCCGATAGTCCGCGGACTGGTTCGGCGCGTGCGCGCGGGTCAGCGCAGCACCTCTGCCATCCGCCATTCGCCGGCCTGATCCAAGCGGTCATCCGGACACACGAGTAGCGCATCCTTCGGAGAGTACGAGTTCGCGTCGTGCCGCGGTCCGCTATTCCCCGGCCCTTCGTGAACCACCCGGGCTCGGACGACTCCAGGCTGTCCGGTGGCTGAGATGACTCCGCTGTCGGCCCGTAGCGCCCGTCGGTCCGGCGGGGCCGGCGGGGCCGGACCATCGAATGCGGTCCGAGTCCTGATGGCCGGTTGCGAGGGTGACACCGGCCCTGACGAAAGGTCACGGCACTGACACGGTGTTCGGGCTGGCGTGGTGCCAGCGGAATGAAGTGTGGCGCCGGTGGGCCATCACGGCGATCGTCCGGTCGGCCGTAGCGCCGGTCCATCGTGTCTGCGGTTCCGGTAGCGAGTGGATTCTGGTTCGCCCACAGGTCCCGCAGCTGGTGTTCAAGGAAGCCCCGCGCTCATCGCTTGAAGGTGCTATCTCCTTGACAGGCAAATGTAATCGCCAGGGTTCATTTGCCGTGGCTACGCTGGCACGTCGAATGAAGATTAAAAATCTGGCAAATACACTGCAATGGTGCGTGCATCGCTGATGCGCAGCGTGGTGGTGAGAAGAAAGGCCGGTCCCGAGCGGTGGCTCGGAGGAAGTGGTGATCTACCGGGACCGGATCAGGCGGCGGGGGGCTGGGGCTGGTTCAGGTCCCGGACGCCGGTGATCGCATCGATGATGTTGACGATCGCGGAGGTGCCGCCGTCGAGTGCCGAGCTGCCGGAGTCGAGCATGGCGGAACCGGAGGACGAACCGGCGGAACCGGTGGACGAGCCGCCGTCGGCCGAACCCGAGGCGGAGCCGGTGGCAGCGGAGCCGGTGGCAGCGGAACCGGCGGCGCCGGAACCGGCGGCGGAGGCCACCGCGACCGGGCCGAAGAACAGGGCGGCGGCGGAGATGCTGCTGGCGGCGATCAGGGCCTTGCGAGTGAACATGTACGAAGCTTCCTTTCACGGTTGGATAACGACGCCATTGCGGCGTGCACCAGCAACGTTAGGAAAAAGAGATCTATAAATCCACTTCTCTTATTGTGGGGATAATCACCGTTAATAGTTGGCTAACGACATATTGTGCCGAGGTAACGCCATTTGATCTTCACTTCGGATACAAATTCATGATCGAATCAGTCGATATCTTTCACGGTGCCGCGTATCGCTGTGCGGCGGAGCCGATCTCGTAGCGGGGGAGTCCTGACCCCGGCTCGGCGCAAAAGGGCTGTCGGCTGCCCCCGGCGCCCTCTCGGATGCCGGCGTGTGCAAACCGCGGCCGCGGCTCCTCCGCTTCCACGCAGGTGGACCTCATGAACACCGCCTGCTGGTCGGCCTTGGTCGTGCCGACTTCCGGTGCTGTCGATCCTCGGGGATCGCCGGGGCGAGATCCGGTTGACCGCCGGTCACTGCCTCCCTGTGCCGTACTGGCGCGGTGATCGATTCCGGTGAGGTGACCGAGCTGGTCGCCGCTGAGATTGTCGTGCTATCGGCGCCGGTGGGCGTCACGTCCCCCGGCGGTGCGGTGTCGGCGGCAGGGGGTGTGGCGCGGTCAGGGCAACTTGATTACCGACACATACATTTCGATGATCGGCCGGTAGAGGTCGACGTCGTCGAGCTGGCTTCCGAGGACGACCGAGTCGCTGGTGGCGATGAGCATGTGCGCGAACGTCAGCGGGGGGATCAACAGGGTTCCGCCGACCCGGTCGAGGCCCTCGGCGATGAACCTGCCCAGTGACTCGACGACCTCGGCCCTTTTGGCCGCTACACGTTCCCGTGCCTCGGGGTTGCGAAGCAGATACAACGTGAACTCGTAGCCCAGCGCGGCGTGATCGGTCCCGCGGTCGTGACCGAGTTGCCGCCACCGCTGGGCGATCGCGTCGAGTTCGCGTGCCCCTACTTCCGACACCGAGGAGAGCACTTCGGCGAAAGTGTCGAAATAGCGACGCAAGTACCGGTCACTCAGTGCCAAGAACAAGTCTTCCTTCGTGGCGAAGTGCTTGTAGATGGCGCCTTTCGTGTAGCCCGCGGTATGCGCGATGTCGTCGAGAGTCGCTGCCGTGAAGCCTTTCTCGGCAAACACCGCCTCGGCGGCATCCAGAAGGAGCGAACGGGTGCGCTCGAGGCGGCGCTCCAACGTCCATCGCTCGACCATACGGGTCAGTGTAGCGGAGGATCTCAGAAACTACTTGGGTGGTGAGATACTAAGTGGTATCTTGGTTGGACGGGCCCTCGACGGAGGGCACTTGATGACTTCTCCGTAGTCGAACGATGTCGACCACGGTCCCTGCTACATCGGGCTCATCGCCGATCCGTATCCCCTGGTCGCACGGATGCGTGAGCGCTGTACTGCAACTATCCGAAGGAGACAGTGTCATGAGCGGACTGTCGAATAGGAAGAACGCACCCCCTGTCACCGAGTCGCTCGGCGGAGTGGCCACGCTCGGCACCCAGGTTCGGTCCACGGTCAAGCCGGTCCGGATCTGGGCCGTTCTCGGCGGTGCGATCCTTGCGTTCCAGCTGTATGTGTGGATCCGCTGGGCGACCGGGCCCTATTTCGTGCGGGTGCCCACCGGGCCGAGCGATCCGCCCGTGTGGATGAAGACAGTCCTGATCACGTGGACAGCGGTGGTCTTGGCCGGCTGGCCGATCGGCGTCTACTACTTCATCGTCAGGCCGTGGCGGCGGGAGCGGCGGATCACGACCGACGGCATGCTATTGGTGGCCTGCGGCCTGCTGTTCTTCCAGGATCCGCTCCTGAATTACTTCAACACCTGGAGCACATACAACACCTGGATGTTCAACCGGGGCTCGTGGGTGCAGCACGTTCCGGGTTGGCGATCGTATGGCGAACCGGGCGCGATGATGGCGGAACCGCTGCTGATGAATGCGGCGGGTTACTCGTACGGAGTTCTGCTGTGCACGATACTCGGATGCTGGATCATGCGCCGGGCCAAGGCGAAATGGCCGAATATCGGAAACCTCGGATTGATCGGCGTTCTGATCGTATGGACGTTCTTCTTCGATTTCGTCATCGAGGGCATGTTCCTGATGCCGATGGGGCTTTTCACCTATCCCGGTGCGATCCAATCGTTGTCGATCAATGCCGGAACCTACTACCAATGGCCGATCTATGAAGGGCTCATGTGGGGAGGTGTCCAGGCTGGTCTGTGCGCACTGCGCTACTTCACCGACGACCGTGGCAGGACATTCGTCGAGCGGGGGCTGGAACGTGTCCGAGGTGGGTTCGTGCAGCAGCAACTCACCCGTTTCCTGGCGATCTTCGCGGCGTGCAGCGTGTTCTTCTTCGTGTGCTACAACCTTCCCGCTCAGTGGTTCGGCATGAACGCCGACCCCTGGCCCGAGGACATCCAGAAGCGCTCGTACTTCGACATGGGCATCTGTGGTGAAGGAACCGGGCGGCTGTGTCCTGATCCTGTTCTGCCGATCCCCGGCAAGAACACCGGCTACATCGATCCCGAAGGCCGGCTCGTTCTCCCCGACGGGGAAGAACTTCCGGAAGTCGTTCCCTTCGAGCGAGGAAATTGATATGTCGATCAGTCGATCCACCGCCGTACTCCAGGATTTGGAGGCGCCGTTCTACCGGGCGGTCGGCGACGAGGTGGAGGTCTTCCACGCCGCAGCTCGCCGCGGTTCGCCGGTGTTGTTGAAAGGCCCTACGGGATGCGGGAAGACACGCTTCGTGGAGGCCATGGCACACGAGCTCGGTCGCGAGCTGATCACCGCCGCCGGGCACGAGGACATGACCTCGGCGGACCTGGTGGGCCGGTTCCTGCTCCAGGGCGGTGAAACGGTGTGGGTGGACGGGCCGCTGACCCGGGCCGTGCGCGAGGGCGCCATCTGCTACCTGGACGAAGTGGTGGAGGCCCGCCAGGACACCACCGTGGTCATCCACCCCCTCGCCGACCACCGGCGCGAACTACCGATCGATCGCCTCGGCAAGACATTGCGAGCAGCTCCGGGCTTTCAGCTGGTGATCTCCTACAATCCCGGCTATCAGAGCGTTTTGAAGAGCCTCAAGGAGTCGACCCGCCAGCGTTTCGTCGCCATCGAGCTCGACTTCCCACCCGTCGATATCGAGACCGAAGTGGTCGCCTACGAAGCAGGAATCGGATCCGACACCGCGCGTGCCCTGGTCTCACTCGGTCACGCGATTCGCCACCTGGACGGGGCACCGCTGCGCGAAGTCGCTTCCACCCGGTTGTTGATCCTGGCAGGCGGTCTCGTCGCCGAGGGGCTGAGCCTGCGCAGCGCCGCCCAGTCGGCCGTCGTCCAGGCCCTCTCCGACGATCCCGACGTCGTGCGTGCCCTCGGTGAACTCGCCGACGCCGTCCTGCCACGGACATGAACGCCTCGAATCCGGCGAACCTCGACCGCTTCCGGCTCCTCGCGACATTCGTCGCCGGTCGGTCCGTCGATGTGGCGGAAGCACCCGCCGGCCGACCCGCTCACACCAACGGTCGGACCGTCTTCGTCTCGGCGGATCGGTCCACCGCGGAACAGCGCCGCGAGATGCTGGTCCAGACCGCCCTGCTCGGTGCGGGGAGCCTGGATCGGCATCTGGTCAGGACGCTGCGGGCACGCCCCGCGGTAGCGCGCCGCTACCTGGCGCTGGAAGGTTGCCGAGTGCTCGCCGAACTCGGCGAAAAGGTCCCCCTCGCAACAACGCTCGGGCCCCTCGAGCCACCCGGCACCGCGACCGCCGAGGAGTCGCTCGAAGTGGCCGCAGGCCGTGTGCCGGTTGCCGATCCACCCGAGTGGTTCGGTGTCATCAGACCTTCCCGGTTGCTGGCAGCGACAGCCGGAGCGGGTGCACAGGCCACCGACAAGGAGCTGCGCTTGGATTTCGATCCCATCGACTTGCCCGAGGCCGACGACGATGACCGGGACAGCGAGCAGGCCACCGGAAGTAGAATTCTCAGACTGTTCGAGAATCCTCTGTTCAACTCGCGGGCTCTGTCGGATCGGTTACGCAAGTTGTTCGGCGACTCCCGTTCTCCCGGAGACGGAGCGGCAGGCGCAGAGATGCGAGTTCGCGCCGTCCGACGGGTGCGGAAGGTGGGAGCGAATGCCCGGCCTCTGCCCACGCGTATCGGTTTCACCGATGACGGCAAGCCCGGCGCCGCGCTGGGAGTGGGCGGCGCCCTCCATCCGGAGTGGGACGTACACTCCCAGCGATATCGACCCGATTGGTGCCGGGTCATCGACTTCCCGTTGACAGTCGCCGCCGACATCTCCGCCGCCGGTGTCCCACCCGACGACGTACTCCGACGACGCCTGTCTCGCATCGGCCTCGGCTCGAAGGTGCTGCGCAGCCGCCCCGACGGTGACGAGCTCGATATCGAAGCACTCATCGATCTCGTCGTCGATCTGCGTTCGGGATACTCGCCCGCGGAGAACATCTACTTGGAACGCCGCAAACTCGAGCGCGATCTCGGCGTCCTCATCCTGCTCGATGCCTCCGGATCGGCCACCGACACCGATCCGGCGGGCCTGACCGTCCACGACCATCAGCGACGGGCGGCAGCCACCCTGGCCCTCACGCTCGAAGAGCTCGGCGACCGCGTCGCTGTCTACGCTTTTCGCTCGCAGGGCCGACATGCTGTCCACCTACCTGCGATCAAGACATTCGACCAGCGTTTCGGCGCGGTCGGACGAGCCCGGCTCAACCAACTCCAACCCTCGAACTACACACGTCTGGGCGCGGGCATCCGCGGGGCAGGCGAGATTCTCCGAAATGAAGCAGGTACGCAGAACCGGCTGCTGGTCGTCCTTTCGGACGGCTTTCCCTACGACGATGGCTACGAAGGCCGTTACGCGGAAGCCGACGCCCGCAAGGCCCTGGAAGAACTGCGCGCCGACGGCGTCGCCTGCCTGTGCCTGTCCATCGGCGCCGCCACCGCCACCGACGCCCTCGAACGTGTCTTCGGCTCCGCCGGTCACGCCGGCGCGACCACGCTGAGCGAACTCAGTCCGCGAATGGATGAATTGTTCCTGTCGTCCCTTCGAGAACTCGCCGCATCCAAACCGCGCTGACGACAACGCGTCCGACCCGAAGACCAATCGCAGTCGGGCGCCGCATCGATAGGGGCAATCCGTGGCGGCCCTCTTACGACTCCGATCACGTCGACACCAAAAGGGAGGCTCATAGTGACACTCGATGAGGCCCCGAACAACCATCCAACCGCGCCCACCGCGGTCGCCGAGATCAAGAACTGGTCGAAGGAGTACGCACGGCGGCACCCGATCGCGTCGCTGCAGACCGTCGGTCGGCAGGTCGCACTCGGTCGCAACGCCTTTCGCCATCTCCTCACCGACATCGCCGGACGCCGCTTCCCCTTCGGCGAATTCGTCGCGCAAGCAGCGTTCATGGTCAAGACCTCACTGCTTCCGACGGTAGCGGTCGCCCTGCCCATCAGCGCGACACTCTCCATCCAGTTCGGTCTGCTGGCCGGGCAGGTCGGCGCCACCGCGCTGGCCGGGGCGGCGAGCGGTTTGGCCGTGATCCGTCAGTCGGCTCCGCTGGTTACCGCCATTCTGCTTGCGGCAGCGGTGGGTTCGGCGCTGTGCGCGGATCTCGGTTCACGCAAGATCCGCGACGAGATCGATGCGATGGAGGTCATGGGCATCTCGGTGCTGCGCCGGCTCGTCGTGCCGCGACTGGCCGCGGGGATCGTCGTCGCCATGGGCCTCACCGGCGTCAGCTGTTTCGTCGGATTCCTCGCGGGCTACTTGTTCAACGTCTATGTCCAGGACGGGACACCGGGCAGTTACCTGGCGACGTTCTCCTCCTTCGCGACCGCGGGTGATCTGTACCTGGCCATGGTCAAGGCCGCGGTGTTCGGGGTGATCGTCGTGGTCATCGCATGCGAGAAGGGCTTGAACACCCGGGGCGGACCGGGAGGTGTCGCGAACTCGGTCAACGCCGCTGTCGTGGCATCCATCGTCGTGCTCATGGTGATCAATCTGGGCTTCACCCAGATCTACACCATGCTGTTCCCGAGGACGACACTCTGATGGCCACCACCTATCTCCCACCCGGAGTTCGGACGGTGATCGCGGTGGCGCGACCACCGTGGTACGGGATCATCCGGCTCGGGCACATGTTCACCTTCTTCGTGCGCGCCGTGGTCTCGATCCCGCTGGCCCTGCGGCACTACAGCCGGGAAACCCTGCGCATCATCTCCGACGTCACCTGGGGCAATGGCTCGCTCATCGTCGGCGGCGGCACTGCGGGGATCATGATCCTCCTCGGCGCGGCGGCCGGGGGCATCGTCGGCATCGAGGGGTTCAACGCGCTGAAACTGCTCGGGATGCAACCCGCCACCGGAATGATCGCGGCCACCGCCGCGACCCGCGAGCTGGCCCCGATCATGGCCTCCATCGCGTTCGCCGCCCAAGCGGGCTGCCGGTTCACCGCCCAGCTGGGCTCGATGCGGATCGCCGAGGAGATCGACGCCCTGGATTCGATTGCGATCCGCCCGGTTCCGTTCCTGGTCACCACTCGGCTCATCGCCTCGGTCGTGGCGATGGTCCCGCTCTACCTAGCCGCGCTGGCCGCGGACTACCTCGCGGTGAAGCTGTTCGTCGGCGTCGCCGGGGCCCAATCCTCCGGCACCTACGATCACTACTTCGACCTGGTGCTCAGCGGCACCGACATCGTTTACTCGCTGCTGAAAGCGATCGTCTTCGTCATCGTCACCACCACGGTCCAGTGCTACTACGGCTACTACGCGCGCGGCGGGCCGCAGGGCGTCGGCATCGCGGCCGGGCGGGCGATGCGCGCGAGCATCACCGTGATGATCACGGTGAACCTGCTGATGACGCTGGCGCTGTGGGGATTCGACGCCGGTTCGAGAATCAGCGGGTAGCGCGATGGCGATCGTATTCGAATCCGACGACAGGCACCTGTCCAACGCGGTGCTGTTCGTGCGCGGCTTGGCCGTCCTGGTTGTCATCACGGCCACCGTCGCGGCGATGATCGCCCGATCCGAAGGCGCGTTCGCGCGGACCGTCGAAGTGACCGCGCTACTGGTCGATGTCGGTGACGGACTGCCCAGGAAGTCCGATGTCAAATACCGCGGCGTGCTGGTCGGCAGTGTGCGGGATGTGGTACCGGCAGCCGACGGCCGAGCCAACTCGGTGCGTATCGATCTGCTGGCCGAGTACGCCGGCGGGATTCCGGCGACCGTGACGGCGCGGGTCGTCCCGAGCAACGTCTTCGCTGTGCCCTCGATACAGCTCATCGACAACGGCCCCGGTGCCGCCCTGGCGGAGGGGGCCCGGATCCCGGAGGACCACAGTCGCGCCGGCGTGCAGCTACAGACCTCACTGACCGCGCTGAGCCACATCGTCGCCGCCGTGGGGCGACCCCGCTCCGACCCCACTGTCGGAATCCTCGAAACCGTCGAGCGAGCGACCCGGGGCCGGGGTGAGGACGCGCTGGCAGCCGCGGCCCAGCTCGAACGAATCGTGCGTGCTTACAACGCAGAGGCGACTTCTACCGGTGAATTGTCGCTGCTCACCGGGCTATCGGAGGCGGTGCACGGGTTGCAGCAATCCGCACCCGATCTCCTCGCCGCGCTGCACGACGCGGTCGGGCCCATGCGCAGCGTGGCCGAGCAGCGACTCCGATTGGCGGAATTGCTGACCGGCAGCATCGCGACCAGCGAACGGGTCGGCACAGCGATGACCAATCGGACCGACACCGTCATCGACCTCAACAGCAGAATGGGGCCGGTCCTGCAGATTCTGGCCGCAGGCAGCGGCAACTTCGTCCAGATGACGACCTCCCAGACCCGAGTCGCACGCGTGTTCACTCACGATTTCTGGAACGCCGAGGACCAGAGCGGCACCGCCGAAGTGATCGTCGAGCTCACCCCGCACAAGCAGTACACCCGCACCGACTGCCCCCGCTACGGCGAACTGGCCGGCGCGAGTTGCGAAAACGGCCCTGCCGCGGGCCCACCCGTCATCGGCACCCTCGACCTGCCGGTGAGCGGACCTGAGCGACGACGACGTCTCGCCGAGCGCCTGGGCCTGCCGCCCGAATCCGTCGGCCTCGCGGAGCTGTTCGGCCTGGCCCCGCAGTCGCTCGCCGACCGCGGAACCGCGCCTCCCGATACCGCACCGGCTACCCCCGCACCACCGGCAGGAGAACCACGGTGAAACATAAACGCGACCTCGCCGGACTCACCGCGTTCCTGCTCGTCGCCGCCCTGCTGACGTGGATGGTGCAGGCGACCCTGCGACGCGACATCACCGGCGACACCCACTCCTATTCCGCGGTGTTCACCGATGTCTCCGGACTGCGAGTCGGTGATGACGTCCGGGTCGCCGGTGTGCGGGTGGGCCGAGTCGATGCCATCGACGTTCACGGACCACACGCCGAGGTCACCTTCCGGCTGCGCCGGGATCAGACCGTCTACGGCAACACCCTGGCCTCGGTCACCTACCAGAATCTGATCGGGCAGCGCTACCTCGGACTGAGCCTGTCCGACTTCGGGGACGCGACGCCGCTGGCGCCCGGCGCGCAGATCCCGCTCGAACACACGGAACGGTCCTTCGATATCTCCGGTCTGCTCAACGGATTCCAGCCATTGTTCAGCACCCTCGACCCTCAGGACGTCGACAACCTGACCGCCGCGTTGATCAGAGCGCTCCAAGGCGACGACGGTGCGGTCGCCGCCCTGATCACCGAAACCGCGACTCTGGCGCAATCCCTCGCCGGACCCGACCAGATCCTCGGCACACTCATCGACAATCTCTCGGTCGTGATGACCACCCTGGCAGCGCAGAGCACCGGAATGCGGACGGCACTCGCCCAGACCCGCAAGCTCTTCGATGCACTGGAGGCCCGCCGCGACACCCTGATCGAGCAGACCGACCGTATCGCCACCGTCGTGTCCGATGCCGCGAGCGTCGTCGACGGCGCCGCCCCGTCGCTGAACGAGTTCATCCGTCGCGAACCCGGCTTCGCACGACATTTCGTCGATGGCCGGGAACGGTTCGCCTACCTCGGATTCAACCTTCCGCTGCTGTTGCAGTCCATGGTCCGCGCCACCGACAGTGGCGCATTCGTCAATGCCTATGTCTGCGACATCGGATTCGGTCTCGTCCCCGGAGTCGACCCGGTGATCTCGCGGATCCTCGGCGCCACCTCCCCCTCCGGCCATTCCCAGAACTCCGCCATCTGCAGGTAGAACCATGATCGAACAACTGCGCGCAATCAGCCGCCGCCCACGAAATCCCGGCACCACAGGCGTTGTGGCCGAAGTGGACACCTCGTTGCGCATCGGGCTCACCGCCGTCGTCTCGCTGGTGTTGGTGCTGGTCGCCGTGGTCGTGCTCAACTCGCTACACCTCGGCGCACGGACCTACCGCGCCGACTTCGCCCAAGCCGCGGGTATCGGCGCGGGCGACGCAGTCACCTGGGCCGGAATCCCCGTGGGCACGGTGACCGGCACCCGGCTGGCCGGTGACCATGTCGAGGTGACCATGACGATCGACAACGGTGACGTCACATTGGGCGCGGACACCGAAGCCGCGATCAAACTGACCACGCTGCTCGGCTCCCGCTATGTCGAGCTTCGCTCCACCGGCACCGGCGAACTTCGCGACAACCGGATTCCCCTGTCCCGCACCACCGTCCCCTACGACCTAGAGACGGCCCTGCAAGACGCCACCACCACCTTCCATCAACTCGACGCCGACCAGATCGCCCGGTCGATGACATCTCTGTCGCGCGAACTCGACGGGGTGCCATCCGTGCTCCCCGGCGTCCTGCGCGATGTCCGATCCCTGTCGGCCGTCATCGCGCAGCGCCGCGACCAGATCGGCGCACTGCTCGCCGGCACCGGCCAGGTCAGCACCGTCATCACCGAACAGCAGGCCGGTCTGGCCGCGGTGATCGGGCAGGGCCGCACCGTGCTTCAGCAGATCAACGCAAGGCAAGCCGCGCTGCGTCGGCTACTCGAAGCGACGACCACCCTGGTACACCGGCTCGAACCCGTCGCGGTCGGTGAACACGCCGAGATCGAGCAACTGCTGACCGACCTGCGCGACATGACCGCGATGATCGCCGGCCACGACGACCTGCTGCGCAACATCCTGCAGATCCTTCCGGTTCCGTGGCGGCTGTTCGCCAACGCCACCGGGACCGGAGCGGAGCTGAACGCCAACGCCCCAGACGGAGCCTTCGTCGACTCCTGGATGTGCGCGCTGAGCGCCACCGCTGTCGCGGTCGGCGAAGCCCCCTACCTACAGGACTGCCGATGAGTGTCACTCTCGCCACCGTCAAACTGGCCGTGGTCTCACTAACCGCCGCTTGCCTGGCCGGATGCTCGGCCGGACCCGGCGCGGACACCACCACCATCACGGCCCACTTCGCCAACGCCAACGGCCTCTACGAGGGCAACTCCGTATCGGTGCTCGGGATGCGCGTCGGCCGGATCGTCCGCATCGACGCGCGCGGGACCGACGTCGAAGTCGAGATGACCATCGACAGCGGAACCCGGCTTCCGGCCGATGTGCGAGCGGTCACGGTGTCCGACTCGATACTCACCGACCGCCACGTCGAGCTGACACCGGTCTACCGGGGTGGGCCCGCCCTGCGCGACGGTGCGGTGCTGGACACGACCCGCACGAAGACTCCGGTCGAGTTCGACGCCCTGCTGTCGATGGCGCAGAAACTGTCGGCCTCCCTGGGCGGTGACGGCGCCGGCTCGGGCCCGGTCGCGGACCTGATGAACCTCGGCGCCGCGGCGACCAGCGGCAACGGCGACGACATGCGCGCCGCGCTCGGTGAACTCGCACACGCGCTGCAACCGGGCGATGACCACGGCGCCGCCACCCGCGACGCGATCACCAAGGTCGTCACCAACCTCGACGCCCTGACCGCGGCAGCCGCGCGCAACGACCGGACATTACGCGAATTCGGCTCCGCCGTAGCTCGACTCAGCGATTTCCTGGCCGAGCAACAGTTGGGCGCAGGCACGGCCGGCGCAGCGCTGAACCGGATCATCGCGCAAGTCACCGACCTGCTGGCCCGCCACCGGGGCACCATCGCCGGGCTCATGACCGGCGCGAACACCCTGTCGACGTCACTGGCCGCCTACGACTACAACCTCGCCGAATTCCTCGACGTGTTTCCCTTGGTCACCGACAACGCCTACAACGCCATCGACCACAGCGTCGGCGCGCTACGCGCGGCGGTCGACATCAACAGGCTTCTGCTCGACGGCCAGATGGTCAAGCAGGTCTGCAATCTGTTGCAGCTGAACAATCTCGGCTGTGCCACCGGCACCATGCGGGACATGGGACCGGATTTCGGGATCACCGCCATCCTGGCGGGGCTGGCGGAAGAGCACGGCCGATGACACGACCGAAGCACATGCGCCTCCTCGTCGCCACCGTCACCGCGCTCGCCCTGTCGGCCACCGGATGCGCCACCGGACTGGACCGGCTACCGTTGCCCGCCCCGAAGTCGAGCGGCGACACCTACACCCTCACGGCGACTTTCGGTAATGCCCTCAATCTGCCGGCCAAGGCGAAGGTGAAGCTCAACGGCGCCGACATCGGCAAAGTCGAATCCATGTCGGCGCGCGACTACACCGCCGTGGTGACCCTGCGCATCACCGCCACGGTGCACCTGCCCGTAGGCACATCGGCAGAACTGAGATCGGCCACACCCATGGGCGATGTATTCGTCGCACTGAAACCACCTCCGGCCCCGGAACCGGGAACCGCGATGCTCGGCGACGGCTATACGATTCCGATCGAGTCGACCTCGGCGGCCAGCACGATCGAGGAAATGCTCACTCGCGCATCGCTTCTGGTCAGCGGCGGTACGATCGACTACCTCACCCGAGTGATCTCCGCACTCGGTGAACATGTCGGGGGCCGCGGCGAGCGGCTCGCCGCGCTGCTGGAGCAGACCCGCACTTCGCTGGCCACGCTCTCGGCCCGATCCGCGCAGATCGACGACGTCCTGCGCTCCGCGGCCGATCTCGGCGCGACCCTCGCCACCCAGCAGGCCACCCTCGCCGACGCCGTCGCCGCGGCAGGACCCGCCATGCGGGTCCTCGCCGACAACACCGACTCGTTCGTCACTCTCGTGGACCGCATCCATACGATCACCGCCCAACTCGCGCGGTTCCCCAGCCTCCAAGGCGCCAACGACACCAGCATGGCAGCCAACCTCGATCAATTGGCCGCCGGCCTCAACGCCGCGGCGGTCAACCCGGAGGCCGACCTCGACGAGCTGAACAGCATGCTGGGGATCGTCATCAAGATGATCAGCGGCCCGAACGGCCATGTCGATGTGGACGTCGCCCGGCTCGCCGTCGGCGCGGTCCCCGACCCGGGCTTTCCCGGCGCACCCGGTGCCAGGCTTCCCGACGCCACGGACTGGGCGGCCTTCGTGGGCTCGCTGCAGCACATGCTCGATCGACTGGGCACCCGGCTGGACGGCGCGCCGCGATGACCACGAGTTTCCGCCCCGGCAATGGGGAACGGTCCGCCCGGCTGGTCGTGGGCATCATCCGGCGCGCGCATCGACACCGGCTGGCGATGTCATTGGCCGGTCTGCTGGCGATCCTCGTCGGCGCGGGCGGATATCTCCTCGTCGGCACCCTCGATGTCGACCCGCTCGACCAACCGTATCGAGTGCGCGTCGAACTGCAGCGATCCGGCGGGTTGCTCGCCGGGCAGGACGTCACACTGCGTGGAGTCCGCGTCGGGCGGATCGAGACCGTCGATGTGGCCGGAGACAAGGTGATCGCGGTCGCCGCCATCGATGAGCATGTGCGGATCTCCGCATCCGCTGCCGTCCGGGCTGCGGCCCTGTCCGCGGCCGGCGAGCAGTACCTGGACTTCCTTCCCGCCACCAACGACGGTCCGTACCTCGCGGACGGCGCTGTCATCACCGCCGAGCGTACTTCCACGCCCGTGCCGCTGTCGGACATGCTCGAAAGCCTCAGCGGCACACTCGCCCAAATCGATCCCGCTCAACTCGCCGCGATCTCCCGCGAACTCGGCGTCGGCCGGGCCGGCCCCGACAAACTGGCCACGATCATCGACGGCGGCGCCTTTCTCGTCTCGACACTGGACGCGGTCCTGCCGCAGACGGTGAACCTGCTGCACAACAGCAGAGTCGTGCTGGCGACCCTGCGCGACGGGCGCGCCACCCTGCGGTCCACCGCGGCGAACCTGTCGGCCACACTCGGCGGCGTCTCCTCGATGACCGGCGGCTTCGAACAACTCGTCACACAGACACCGCCGATGCTGTCGGCCCTCGACGCCATCCTCGCGGAGAACTCACCCACCATGGTCCAACTCCTGGGCAACCTCGTCACCGTCTCCCAGGTCGCCTATTCCCGGATTCCCGCCCTCGACGAATTCTTCTTTCCCCAGCAGCGGGCCGGATCAGCGCTCGACGCCGTCACCTCGGCATTCCACGACGGGGGAGTCTGGGCGCTGGCCAGTATCTACCCCCGTTACGCCTGCGACTACCACGTGCCACGACGCCCGGGTTCGGTGCCCGACTACGCCGAACCGTATCTCCACGCGGACTGCACAGACACCGACACCACGCTCATTCCCCGCGGCGCGCGCAACGCTCCACGTCCCCCCGACGACCCCGTGCCTCCCGCCCCGCGGCGTGATCCGCTGGAGACCGCTGAGCCCCCACCGATCGGGCCGTTGTCCATCCCCACTCCCTACGGCGGCCCCTCAGCCCCTGTCGCTGTCCCGCGATGACCCCAGCACGGCGATCCGCCGCGAGTAACTGTGTTACTGTGCGGTGGTTCGCACTGTGATGGACGTCATCTTCGTGATCTGAATCACTCGTGGCGCAAGTCGCGGTGGTGGAGTTCTGGGGAGTCATTTGATGTATCAACAACATCTCGTCGGAAGCGCGAGCGCGGGCCGGTCGGATCGCGGCGGCCGTGGCCGTGGCGTCGGCTGGGTGGGAATCGATAGTCGCGAGGTGGCAACTGGCGTTGTCGGCTCGTTGTGTACGCCACCCGAGCCGAGAGGGCGATGATGCGAAGGTATCGCCTCGATGTGGTCGCGAGCAGCGTTGCCGATGCCGTCGAGCACGCCGGTGGCTGGCTGTTCGATCGTGCGGCGGCGGGCTGGAATGTGACAGTGCTCGTCGCGGACATGTCGGATACCCGGCCGCTGCGCATCCTGGGCGCGAAGGTGGTGCCACTCGAGTCCGCGCTCGCCCCGTCGGGGGAGGGGCGTCGGCCGGACGCGCTGGCTGCTGGTGCGAACATCTGCGCAAACGATCGCCGCGCGCGCCGGGGCTTGCTCGAGGCGTTGGGCGACGGCGGTGTGGAAGTGGTCGTGTGGGGTGAGGGGTGGCCGTCCCGATCCGGGCATCGGGTCGATCCGGTCCTGCACCGATTGAGTATCGCCGCGCAAGCGTTCAAAGCACAGGCGTTGCATGCCGCGACGATCACCGGGGCCGCGGTCGGCGCGATCGAGCTGTTCCGTAGTGGGCTGTCGGCCATGGCTCCGGTCGGCGCCGACCTCAGCCCGGTCGGCCGCCCGCGCCGACCTGATAGGACCGATTTCTCGCCGACCTTCGGGGGATGGCGATGACGCGATTCCAACTTTCGAGTAACCGTGTTACCGTTCCGTAGGTTGCAAGCTGTGACGTAGTTCATGTCAATCGGCTATTGCGACGCAGGACACCCGGCGACGGTGCCGGGTGGAGTTCACGGAGAGTTGATCGATGCAACGACAGCATGGGCGTTCCCGATGGGGCTGGCGCTGGGCCGCTCCGGTGGCGGTGGCGGTGGCCGCGGTGTGCGTCACCGTGGTGACCGTGGTGGGAGTCGACACGCGGGAGGCGGCGGCCGCGCCGGTCGGAGATTTCTACCTTCCGCCCGCGCAGATCCCGTCGGAACGAGGCGCGATCATCAAGACCGCGCCGATGGCGCTGTTCGCGACGCCGCCCACGGACAAAGGGTGGCCGGGCAAGGCGCAGCACGTCATGTACACCTCGCGGTTGCAGGACGGGTCTCCGGTGGCGGTTTCCGGGACGTTCATCGATGCGACGGGACCGTGGCAGGGGCCGGGTCCGCGTCCGACGGTGGTGATCGGTCCGGGTACGTCGGGGCAGGGTGATCGCTGTGCGATGTCGGTGGCGTTCTCCACCGGGTTGACGGTGTCCGCCGATCCTTCGCCGAGTTTGTCGGCGAATCAGGAACTTCCGGCTTCGGTGGTTTGGAGCGGGTTGGGTGCGCGAGTGCTGGTGACCGATTACATCGGTCTGGGCACGCCGGGAATTCATACCTACGCCAACCGGATCGAGGCCGGGCACGCGGTGCTCGACGGGGTGCGCGCGGCTCATAATCTGGCGGGTGTGGGACCGGAGACCCCGGTGGTGCTGTGGGGCTACTCGCAAGGCGGCGGAGCGACCGCCGCGGCGGCGGAGATGCAACCGGACTACGCGCCGGAACTCAACATCAAGGGTACTTGGGCAGGTGGGCCGGTGGCGGACCTGGCGGCGATCCTGGAACGTATCGACGGCGCGTTGATCGGTGGCGCCATCGGGTTCGCGATCAATGGTCTGCTCGCGCGGTACCCGGACTTGAACAAGGCAGTCGATCGGGTCACCTCGCCCGCGGGACGGGCGATGTTGGAGACGCTCAGCGATGAATGCATCGGCGACATCGTCACCCGTCACCCGTTCTTGAAGACCAGTTCGCTCACCAACGACGGCCGTTCGCTGAGTGAGCATCTGGCGGCGATTCCCGAGGCCGGGCCCGTCCTGGCCGAGTTGCGTATCGGGAATCTCACCCCGGCGTCGCCGGTGTTGATCACCAGCGGTTTGAACGACGACACCGTGCCCTACGGTCAGGCGCGTCAGCTGGCCGAGGACTGGTGCGCGAAGGGCGCCGCGGTGACTTTCCGCACCAATGATCTGCCGCCGATCCTTCCCGGGACCACTATCCCGAATCATTTCGGGCCGGAGATTATCGACGGCTTCGGGCCGGACAACGCGATCACCTACCTGCTCGATCGCCTCGCGGACAAACCCGTCACCGGCTGCACTTTCGACTGACCGCACCTCGCGCCGGCCTCGAGTCGGCGCCGACCGAGATCTCCGACCGCCCGAGCCGGCCTCACCCGGCTCGCGGCGGAGATCGCCTTGCTACGCGCACACCACCTGATCCGGCGGTCGGAAGCCCGGCTCGCACGACGCTCAGGACGTAGTTCGACATGTATTTGCCACCGAAGGATCTGTAATGCCAGCAATTTCGCGCCGGTCAGTGTTGACCGGTATCGTCGCGACCGGTGCCGCTGCCTTGGCCGCCCGCACACCTGTCCCTGCCGCCGCACAGGTGAACAACGTCGCGCTGACCTACGAGGAGCACCGCGTGGTGGTGGTCGGCTCCGGTTTCGGTGGTGGAGTCAGTGCCCTGCGCCTGGCGCAAGCGGGTGTCCCCGTGACCGTGCTCGAGCGCGGGATGCGCTGGACCACCGGACCGAATGCCGAAACGTTTCCCCGCGCCTCGTCACCGGACAAGCGATTGCTGTGGTATCGCTCCAGCCCGAATCTGTTCGGGCGGCCGATGGTGTTCGAGCCCTACACCGGCTTGGTCGAAGCGGTGCCGGGAGTGAACATGACCGCCCTGTGCGCGTCGGGCGTCGGTGGCGGCTCCCTTATCTACCAGGGAATGTCGCTACAGCCCGCGCAGGAGGTGTTCGACACCCACTTCCCCGCGGAACTGGATTGGGCACTGATGAACAAGGTGCACTATCCGCGAGTGGCCCGGATGCTGGGCTTGGCCGAGGCGCCCGACGAGCTGATCGCCAGCGACAACTACCGGGCCGCACGAGTTTTCGCCGATCGTGTCCGGCGGGCGGGGATGCCGCTGTCGAAGATCCCGATGCCCATCGATTGGGATTTCGCGCTGGCCGAGTTGCGCGGGGAGATGAAACCGTCCTACACCAACGGTGACGGCGCGATGGGCGTCAACAACGGCGGCAAGCATTCGGTCGATGTCACCTATATCGCCGCCGCCGAGGCCACCGGTCTGGTTCGGGTGGAAACCCTGCACGAGGTCACCGACGTCGAACGCGCATCCGACGGCCGGTGGATCGTGCATGTGCAGCGTCTGGATACCACCGGCGCGGTCGTCGAGAACAAGGTCCTCACCACCGGTGCGTTGATCTTGGCGGCGGGCAGTCTCAACACCACCCGCCTGCTGGTGCGCGCGGGCGCCAAGGGGCTCATCCGTGATCTGCCGGACGGGTTGGGCCAGGGCTGGGGTTCCAACGCCGACCGCATCTATGTCTGGACCGATCCCTCCGCCGAATTCGGCGCTCCCCAGGGTGGGCCGGTGGTCTACGGCAGCGAGAACTGGGATGATCCGCACGCAGCCCACACGGTGATCCAGGCAAGCATTCCGCCTTTGTCGCTGGATCCTCGTAGCACCATGATGGTCGGATACGGCATCAGCGACGGACGCGGCACGTTCATCTACGACTCCGCACGCGACGACGCGATCCTGCACTGGCCCACCGATGGTGACAGCTACATCCAGGACAACCACATCGGCCCCGCCGTCCGCAGGATCGCCGGACCTGACGGCATGCTGCTCGACACCAATGCCCTGTTCCCCTCGACCTGGCATCCCCTGGGCGGGGCGGGGATGGGCGTGGTCTGCGACCTCGCCGGCCGCGTGCACGACCAACCGGGGCTCTACGTCCTCGACGGAGCGTTGATGCCGGGCAACACCGCGGCGTGCAACCCGTCGATGACCATCGCCGCGGTCGCCGAACGCGCCATGGACAATATCGTCGCCCGCGACATCGGCACCCGGATCTGACGCGCGAGCTACCCTCGACGGAGCGGTGATCATCGTGAAATCTTCCGCAATGGCTCGTGCGGCTTCGGCCGGGATCCTCCCCGGCAGGCGAATCCGGCAGCGTACCCGTATGTGCGGGGCGGCGCTGGTCGCTGTCGTCCTGCTCGCGGCCGGAGCCGCGGCGGTCGTGGGGGATACCGCGACAGCTCGGGCGCAACCTCCCGAGTGTCTCGGGGAGCATTTCGTGGCGTCGTGGACGGCCAGTCCCACCGATTCGGTGACCCCCCTCGACGCGGCCGGAGGGCCGATTCCGCTCGCGGTCGACGATCAGAGTTTTCGGATGGTCATCACTCCGCATCTGGGTGGATCGCGACTGCGTGTGCATCTGACCAACCGGTTCGGGCTGACGCCGGTGACATTCGAACGGGTGAGCATCGCCGACCAGGTATCCGGCGCGGCGGTGGCGAACGCGGTGCCGGTGCTGTTCGGCGGGCAGGCAGCGATCACCTTGCCTGCCGGAGCCGATGTCGTCAGCGACCCGGTGTCGTTCGGTGTCTCGGCGTTCGCCCCATTGGCGGTCAGCATCTATGTTCCCGATTCGGCGGGGCCGCCGACCAAGCACTGGAACGCCAACGCCACCTCGTTCTACTCTCCCGCCGGTAGCGGTGATCTCACCGGGCGGCCAGGGGCTGACGGATTCGGCTCCACCACCGGTTCCTGGTTGTATGTCGCCGCTCTGGACGTTCTCGCACCCTCCGATACCCGTGCGGTGGTGGCGTTCGGTGACTCCATCACCGACGGCTTCGTGGGAGCGACCGCTTTGAGCGTGCCGGTGGATCGCGGGGTGGCCGACACCAACGGGCGCTATCCCGACGTGCTGCAACGCCGTCTGGACGCTGCGGGCATTCCGATCTCGGTGGTCAACGCCGGAATCGGCAGCAATCGTGTGCTCGCCAGCGGTGAGCCGCTTCTGCTCGGCCCCAGCGGGCTGGCGCGCTTCGAGCGCGACGCGCTCGCTCAGTCCGGTGTCAGCGGGGTTCTCGTCCAAGAAGGCATCAACGATCTCGGCCTGCCGCCGCCCGCCGGAGCCACCCAGATGATCGCGGGCTACGAGAAACTCATCGCCACCGCACACGGGCACGGCAAGAAGATCTGGCTGGGCACACTGCTTCCCGCCTCCGACGCCCTCGTCGACGGTGTACTTCTGGCACCCCGCAGCGAGACCGACCGGCAGCAGATCAACGCATGGATCCGCACCCAGAACCTCGCCGACGGCATCGTCGACTTCGACGCCACCCTGCGCGACCCCGCGAACCCGTCCGTCCTGCGAAATGACTACGCCAGCCCGGATCGCCTGCATCCCAGTCTCGCCGGCTACCGTGCGATGGCCGAGACGGTCGACCTGGCTCTACTCGGCAACTCTCCATCACCCGCCTGCTGACGAGCCTCCGCTACCGCACGGCTACGGCTCGCGGAACTGCCGGTGCGCGGTCATCGTGACCGAGTCGTAGGGCGCGTGGCGTATTTGCCAGTCGGTGGACTTTTCGGCCGCCGCGATAGCGAGGATGCGGCGCATGGCCGAGCCGTGTATCAGGCCGAGGGAGAACGGTTCTCGTCGTCGCGAGGGTCGAACTCCAGCTCGGCGGGCAGGGGTTCGGCATCCGGGTCGGACTGTAGATCGGCGCTGTTGAAGACCATGGCCAAGCACAGGTAGGAGCCGGTGACGAACATGAGCTCCATCAGCTGCCGGGTGTCGAAGTGCGTACCGAGTTCCGTCCAGGTGTCGTCGTCGATGCGGTGCCGGTCCAGCAGCTGGTCGGCGGCGGTCACCAACAGGCGCTCCGGTCGGGTCCAGAGTTCGGCGCCTGGATCCTGCCGCACGGCGGCGATCTGTTTCGGGGACAAGCCCGTTCGCAGACCGATGCGCACGTGCTGTTCCCATTCGTAGCGCGAACGGCTGCGCCAGGCCACACGGAGGATGACCAGTTCACGAGCGCGCGGGTCCAGCGCGCAGCGCTCGAGGAGCAGGCTGTTGTAGGTGAGCCACGCGGCGGCCAGCTCGGGATGGTGCCCGAGCACTCCGAGCACGTTGGGCAGGGGAGGGGCGTCGGGGGCGCCGGACAGGTAGCGGTCGGCCGTGGTCAGCCGTCCGCGCAGCATCTCGCGGGCCTGCTCGTCCCACAGCTGGATCGGCAGCGGCGGCAGCCGGGGCTCGGATGGCGTCATGCCGCCGGTCGTTCCCGGCGGAGGTGAACGGTCGTGATGCTGTGCACCCGCACAGCGTAAGCGTGCTCGCGGGCCGCGAACAAGGTCAGGATCGGCTGCTTCCCGCGGCGCGCGTCTTTCCGGGGCTGCGTTCGCCTTCCACGCTGCGCAGGAAGTTCTCGATCAAGGCGATCGTCTCGGTGTGTCCGGTGTCGATGTCGAAGGACTCCTCCATGCGCAGGAATCGCGAGATGCTGGACATCAGCATGACGAGAGTGGTCGGTGTCCACATGGGCGCGACGTCGGGGTAGCCGCGCAGGATGTCGCCGACCGCCTCGAGTTGCAGGAGCCGGAATCGCCGTGACGACTGGGCGATCTCGGCCCTGATCGTCTTGCGGTGATTGGCCATCGAGACGAATTCCATGGTGAGCGCGGTCTGCGACTGATCATGGATGGCCTCCCACAGCGCCCACAGCGGCTGGGCGGCCTCGAGCGCCTCGCGCTGGCGCTGGTAGCTGCGGTCGGCCCCGCGACGGAACAGCTCGACGAACAGGTTGTCCATGGTGTCGTAGTGGTAGTAGACCAGCCCCGGGTTGACTCCCGCCCTGGCGGCGAGGCGCCGTGAGCTGACGGCGGCATAGCCCTCTTCGAGCATGATCTGCTCGGCCGCGTCGAGCAGTGCGACACGGGTGGCCGCACTGTGGGCCCTGCTCGCCCGTTCCACCTTCATCGCCTGCCGCCTCCCTTCGCTGTCGCTGCCCGGCACCGAGAACGGGCGTCGGTCCGCGGTCGCGTGCCGTCGCTCGATCATATGGCCGACGAGGTTCGCGGTCGCGCGCCCGCGTCCGAAGCTGCGTATCCCGGTCTGTCAAGCCTTGACATCGTCCCCGGCCAACCCTATAAATTTAACCAGTCGATCAAATTAACCGTTCGATCAAACTTCTCGGGCCGGGACTTCCCGGCGAACCGAATGGAGAACGCGGTGCCGATTCCAGCGGAGGAAGCCGCGCTCCGGCCTGGCATCCGGACGCACCCGGTGCGCGTGGCCGACGTGCGCACCGAGACTGCCGACGCCCGCTCGTTCGTCCTCGACATCCCGCCACTGCTCGCGGGCAGGTACGCGTATCGGGCCGGGCAGTTCCTCACTCTGCGGGTGCGGATCGGTGCGCAGGTCCATCACCGGTCCTACTCGATGTCCTCCTCGCCGGTGACCGACCCGCACCCGCAGATCACCGTCAAGCGAATACCGCGGGGACTGGTGTCGACCTGGCTCATCGAACAGGTGCGGCCCGGCGACACGATGGACGTCACGGTCCCGATGGGCGCGTTCGTCCTGCCCGACTCCGAGCGCGACATCGTCGCCTTCGCGGCGGGAAGCGGTGTCACTCCGGTGTTCTCGATCGTGAAGACGGCACTGGCCACCACCACGCGCCGGGTGCGCCTGTTCTACGCCAACCGCGACCGCGATTCGATCATCTTCGCGACCGGCCTGGCCGACCTTGTCGCGCGCTACCCCGGCCGGCTGACCGTCGTCGACCACATCGACGCCGAATCCGGTCTGCTGACGGCCGGGCGGATCAGCGAAACACTGTCCGGCGCAGGGGATCACGAGTACTTCCTGTGTGGTCCGGCGCCCTTCATGGATGTCGTTCGCTCCGGCCTGTCGCAGGGCGGTGTTCCGGACGAGCGGGTGCACCTCGAACGCTTCACCCCCGGTGAAGCAGCCGCTCCCGAGGATTCGGCCGGCGGTGAGCCCGCGCGGGTCACCATCCGCTGCGGACGCCGGACCGCCAGCGGCGAGCACCGCGGCGGTACCACCGTCCTGCAGGCGGCGCGGGCACTGGGCCTGCGCCCGCCCTCGTCCTGTGAGACGGGCAGCTGCGCGACCTGCATCGCACGAGTGGTCGAAGGCAGTGCGGTGATGCGCAGCAACGAGGTGCTCACCGCGGAGGAAATCGCCGACGGCTGGGTGCTCACCTGCCAGGCCGTCCCGACCGGCCCGCTGCTGCGGGTCGACTACGACTAGGAGCGCCACCGATGTCACTCCCGCACACCCCCGAGAAACCGGCCGGGCGGACCGCTGTCGTCACCGGCGGAGCTTCCGGCATGGGCCTGGCGATCTGCCGCCGCCTCGCCGCCGGTGGCGACCGGGTGGCGATCCTCGACCTCGACGGCGCCGAGCGCGCCGCCGAGGAGATCCGTGAGACCGGCGGAACGGCAACAGGTTTCGCGGTCGACGTCACCGATCGCGCCGCCGTCGAAGCCGCCCTGACCACCACCCGCACGGCCTTCGGCCCGGTCGACATCCTCGTCACCAGCGCCGGATTGGTGGCTTTCGAGTCGTTCACCGACATCTCCCTGGAATCGTGGAATCGCGTCGTCGAGGTCAATCTCACCGGCACGTTCCACTGCGTGCAGGCCGTCGTCCCGGACATGCTGGCCCGGAAGTGGGGGCGGATCGTGACCATCTCCTCGTCGAGCGCCCAGCGTGGCTCGCCGGGGATGGTGCATTACACCGCCGCCAAAGGCGCCGTGATCGCGATGACCAAGGGGCTCGCCCGCGAATACGCCTCGCGCGGCATCACGGTGAACACGATCCCGCCGTCCGGTATCGACACCCCGATGTCGCGCGGTTCGCAGGCGGCCGGGCATCTGCCGGACAACGCGACCATGGCGAACGCGATCCCGGTCGGCTTCCTCGGCAGCGGCGACGACATCGCCGCCGCGTGCGCGTTCCTGTGCTCCGAGGACGCCCGCTACATCACCGGGCAGGTGGTCGGCGTCAACGGCGGCACCGTCATCTGACCCGTCCCTCACCGCAGAAGTGGAGTACCACGATGACCGACTGGCCCAAGCCCACCACGGGTAGCTGGACCCGCCACTATCCGGACCTGGGCACCGGACCGATCTCGTTCGAGGATTCGGTGTCCCCGGAGTTCTTCGAGTTGGAGCGGGAGGCGATTTTCAAGCGTGCTTGGCTGAATGTGGGTCGGGTGGAGCAGGTTCCGAGGGTGGGGAGTTATTTCACGAAGGAGATCGATGCCGCGCGTACGTCGGTGATCGTGGTGCGTGATCGGGAGGGGCGGGTGCGTGCGTTCCACAATATTTGTCGTCATCGTGGGAACAAGTTGGTGTGGAACGATTTTCCGAAGGAGGAGACTTCGGGGACGTGTCGGCAGTTCACGTGTAAGTATCACGGTTGGCGTTATGGGCTGGATGGGGGGTTGACCTTTGTGCAGCAGGAGGGGGAGTTCTTCGATCTGGACAAGGATCGGTACGGGCTTGCTCCGGTGCATTGCGAGGTGTGGGCGGGGTTTATTTTCGTGAATCTCGCTGCTGAACCGCCCCAGACGTTGCGGGAGTTCTTGGGTCCGATGGTGACCGCTTTGGAGGGCTACCCGTTCGACCGCATGACGGAGTGGTACGAGTTCCGGGCCGAGAACCAGAGCAACTGGAAACTGTTCGCCGATGCCTTCCAGGAGTACTACCACGTGCCGGGTCTGCACTCGCAGCAGGTTCCCGGGGCGGTGCGCAAGCCGGACGCAGGATTCACCTGCGCGCATTTCCAGCTCGACGGTCCGCACCGAATGGTCAGTACCGGGGGTGCTCGGCGCTGGACGCTGCCCGCGGAGTACATGTATCCGATCGAGCGGGTCACCCACAGCGGCCTGGTGGGTCCGTGGGAATCACCGGACATCGGTGAACTGCCACCGGGTATCAATCCCGGCCGGGTGGAGCCCTGGGGAATCGACAACTTCCAGATCTTCCCCAACATCGAGATCCTGTTCTACCGCGGCTGGTATCTGCTCTACCGCTACTGGCCCACCTCGTACAACACCCACGTGTTCGAGGGCACGCTGTGCTTCCAGCCGGCCGACACCGTACGCAAACGCGTCGAGCACGAGGTGGCCTCGGTCGTGTTCAAGGAGTTCGCGTTGCAGGACGCGGGCATGTTGACCGGCACCCAGACCGCGCTGGAGCAGGCCTACCGCACCGCGAACGTCACCGATTACCCGGTCAACGACCAGGAGATCCTGGTGCGGCACTTCCACAAGGTCGTGGCCGACTGGGTGGACGACTACCGCGGCGAGCGAGTGGGAGCCCGGTCATGAGCGGGCCCATGCTGCCTCCGGCCTTCGCCGAGTTCGAGAAATTCGCGCCGACCTGGTGCCTGGAATCCGAGTCCGCCCGATGGGCCCAGCGGCAGGCGAGCACGATGGAGGAGCTCAACGCCTTCTACGACGCGTTCTTCCCCCGCCTGGACGACGCCATCGTCTACTGCGACAAGTTCCCCCTCGACGAGCTGCCCGACGACGCCCTCAACCTGCTCCACCTCGTCTACTCGCTGGTCATGGTGGCGATGGCGGTGGAGATCTTCCAACAGCCCGCGCCGGTCGACAGCGCCGACGCCTGGCTGGCGCGCGTCGGCGAGCCCACGCCCTGACCGACCGAATCCGAAGGATCAGATCATGACAACACTCACCGTGGAGAAGCTGGGCCACGACGTCGGCGCCGAGATCGTCGGCCTCACACCCGACCGGCTCGTCGGCGACCCCGCCGTGCCCGGGGCGATCAAGCAGGCGCTCGAGGACAACGGCGTGCTCGTCTTCCGCGGCCTGAACCTCGACCCCGAGACCCAGGTCGCGTTCTGCCGCACCCTGGGACCGATCGACACCTCCCCAGGCCACCACCCGGTGGAGGGGATCTACCGAGTAAGTCTCGACACCTCGAAGAACTCCTCG
Source organism: Nocardia sp. NPDC005745 (assembly GCF_040630775.1). Classification (NCBI taxonomy): domain Bacteria; kingdom Bacillati; phylum Actinomycetota; class Actinomycetes; order Mycobacteriales; family Nocardiaceae; genus Nocardia; species Nocardia sp. NPDC005745. The sequence goes on from NZ_JBEXYF010000008.1 coordinate 62,003, forward strand.
GCGGGGTACCTGCGCGCCACCTTCGACTGGCACATCGACGGGTGCACCCCGGAGGACGGCGCATACCCGCAGATGGCGACGATGCTGTCGGCGAAGGCAGTGGCGGACAGCGGCGGAGAGACCGAGTTCGCCAGCACCTATAAGGCATACGACGATCTGAGCGAGACCGAGCGGGACTATCTGGCCGGATTGCGGGTGGTGCACTCGCTGGAGGCATCGCAGCGGAAGATCACGCCGGACCCGACGCCAGAGCAGCTCGCGGCGTGGCGGCGGCGGCCGGTCCGCGAGCATCCGATCGTGTGGACACACCGGTCCGGGCGGCGCTCGCTGGTGCTCGGCGCGTCCGCAGGCGAGGTGCTGGGTCTGGATGCCGACCGGAGCCGCGCTCTGTTGGAGGACCTGCTCGCCCGCAGCACCGCACCCGTGCGGGTGTACCGGCACGAGTGGTCCGTCGGCGACACCGTGATCTGGGACAACCGCGGCGTGATCCACCGCGCCGCGCCCTACGAGCCGGATTCGCCACGGGAGATGCTGCGCACCACCGTGCTCGGCGACGAACCCATCCAGTGACCCGGCCCGAACACAGCACAGGAGTACGACCATGCCTCGTTGGCCCAAACCCCCCGAAGGAAGCTGGACCCAGCACTACCCCGACCTGGGCACCGGCCCGGTGTCTTACGAAGACTCCATCTCCCCGGAGTTCTTCGAGTTGGAGCGGGAGGCGATTTTCAAGCGTGCTTGGCTGAATGTGGGTCGGGTGGAGCAGGTTCCGAGGGTGGGGAGTTATTTCACGAAGGAGATCGATGCCGCGCGTACGTCGGTGATCGTGGTGCGTGATCGGGAGGGGCGGGTGCGTGCGTTCCACAATATTTGTCGTCATCGTGGGAACAAGTTGGTGTGGAACGATTTTCCGAAGGAGGAGACTTCGGGGACGTGTCGGCAGTTCACGTGTAAGTATCACGGTTGGCGTTATGGGCTGGATGGGGGGTTGACCTTTGTGCAGCAGGAGGGGGAGTTCTTCGATCTGGACAAGGATCGGTACGGGCTTGCTCCGGTGCATTGCGAGGTGTGGGCGGGGTTTATTTTCGTGAATCTCGCTGCTGAACCGCCCCAGACGTTGCGGGAGTTCTTGGGTCCGATGGTGACCGCTTTGGAGGGCTACCCGTTCGACCACATGACCGACCGCTACTACTACCGGGCCGAGGTCGGCGCCAACTGGAAGTTGTACATGGACGCCTTCCAGGAGTTCTATCACGCGCCCGTGCTGCACGCGAAGCAGACGCCGGACAATTACTCGACCGCCGCGCAGCAGGCCGGATTCGAAGCGCCGCACTACCAGCTCGACGGCCCGCACCGGCTGGTCAGCACCTCCGGCGTGGTCGCCTGGGAGCTCGACCCCACCATGCGCAAGCCGATGGAGGACATCACCCGCAGCGGGTTGTTCGGGCCGTGGGAGACGCCGGAATTGGGCCCGATGCCGCCTGGGCTGAACCCGGCGAAATGTGATCCGTGGGGGCTGGATTCCTTCCAGCTGTGGCCCAATTTCGTGATCCTCATCTGGTCCGGCGGCTGGTATCTGACCTATCACTACTGGCCGACCAGCCACAATCGCCACATCTTCGAGGGCAATCTGTATTTCGTGCCCGCCCGCACCCCGCGCGAACGGGTCGCCCACGAGATGGCGGCGGTCACCTTCAAGGAGTACGCCCTGCAGGACGGCAACACCCTCGAGGCCACGCAGACGATGCTCGAATCGCGCGCCGTCACCACATTCCCGCTCAACGACCAGGAGATCCTGTTGCGCCACCTGCACAAGGTGGCAGGCGAGTGGGTGCAGTCCTACCGGAACGAGCGCACCGAGGCGGGCACCCGATGAGCGCCCTGCTGCCGTCGGAGTTCGCCGACCTCGAACCCTTCGCCGAAACCTGGTGCCTGGAAACCGAACCGGAGCGCTACGCCCGGCGCCTGGCCGGCTCGATGGACGACATGCAGCGCTTCTACGATGCGATCACCCCACGCGCCGAAGCGGCGATGAGGTACCTGGACGAGTTCGCACTCGACGAGCTGCCCGACGACGCCCGGCGCCTGCTGTGGCTGCTGTATTCGATGGTCATGGTCTCCTTCCCGGTGGAGGTGTGGAGCCAGCCCCGCGTCCCCGACTCCGGTGCGGCGATGCTCGACTGCCTGATCGAGCCGCGGCCATGAGCACCGAGACCGTCGTGCTGCGTGCCGCCCGCTGGGTCGACGTGGTGACCGGCGAGGTGCACAGCCCCGCCGTGATCGTGGTGCGCGGCGAATACATCGAGGCGGTGGACCCCACCCTGGCACCCGCCGACGCCACGGTGCTCGATCTGGGCGACACCACCTTGCTCCCCGGGCTGATGGACATGGAGATCAATCTGCTCATCGGCGGCCCGGAGAATCCATCCGGGTTGCCCAGCCCGATGCACGGAGTGCAGGACGACCCGGTCTATCGCACGCTGCGCGCCACGATCAATGCCCGAACGACGCTGCTGGCCGGTTTCACCACCGTCCGCAACCTCGGGCTGATGGTGAAGACCGGCGGATACCTGCTCGACGTCGACCTGCACCGCGCCATCGAACAGGGCTGGTTCCCCGGTCCGCGGATCGTGTCGGCGGGCCACGCCATCACACCGACCGGGGGCCACCTGGATCCGACCATGTTCCAGCGTCTCGCCCCGCACATCATGCCGCTGTCGGTGGAGGAGGGCTTGGCCAACGGCGTCGACCAGGTGCGGCACGCGGTGCGGTATCAGATCAAGTACGGCGCGGGAGTCATCAAGATCTCGGCATCGGGCGGGGTCATGTCGCACAGCACCGCCCCGGGCACCCAGCAGTACTCCGATGAGGAACTGCGCGCCATCGTCGACGAAGCCCATCGCGCCGGGCTGAAGGTGGCCGCGCACGCGCACGGCGACGCCGGAATTCGGGCGTGCGTCCGGGCCGGTGTCGATTGCATCGAACACGGGTCACTGGCCAGTGACGACACCATCGCCATGATGGTGGAGCACGGCACGTTCCTGGTTCCGACCAGCTACCTGTCCGAGGGTCTCGACGTGTCCAAGGCGCCGCGGGCCCTACAGGAGAAGGCCGCGACCGTGTTCCCGCAGGCGCGGCGCATGCTCGGCAAGGCCATCGAGGCCGGCGTCAAGATCGCCTGCGGCACCGACGCTCCGGCCGTTCCGCACGGCGACAACGCCAAGGAGCTGTGGGCGATGGTCGACCGGGGAATGACCCCCGTCCAAGCGCTGCGCGCCGCCACCGTCACCAGCGCCGAACTCGTCGGCGCCGAGGATCGCGGCAAGCTCGCCCCCGGCCTGCTCGCCGACATCATCGCCGTTCCCGGCAATCCCACCCGCGACATCACTGTCACAGAACAGGTGCTGTTCGTGATGAAAGGCGGTGTCGTGCACAAGAATACGACCGCTGCCCGCGCTGCCGCGGTGCCCGTCCGATAACCCCGTCACGCCAGGAGAAGGCACATGCCCACCGGAATTCTCTTCGTCGAATCGCGCCCGAACTCGGCCGAGGAGGCCGCCGCCTACCACGACTGGTACGAGAACACCCACCTCGCCGAGATGTGCGAGCTCGACGGCGTCGTCTCCGCCCGCCGCCTCGCCACCGTCGACGGCGACCCCAGTTACATCGCGCTCTACGAGATCGAGGCGAGCGACCTCGAGGCCGTGCGCGCGGCGCTCGGTCGGAAGTCCCGCTCCGGGGAGATGTCGGCGCCGGTGGGCTTGCAACTCGATCCGCCGCCGGTCGTGCGGCTGCTCCGCGACATCGCCGCCTACCGGCCCTGACCGGACTGTCCGATGCGTGAACACACCAGCCTGTTCATCGGCGGCGAATGGCGTGCCCCCAGCACCGACCGCACCCTCGAGGTGGTCGCACCGCACACCGAAACGGTGATCGCGCGGCTCGCGGCGCCGGACGCCCGCGACGTCGACCTTGCCGTGGCCGCAGCGAGGGAAGCCTTCGACCACGGCCCGTGGCGAGGCTTCGGCGCCGAGGAACGCATCGGCATCGTCCGCGACCTCGCCGACCGCTACACCGAGCGCGAGGACGAACTCGCCCGCCTGATCACCGCGGAAATGGGCGCACCCCTGCGGTTCTCGCGCTCCGCGCACGCTCGGCTCCCCGGGGTGATGATGCGCTCGCTCACCGACATCGCCGCGAACTTCCCGTGGGAGGAGACCCGGCCCGGTTACTTCGGCTCAGGCGTCCTGGTCTGTCACGAGCCTGTCGGCGTCGTCGCGGCGATCGTGCCGTGGAACATGCCGATGTTCCTCACCGTCGCCAAGCTGATCCCCGCGCTGCTGGCAGGATGCACCGTGGTGCTCAAACCCTCGCCGGAGACGCCGCTGGACGCCTACCTCATGGCCGATCTTCTGCGGCACAGCGGTATTCCACCCGGAGTGGTCAGTATCTTGCCGGGGGACCGTGACATCGGCGCCCATCTCGTCGCCCACCCCGGCGTGGACAAGGTGTCGTTCACCGGCTCCACCGCAGCGGGACGGCAGGTCGCCGCCGCCTGTGCGCCTGCGCTGCGCCGGGTGAGCCTCGAACTGGGCGGCAAATCGGCGGCGGTGGTGCTGGACGACGCCGATCCCGGGCAGGTCGCCGACGGGATCAGAGTGGCCGCGCTCATGAACGGCGGTCAGGCCTGCGTTGTGCAAGCGCGGATCCTGCTGCCCCGCAATCGGTATCGGGAGTACGTGGAAGCGCTCAACGAGATGGTGTGGGCGCTGCGCGTGGGCGACCCCTTCGACGAGGCGACCGACATCGGCCCGATGGTGTCCGAACGCCAGCAGACCCGGGTGCGCGACTACATCGACACCGGAATCCGCGAGGGCGCGCGATTGGCCGTCGGCGGCACGGACATGCCGGTCGGCTGTGACCGGGGGTGGTACGTCCGCCCCACTCTCTTCACCGAGGTCGACCCACGGATGCGGATCGCCCGCGAGGAGATCTTCGGCCCCGTCCTGACCGTCATCCCCTACACCGGCGACGACGAGGCGATCGCGATCGCCGACGACACCGACTACGGATTGTCGGGCTCGGTCTGGTCGAGTGATCCGGACCGGGCGCTCGCGGTCGCGCGCCGTATCCGCAGCGGAAGCTTCGGCATCAACCAGGCCTACAGCATGGATCCCGTCGCGCCCTTCGGCGGCGTCAAGGCCAGCGGCATCGGCCGTGAGTTCGGCCGCGAGGGTCTGGCCGGATACCTGACGACGAAATCCGTGTCCGGCGTCGGATGAGAATTTCCACCGCCCAGGCCGAAAGCCGCCGAGGACTACCGCGTAACAGATTGTCGATGCCGAGGTGTTGGCTTTCTGCCTGAGGCAGATCGAGCGGGTATCGGAGCTTGTCGCGGGTAGCTTCGCCATGTGGAAATCGTGCCTGTATCGCCCCAGCTTTCGGCGCTGCGGTTCGCCGAGGTGAACGACCTCAACGTCTATGTGTGGAACGACGGCGCCGAGGTGACGCTGATCGACTGCGCGCTGCCCGGCGCGGCCGAAGAGATCGGAAAAGGTCTCGATGCGCTGGGCTTCACCGCTGACCGGGTACGGCGCGTGATTCTCACCCACGCCCACGACGATCACATCGGGTCGGCGGCCGATCTCGCCGAGTGGGGAGCGGAGATCTGGGTCCATCACGCCGATGCCGATATCGTGCGGGGCGAACGTCCGCAACCGGCTCCGGTGCTGCGCGACTGGGAACGTCCGATCGCCGACGCCCTGGAACTGGGCCCGCCTCCGCGCCCGGCCCCCGTGCACCGCGAATTGCGCGATGGTGAAGTACTCGACTTCGGCGGCGGCGCGGAAGTATTGGCCGTCCCCGGCCACACGGAGGGCAGTGTGGCGTTGCATCTGCCGCGTCACCGTGTGCTGTTCACCGGCGACACACTGGCCAATGTCCGCGGTGTCACTATGCCGGGTGTGTTCAACCTGGACAGCGCCGCCGTCGAGGCGGCCGCCCACCGGCTGACCCAGTTGGACGTCGACGTCGTCTGTGTGGGCCACGGCGAGGTATTGACGGCAGCGGCCCTACAAGCGTGGCGGAGTCGGCGGTAGGCCTGTTGACGCGGCTCATCGGCCGGCATGCCGAACGGTGGAGCGGGCGGTTCCCGCTCCTCGGGCTGTAGGTAGCGAGGTCGTGTTCGCCGGACCGACCCCCTTCATGCCGCAGAATGGCCTCATGGTCCTTCCGATGCTCTCTGCTCCAGTGATCAGCGCCGATCGCCTGATACTGCGCAAAGCGCACGACGACGACCGCGAGGGACTCATCGAGTTACAAACCGACCCTCAGGTGCGGACATATCTCGGCGGCCCGCGGTCGCGCACTGCCGTCGAGCAGTACCTCGACGCGGTTGGCACTGCCAACGTGACAGCCGCTCCCGGCGCCTATGTCGTCGCAGACAAGACCACCGACCATCTCATCGGAACGCTGATGCTCCATCGTCGGTCCGCCGACCAGCCCGGACACATCACCGAGGATGCCGACGAACTCGAGCTGTCCTACGTTCTGCGGCACCGTGCCTGGGGTATGGGGCTGGCATTCGAAGCCACCGCAGCCGCACTGCGCGCCGCCGCCGACGAACTTCCTGACGAACCGGTTCTCGTCGTGACCCAGACTGCAAACCACCGTTCGCTGAAACTTGCCGCCCGGCTCGGTTTCCGCCCGGTCGGCACCTTCGAAGAGTTCGGCGCACAGCAGACTCTCGCAACAGCGGGGCTGCACACGTTCAAGTCCCGATCGAACAGGACAGGAAACATTCGATAGTCGGTGATCTCGGCGCGCCGCCGATCGCTGGATGCGGTGGCGTCAGGATGCGACGCGGCCGCGTCTCAGCCGCGCCAGGTTTCGAGCACGTGGTCGACGGTGGGGCGGATGCGGGCCCTGGCCTCCCTGCGCGGGATGCCGGTCATGAGGAGGTGGTCGTAGTCGGTGTCGCGGTGGCGGATGGAGGCTATGACGGCGAGGGTGAGCGCTTCGGGGGAGAGGAGTTTGGCTGCGGCGGTACGGCCTACCCGGCCGCTGCCGCGGGCGGCGGCGTGTTCGGCGATCTCGGCGGCACGATCGGTGGGACAGCCGGGGAACAGCCGTTGGATTTCGTCGGACATGCGGGCGCAGTATTCGACGTCCTGGGCGGCGCGGCGGACGCGGTCGCGCTCGCGGCGGCGGGCGCGGGCATCGTCGTCGGCCAGGCATTGCTGTTCGGCGCGGGTCAGGGCGGCCTCCTCGACGAGGATGCCGAGCCGTTCGTAGCGCTTACGTCGCTGGTTCAAGCGCACCACGACGGCCGCGAGGGCGCTCTCCTTCTTAGCGCGTCGGCTCAGCGCCGCGTTCCCGGCGGGCAGGAACTCCAGATGGTCGAGGTCCGAACACGTCAGGCACAGCGGTCCGGCGGCGGAGGTGATCAGATACGGGCCGGTCTCGGCGCACTCGGTGCAGGTCCACGCCTCAGCGGCCTCGATCACCGTCAGATCCGGGGCCCGGTTCTGGCGTTGGACGACTTGTTCGCGCTGTGCCGGGGTGAGCTTTCCCGACAGCCAGTGCACCCGGAACACCTCGTCTTCACCGGTGTCGACGAACCGCAGCGCCTCGCGATCGCGCCCCCCCGACAGATACGCCGCTGTACTCGCGGTGAGGTCGCGCTCACGGGCCCATTCGCCCAGCAGTTGCGCCGCATCGTGCATCCGCCGCCCGTCCACCGCCGTGACCTGCTCCAACGACGGCACCTGCCCCTGCCGCCAGCGATCGACATGGCTGGATCGCACCCACCCCAGAACGGTGAACACATCGACCGCCGACACGTATTTGCGCTGGGCCAGAGCCGCTTCCGCAGCCTCGGCCACGCGCCGCCGCAGCTTGGACACGGGTTCGAACCCTAGCGCACGCGGCGGGTGAGCTCGGCGCTCGCCCGGTGTGGAATCGCGATGGTGCGGGAGGGACAGGTTTCCCCCTCGTGGTCGGCGTTGCGCCACAGTGCTGCGTCCGACGGGACGACCCTTGGATCTCAATGACCAGGTCGCCGGAGGTGACGGGCCCGGTGTTTCAGAACCGCTGCTTCGGGCACCACTCGTTCAGCGCGGAAGTGCTGGCACCTTCCCGCGCGTGACCGAGAGATGCGTTTGAGCGAGGCGAACCGACATGGCTACAGATCGCGGCAGACCGAACCGGCACGAGGACGAGGCTGTCGACTCGTCGAGTACGCGAAACCGCGTCGAGGCACGAGGCCGCGCGACCGATACCGGAGCCCGGCCGGACCTCGACCCGAACGAGCCGAGCAGCCCGGCCGAACTGTCGAAACCATCGTTGCTCGCGGTGGTCAAACGCGCAGGCAGGGAGTTCCAGCGTGACAACTTGACCGACCTGGCAGCCGCGCTCACCTACTACGCGGTGTTGTCGATCGTGCCAGGCCTCATCGTGCTGGTTTCGCTGCTCGGGCTGCTCGGGCCGAATGCCGCCGAGGAACTCATGAACCAGGCGCAGCAGATCGCGCCGGGATCGAGCGCCGAATTCGTGCACACGCTCATCACCCAAGCCCAGGCCAACAAGCAGGGCGCCGGCCTCGGAGCGATATTCGGTCTCGCCATCGCGCTGTGGTCGGCGTCGGGCTACGTCGCGGCGTTCATGCGTGCCTCGAACGTCGTCTACGGCATCGGGGAGGGGCGCCCGATCTGGAAGACCGCGCCCATCCGGCTCGGCGTCACCCTCATCGCGGTGATCCTCCTGGTGATCAGCACCGCCATCGTGGTGGCGAGCGGGCCGGTGGCCCACCAGATCGGCGATTTCCTCGGACTCGGGGACACCGCGGTGACGCTCTGGAACATCGCCAAATGGCCGGTGCTGTTCGTGCTCCTGTCGGTGCTGCTCGCCATCCTGTTCTGGGCCAGCCCGAACGCCAGGCAAGGCGGGGTGAAATGGATCAGCCCCGGCGGTGTCATCGCAGTCCTCATCTGGCTGATCGTCTCGTTGTTGTTCGCGGTCTACATCGCCAACTTCTCCTCCTACGACAAGACCTACGGGTCGATGGCGGGTGTCGTGATCTTCCTCGTGTGGTTGTGGCTGACCAACATCGCGCTGTTGCTGGGAGCCGAGATCAACGCCGAACTCGACCACGGCAAAGCCATCGCCCAGGGATTGCCGGAGGACATGCAGCCTTTCGCCGAACCGCGCGACACCCGTAAGCTCGACGAGGCGGAGAAGGACGCGGCGCAGGCCGCGAGGTCCGCTCGGCGCGAGTGATACGCGGTCGTCTCAGGTGACGCGTACGGCCCGTCGCGGTTGCCACATCTGATCGAATCGCGCGAACTCGACGGCGGGGGCTGCGGCGGCGGCTTCTCGAGGTCGCCCGTGCCGGGTTCGGCTGCCCGACGGCTCCTCATCCCACGGGTGAGAAGCCCGGTGGGGTTCGTGCCCATGTCAGCCCGGAGCCGTTCTCGCCGAGGGGGTTCGGCAATCGCATCGTCGGAAGGGCTTTTCGAGAGGATGGGTTACTGTCCTGCGGGCCCGTGCGCCAGGCATCCAGTCGCCCGGGCGGTCGAGTCGTATCCCGGAATCGAGGCAAGCGAATGAACCACAAGCTCTGGCTGCTCGGACGGTCTGTCACAGTCGGTGCTCATATCATGGGCGAGAGGATTTTCCGGCCGAAGGCCCGGGACATCGACGACGTCCCGGTGTCCGGCGAAACGGTGACACCGCAGTGGCTGACGGCCGTCCTGTGCCGCGATGTCCCCGGGGCCGAGGTGCTCTCGTTCGAAACCTCCAACGGCAGCCGCGGAACGTCCACTCGCGTAGCGATACGCGTGGAGTACAACGACGCGGGCAAACAGGCGAATTTGCCGACCGATCTCTTCGCGAAGACGACAACAGCCTTCTCACAGCGGATTCTGCTCGGCGGCGGGAAGATGATCGACGGTGAAACCCGTTTCTTCAGGGACTTTCGGCCGCAGGTCGATATCGAGGCTCCGTTCGGCTACTGGGGCGCCGCCGACGCCGGGTCGTGGCGTTCGATCGCTCTGATGGAAGACATCGCCTCGACCCGTGGTGCGCGGTTCATCGAGCCGAACGCCCCGATCGCCCGCGACCAGATCGAAGATCTGGTACGCAATCTCGCGCGGCTGCACCGCGCCTTCTGGATCCACCCTTCGATCACGGACCTCAAAACCACGACCGAAGCCCTCCAGGCATATCTCGCCGCCATCGACATGAAGAAGCGTTGCGAGGTCGGACTGCGGCGGGCCGAGGAAGTGGTGCCCGAGGCGCTGCACGGGCAAGCGGATCGGCTGTGGGCCGGTGTCGAGCGAGCGATCGACAAGGCGACGAACGAGCTGCCCCCGACCCTGCTGCACGGTGACCCGCACATCGGCCAGACCTACCGAACCGATTCCGGGCGAATGGGATTCGTCGACTGGCAGGTGGTAATGCGGGGCGGCTGGGCGCACGACTTCGCCTACACCGTCAACTCGGGATGCGAGCCCGAGGATCGCCGGGCCTGGGACCGCGAACTGCTGGCGGCCTACCTCGACGAACTCGGCCCCCTCGACGGCCGGGCCCCGGCCTTCGACGACGCGTGGCTGGCCTACCGGCAACAATCCATGTTCGCGTACGCGGCGTGGGCGTTCACGATCGGCAGGGCGGTGTACCAGCCCGAGATGCAACCGGTGGAGACGTGCCTGACGCTGCTGAAGCGAATCACCACGGCCATCGACGATCACGATTCGCTGGATGCGCTCGGAGTCTGATAGAACTCTGTTCCGCTGCCCATCGCTGTGTAGCGGCCGGACGGAAGTCCGGCCGCATCGGACCGAAAAACATTCTGGTCAGCACGTTCTCGTGCGCTGACGAGGCTGATGCGTGCGCGCGATACCATCGACCGATTCCGGCGTAGCCCCGGCGACCCGCTCCTCGCTCGAGCGGTGAGCGGGTGTATCAGCAATCGTGCAGTGCATACCGACAGTTTGGGAGTTTGCTTCTTGAGTACGCCGCAGTCCGAGGTTCCAGCGCCGTCGTGCCCGGTTGTGCACGGCTCGCCGATCGATTCGGACGACACACGGGTGCCCCTGTATTCGCCCGAGTTCGCGGCCGAGCCGCACCGCGCCTACCGCGAAATGCGCCGGCAGTACGGGTCTCTGGCGCCGGTGGAGTTGGCGCCCGGCGTACCCGCCACCTTGGTGATCGGCTACGGCACCGCGGTGCGAATCCTCAACGATCCCGAGCATTTCCCCGCCGACCCACGCGCTTGGCAGAAGAACATCCCGGCCGACTGCCCCATTCTCCCGCTCCTGGAGTGGCGGCCCATGGCCAGTCGCAGCACCGGGTCGGACTTCACCCGCTACCGAGGGGCGATCACCGCGAGCATCGATGAGGTGGATCTGTACGCCCTCCACGCCGTCGTCGAGGGACTGGCCGTTCCGCTGATCAACTCCTTCTGCCAGGACGGCAATGCCGACCTGATCCGCCAATATGTGTTCCCACTCGTATTCGAGGTCGTGAACTATCTGCTGGGCTGCCCGCCAGATATCGGCGGGCAGGTCGCCGCCGGTACCGCTGCCCTCCTCGAGGGCGTCGACGCCGAGAAGGGCAATCAGATGCTCGGGGAGGCGCTGATGAAACTGGTGGCACTCAAACGCGCCGAACCGCAACGCGACATCACCTCGGTCCTGCTCCAGCATTCCGCCCGGCTGGACGACGTGGAGGCGTCGCACCATGTGTCCCAGGTTTACGGAACCGGGATCGAATTCGAGCTGAATCTGATCACCAACACCCTGCTGCTGATCCTCACCGACGAGCGCTTCGGCGACAGCTTCCTCGGCGGCAACCTGTCGTCTCGCGATGCCCTCGACGAGGTCTTGTTCAACGACCCGCCCCTGGCGAACCTGCTGATCACCTATCCCCGCCACCCGATCCTCATCGACGGCGTCTGGCTGCCCGCGCACCAGCCCGTCGTCATCAGCATGGCCGCGTGCAACAACGATCCCGCGATCCGTACCGGCGACCTGACCGGCAATCGCTCCCACCTGGCCTGGGGTCTCGGCCCGCACGCCTGCCCGGCGCGATCCTTGGCCTATCTGATCGCGCAAGAGGCGATCGACCAACTTCTCGACGCGCTGCCGGAGATCGAACTGAATCTGCCGGACCGGACACCGAACTGGCGACCGGGTCCCTTCCACCGGGCACTGACCGAATTGCCGGTCACCTTCCCGCCCACCGCTCCGCTGAACATCTGACAACCGGACACCACTACGGTTGTGCCGACCGAGTTCTCCGGGGGGCGAGGCCGCGGCGGGCGGGGTAGTCGTCGGGTGCCGGTGACGGTGTGGCACTGCACAGGCGAAGCCTGTTCGGGCCGTTGCCGGGCCCCGCAGGGAAGATTCATGTCTATACGTAGATATGCGCATCTAAATATATATGAGCTGCGCGGGCCCCCAGCCGTGAGGGATCTTCGCGTCGAAGGTCGGCCGTAGACCCGGTGGCTCGGGCTACGATGTCTGGACTACCAGCGGTGTGTACGTGATGATCGACAGCCGTGACGACGTCGAGGTGGCGAACCCTGAGCCGAGCCAGGTGATCGTCCTGCGTCCGCCCTCCCGGGCCATAGCGGGCCGCATCGAGACGTCGGTAACCGGCGGAACTCGCCGATTACGAGGGAGGTGTGTTCGCCACCCCGATTGATTCCGAGGGTGACTACGTTCGATTCGATGAGCAGCACCGGGCTGCGATGACCGAGAGGGCGAGTGATGCTTACCGACAGCAGCGCGTTCAGTGGATTCTCGGTGGACGACATCGAGGCGGCGAAGCGGTTCTACGCCGAGACGCTCGGGATACGAGTATCCGAGGAGAACGGGATGCTCCGGCTACACCTCGGCGGCGGGGGCGCGGTCCTGGTGTACCCGAAGCCGGACCATACGCCCGCGACCTTCACCGTATTGAACTTCCCCGTCCCCGATATCGAAGCGGCCGTCGATGAACTCACGCGCCGCGACGTGCGCTTCGAACGGTACGAATTCGCCGAGCAGGACGAGAAAGGCATTCACCGCGGAGGCGGTCCGTTGATCGCCTGGTTCACCGACCCCGCGGGCAACGTCCTGTCCGTCCTACAGCAGTAGCGTTCCGGACCACAGGCGCATCCATCCCGCCGGGGACCCGACGCGCTTCGCCGGCGCCAAGGGCAAGCCGGCCGCCCGAAGTCCTGTCCACCATCGGAGGACTCGGCAAGATCACCTCGGGCGGCATGGCCCGGCCGGTCAGGCGCCGCGGCCGGTGTGCTGCTGCAACTCGTCGATGAGCTGCGACGCCTCGGCCTTGGTCAGGCCCTCGGGCACCTGCTCACCCGCTTCCTGGGCCAGGGTGCGCAGGTAGGAGTCTTGCGGTCCGGTCATCGGTTCGTCGCCGGTGGTCCACTGGTCCGGATCCTTTTCCGGTTTCGGTTGTACCATCGTCGCTCCTCACGCTCGACAGAACATGTGTTCGACTCCTGTCTACCCGGGTCGTGGAGGTTCAATCACCGGATGAACCGCCGCCGGGGCGGCGGTCCGTCGGTTCCGCCGGCTTGGTCTCGTCGTGCGCGTGGTGGGGTTCAACGGTTCCGCGCCATCGCCCGATCAGCCGCATCGCGTGGTGGATCACCAGCGCGGCGAGGGCCCCGAGGGCGATGCCGCCGAAGTCGAGATCGCCTACTTTCCATGTGAAGTCGGCGATGCCGATGACCAGCGGTATGGCCGCGGTGAACTGGTTGATCGGTGTACCGAAGTCCACCCGGTTGCTCACCCAGATGTGCACGCCGAGGATCCCCACCAGGCCGTAGAGCGCGGTCGTGACACCACCGAGCACCCCGGCCGGGATGGCTGCGATCACCGCTCCTACCTTCGGTGAGAGGCTGAGCGCTATGGCGGCGGCGCCTGCCACCCAGTACGCGGCGGTCGAGTACACCTTCGTCGCTGCCATCACGCCGATGTTCTCTGCGTATGTGGTGGTCGCCGAGCCGCCGCCACTGCCGGCGAGGACCGTCGCCAGGCCGTCGGCCGCCAGCGCGCGGCCCATGCGCCGGTCGTAGTCGATTCCGGTCATCGTGGTGATCGACTTGACGTGCCCGATGTTCTCCACCACGAGTACCAGCACCACCGGCAGGAACATCGGAATCACCGAGAGGTGGAAGCCGGGCGCGTGGAAGTCGGGCAGCCCCACCCATGCGGCGCTCCTGATTGCCGCCGTGTCGACCTCGCCGCGCGCGAGTGCGAGTAGATAGCCGAGCACGACACTGGCGACGATGGCCAGCCTGCCGAGCAATCCGCGGAAGAGTACGAGACACGAGATCAGCAGGATGAGCACGACCGTGGCCGTGATGGCGTCCTTCTCGAAGTTCGTTTCGGCGGTCGGCGCCAGGTTCAGCCCGATGAGGGCGACGATGGTGCCGGTGACCACCGGCGGCATCAGCGCCTCGATCCAGTGGGTGCCTGCGAAGTGCACCACCACGCCGATGACGATCAGCAGGGCACCTACCACGACGATCCCGCCGAGGGCCGCACCCATGCCGTCGGAGGCGGTGGCCGCGAGGACCGGTGCGATGATCGCGAAACTCGAACCGAGATAGCTCGGCAGCCGGTTGCGGGTGATCACCAGGAACAGCAGGGTGCCGACCCCGGAGAAGAGCAACGTCGCCGACGGCGGGAACCCGGTGAGGACCGGCACGAGGAAGGTGGCGCCGAACATCGCCACCACATGCTGCAACCCGATCCCGATCGTGCGCGGCCAGGTCAATCGCTCGCCCGGGGCGATCACACCGCCGGTGCCGACCTCGGTCCACCGGAACATCGGTCCTGTTCGCGTCTCGGGCGTCGTCATGGGAGCAGTGTGCGGCATTCTCGGTCGTCGCGCCGTGTTCGCTCACCGGACCTGCGGGCGCGGTTGCCGTCGGCGCGCCGCGCGGTGGGTGGTGCGGAGGGCCGGTCCACTATGGTCGTCCGGGTTCGGGCTGTGCGGGCGCCGGGTGCCATGACGCGGTAGGTGCCGCGGTAGCGGTGACAAGGAGTGGTAGGCGAGTTCGGCCATCGGGCCGCTCCTGCCTGATCTGCGCGTCGCGACCGAAATTCACAGCATTGCCACGTGCGGGTGGCATCCGGATCGGTCACCGATTCCATTGCCGCGCAGTAGATGCGCTTGCCCAGGTTCTCCGCCGTCAGGCATTCCGCTACACACTCGGTGGAGGCATGCCAATTGACTCGTGAAGACCCGTGTCATCCCACCTCCACCACGGAGAACCATTGGCCGTCAACATTATCCAGGCTGCGCGGCTACCCGACCGGCTCGTTCGTCGTTGTTTGGTCTCTTCTGACCAGGGAAAGTAATGGGAGATAACCGGTTCCGTAGCCGGGGTCGAGTCAGGGAGGTCGCTAATGCCCATCAAGTACCGTCAGCGTAGATCCTTCGGGCCGCTGAAACTCAATTTCACCCAATCGGGTCTGTCCTCGTGGAGTATCAAGATCGGCCCGTGGTCGTGGAACTCCCGCAGCAAGAAGAACAGTGTCGACCTGCCGGGTCCGCTTAGCTGGCGCCAGCGCTGAGGGGATCGCGAAAGCCGTTGACGGCTCACCGGTTCGAACCGGCCGAAGCCGCACCGAGACGAGACGCCTGCGCGCAACCATGTCGGGCCGCCGGTCGCGCGGCCGTGCACGGTCGGCGGCGTGAAACTCCGGCCTCGGCGCCGCGCCTGATCGCCGTTGGCGACATCTCCCAGCGGGGAGGTTGTCTCTGGACGCGAGCCGCGAGCGCGCTGCCGAGCGCCGCGGCCTCGCCCCCTGGCGGGGGCGTAGTGCCCCTTCCGCGGCCGGGGTTCGCGCCGGCCCGACCGGTTCCCGCTGAGCTGCTGATCGCCCCGCGCATCCCGCGCTTGACCTTGACACTGTGACATGGTCTTCACTGGGTGCAGGAGGTGGTCCCCATCAACTCGGCACACAGGAATTCACACGACACGCGGCTGCTCGAAGCATTGTCCGCCGGAGACTCGTCGACGCGGCTCCAGGCGGCGCTGGCGGTCGGCACGCACCCCGACGACGGCTTGGTCGACGCGCTCGTGGCGCGGTGCGCGATCGAGCCCGACTTCTTCGTGCGCGACATGCTCACCTGGGCGTTGACGCGCTTCCCGTCGGAGATCACGGTGCCCAGACTCCGTGCGGAGCTGCGGTCCGAGCGCTCCCAGGCCCGAAGCCAGGCGTTGCATACGCTGTCGAAGATCGGGGACCGGGATGCGTGGCCCGCGATCACCCGGTCGTTGCTGCACGACGCCGACGACGAGGTCGCGCGAAGTGCGTGGCGTGCCGCCGTCGTCCTCGTGCCCGCCGGGGAGGAGGAAGGCCTGATCGCGGAACTGGTCGCACAACTCGGTCGCGGTGACCGGAATGTGCAACGGAGCCTCAGCCGGGCACTCGTCGCGCTCGGGGACGTGATCGAGCCCGCCCTGCGGGCCGCGCGGACGAGTGCGGACCCGGCGGTGCGTGCGCATGCGCGCGCCACCCAGCAGCTCCTGGACGACCCGGATGCCGGTTTCGACCCGGCCGTCGACGAGGCGAAACGGATCGTCGCGCTCGGCCCGGAACGGGTCGAGGGAACAGCGTGCTGATCGGCGAGGTGGCGCGCCGTTCCGGAGTGAGTACCCGGATGCTCAGGCACTACGACTCCCTCGGGCTGGTGCGGCCGACCGGCCGCACTGTGGGGGGCTACCGCGAGTACTCCGCCGAGGACATCCGCCGGATCTTCCATGTGGAAAGTCTGCGGTCCCTCGGATTGTCGCTGCGGCAGATCGGATCCGCCTTGGAGGATCCCGCCTTCACGCCGTCCGCGCTGGTCGGCGACCTCATCCGACGGACCGAGGAGCGATTGCGGCGCGAGCAGGAGCTGCTCGAGCGACTGCGTGCCGTCGACGCCTCGGCGCCCACCGGCTGGCAGGGCGTCCTGCGCATCGTCGAGCTCCTGCACGGCCTCCACTCGCCCAGCGCTGCGCGCCGCCAGCAAACCGTCCTGGCCCCGCCCGAGGACGTGCCGGTTCCCCTCGAGTTGCTGGCTGAGGCGGTGCTCGCCGAATCCGATCCGAACGTCGCCGGGGCTCTGCGGTGGGCATTGGCGCGGGCGGGCGCTGACGGTGTGGCGAGCGTGGCATCCGGCGTGTACTCCGAGAACGTCGACATCCGGCGGCGCGCGGTGCGGGCGATCGCCGAGATACCCGGTGACGAGGCGACCTCGCTGCTCGCGGATGCCCTCGGGGACACCGACGCGACAGTGCGCAGGCACGCGGCTCTGGCATCCGGTACACGTGGCGTGACCGCAGCCGTGCCCGCGCTGGTCGGCATGGTGGTCGAGGGTGCGAACGACGTCGAGGCGGCCGAGGTGCTCGGCGCACTGGCACTGGATCCGGAGTGCGCGGACCGGATCATGAGCGCGCTGACCGATGAACTCGCCGCGCCCACGGCGGACTCCGCTGTTCGGATACGCCTGACTCAGGCACTCGCCGAGATGCCGGGGACCATCGCGCTGGGCATCCTGCGGCGAACGGCCCAGGACCATGATCGGGCGGTCGCCATGATCGCCTCGGCCCTCGCCGGAGTGCTCGAGAAGCGGGCCACGACCGGACCTGAGGCGTAGCCGATTGCCGACCGCTCGCTGTTGCCCTCCACCACAGCACCGTGGCGCAGACCCACGGACGGCACATCGGTGTGGCTGTCCTGGGTACACCTCTCGACAGAGACTCCCGCAAGTGCGTGCACGGGGGTTGACCGGGCATCGCCGGGGGGTGATCCGGAAGCGACGGTGAGGAGAAACTGATCATGCGTGGAGTCGTTATGCATGCTCCCCGGGGATTTGCGGGTCGAGGAGCGGGAGGATCCGAGGATCGTCGAACCGGCCGATGCGGTCATCCGCGTCACCGCGACCTGTATCTGCGGTTCGGACCCGGACCAGCGCCGCGCCACCAAGGTTCTGCTGACGCTGTGACTTCCACGCTCCTGGCATCAGGCAAGGGTCCGGGCCGGGACGCTCGGTAGATCGATCATCGCCGAGCGGCGGTATGTCCCCGGCGCCACGCCGTAAGCGCGCTTGAACGCCTTGGCGAAGGCGAATTCGGAGCTGTAGCCGACCTGCGCGGCCACATTCCTGAGCGGGGCGTCGGATTCGCGGAGCATGCGGCCTGCGCTGGTCATCCGCCACCAGGTCAGATACGACACCGGAGGTTCGCCCACCAGTGCGGTGAACCGCTGGGCGAACACCGAACGGGACAGTCCGTTTCGCGCCGCCAGTTGTTCCACTGTCCAGGGGGTGGCCGGGTGGGAGTGCATATCGCGCAACGCCTGGCCGACCGCCCGGTCGGCGAGCGCCCGCGCCCATCCCGGCGCATCGGTGCGCTGGTCGGCCCAGGTGCGCAGGATGTAGAGCAGCATCGCGTCGACCAGCGGGGGAACGATGCCATCCCGGCCGGGCCGATCCTGGTCGAATTCGGTCGCCAGCAGGCCGACGAGATGACCGAGCTCCGCGTTCCCGGCGGGTAGGTGCAGGAACACGGGCAATTCCTTCATCAGCGGATGCGGCCGCGTTCGATCGAGTTGGTATGCGCCACAGAGCAGGATCGACTGCGCTCCCGGGCCGTCCACGCGGACATGACCGATCGGCGAATCCGGTTCCGAGCGCTCGGGAGCGAAGTCGATCAGCGGCGTGTGCGGGCTGTCCGCGAGAGCGTGCGAGCTCCCTGTGCGGAGGAAAACCACATCGCCCGGGCTCAGCGCGAGGGGCGGGGTTCCGTCGGCCAGCAGCCAGCACGTGCCGCTGAGCACGACGTGGAAGGTCGTGCCGGTGACGGCCGAAAAGCGCAGGCCCCACGGCGCTCGTACGTCGGTGCGGGCCGCGCGGGTTCGGCCCGTTCGCATCGCGGCAAGCGCGTCGGAGAGAACGTCCACAGGTTCGGGACTATAGGACATGTATTCCGGATTTTCAGGCATTCATCATCCGGGCGATGATCCGTAGATTTCCTCCGGTACAACCGATCCGAGGAGAAATACGATGACTGTTCTGGTGCTCGGCGCGACCGGCAAGACCGGTGGGCCCGTGGTGGACGCGCTGGTAGCCCGCGGCGTCCACGTGCGCGCGGCAAGCCGCACTCCCGCCGCGGCCACCACCGGGGTCGAACCGGTGCGTTTCGACTGGGCCGACCGTTCCACCTGGGCTCCCGCGCTGCACGGCATCGACGGCGTGTACGTCGTCGGCCCGTATGCCATGCCCGGCGAACCCGGTCTCGTCGGCGAGCTGCTGGCCGCCGCCGCGCACATGCGCAAAGTAGTGCTGCTGTCGGTGCTGGGCGTCGACGAGTTGCCCGACGCGATTCCGATGGCCGCTTGGGAGGCGGACGTGCGCGCTTCGGGCAAGGAGTGGATCATTCTGCGGCCGAACTGGTTCCAGCAGAACTTCGGCGAGGGCTTCGCGGCGCCCCTGCGCGAGAACGGCGAACTCGCGCTTCCGGCCGCCGATGCCGTCGTCGGCTTCGTCGACACCCGTGACATCGCGGAAGTGGCCGCCGCCGCGCTCACCGAGGACGGACATTCGGGAGAAGTTCACATCCTCACCGGACCTGAGGTCCTGACCCTCCGGCAGGTCACCGAGACCTTGGGTGAAGCCGCGGGCCGGGAACTGCGCTACCGGGCCATCACCGCCGACCGGTTCGCCGACGGCCTGCGCGAAGCCGGTCTGGACGAACGCTCGATCATCTGGCAACTGGCCCTGTTCCGGGTGATCCGCGACGGCGGCAACGCCGTGGTGACCGATACGGTCGAACGGATCACCGGCCACCCCGCACGGGATCTGAAGTCCTACGCCCGCGAGAACGCCGCCACATGGAGGTGATCACGCCCGGTATCGACCGACGGTGACCCCTGTGGTCGGACGTGAAATTCAATCCAGGCCGGCCCGGGTGGCGGTCTGTGTCGCCCCCGCACCGGGCTCCCAGCCGGGAGGCCCGAAGGTGTAGCCGAGCCAGTCGCGTACGCGCCGCGTGGAGCGGAGGTCACGCCACAGCGCACCGAATTGGTAGTACTGGAGTGTGAGGATATCGGTGCTTTCGATGTTCTTGGTGAGTCCGTAGGTCGGACGGAACGTTTCGGCGCGGAAGCTGCCGAACAAGCGGTCCCAGAGGATGAGGATTCCGCCGTAGTTCTTGTCGAGGTATTCCGGATCGCTGGCGTGGTGCACGCGGTGGTGGGAGGGAGTGTTGAACACGAACTCGAACCACCGCGGCAGTTTCCCGATGGTCTCGGTGTGCACCCAGAACTGGTAGACGAGGTTGAACGACCAGGCCGTGAACACCATCCACGGCGGTACGCCCAGCAGGGGCAGCGGCGTCCAGAAAAGCAGTTCGAACCAAGGATTCCACTTCTGCCGCAGTGCTGTCGCGTAGTTGAAGTACCGGCTGTTGTGGTGCACCTGATGCGCGGCCCAAACCAGCCGGACGCGGTGGGAGACCCGGTGGTAGAGATACCAGAGCAGGTCCACGCCGACCAGGACCGCGACCCATGCCAGCGGATTGCGCGGATCGAGCTGCCACGGTGCGCGCACATACAGCGCCGCGTAAGCGATCAATGCGGCGAATTTCGCCGCGCCACTGATGAATACGGACACCGCCCCCATGATCAGGCTGGTACGGGCATCAACCTTCGCGTAGCCGGCCAGGTCGTCGTGCCCGCGCAGGGCGGCGATCTCGAGCGCCATGGCCAGGACGAAGAAGGGGATGGCGTAGGTCACCGGTTGATTGATCTGTTGCCACAGGGACATGGCCTGGTTCCTCCCACACCCTTGATATGACCTTACGGTCACTTCCGTTGAAGTGACCGTAAGGTAAGTTCGAGGCCATGTCAACGGCCGCGGGTCTGGGAACCAAGGGCATGCCCTCCGATGATCGACGCCAAGAGATTCTGGCGGTCGCCTTGCGGGAGTTCGCCGAGCACGGCTTCGCGGGAGTGTCGATGGTCTCCATCGCGGCGCGCGCGGGTATCTCCAAAGCGCTGGTGTATCAGCACTTCGTCTCGAAGGAGCAGCTGTACGCCGAATGCCTGACCATCGTGGCGGAGCCGCTGCTCGAACGCCTGGATCTCGAAATGGGCGGCGAGGCCGAGTTTTTCGCCGTACCGGCGAACGCGCTGCGCGGCATCTTCGACACTCTCGGCCCCGACCGCACCGCCTGGCGCATCATTCACGACCCCACCGCCCCCGATGCCGGTGGCGCGGGAAAGTTGGCCCACGCCTACCGGGAACGGATCGCGAACCACGCGGCCTCGGGAGTACGCCGATTCCTGCACGAACTCGGCGACACCGACGAGAAGGACATCGACGCGCTCGCCCGGATCTGGACAGCCGCGGTGGACGCGATCATGGCTTGGGCCCGGGAGCATCCGGAGGAGTCGGCCGAGGGGCTCACCCGCCGGTTCGGCCGGCTCATCGACACGGTGTTCTCTATCGGCTCCAGCCGGGGGTGATCACAGGCGGGTCTGTCGCATCCTGAGAACGACGGTCTTCAGCGCGTGGTCATGGTCACCGAGAATTTGCGCCGCAGGGCCGCATCGTGTGCCGGTCGCGGATTATGTGTCGGGGTCTTCATCTCGGTCGCTGTGGGGACCTGGGCCCGCCAGGTTGCCGGACGCCTCGGATCGGCCCTCGAGAATGCTCTTTTCTCTCGCATCCGAGGTTTCGTGCGAGTTTGCCTCGTCGGCGGTGTCGCGGGGTTGATTCATGGGTGGTTCTCCTGAGGGGTTGGATCGTCGCTGTCGCGACCATCGCCTACCCCTTGATATGCAGGACAAACCGAGGGAAGTCATCCAGCGGCGATCTCGAAGTGCCGGCGGCCGATCGATATCGCTCGCGCCGCCGGGCTGGTGCCGGGGCCTCCGGAGTCGGAGCCGGTCGATCACCCGCCACCGGAGACCTCGCGCGTCAGAAAGTCTGCCCGCGAACCCTGTTCATACGCGTGACCGCACTTCTGAACGGGAGCCGGGCGCGGTTCACTGGGGCCCTGCGACGCACGGACTCGGAAGCGCGGACATCGTGGCCAGGTCGCAGATTCCACTGGTCAATATCTGCAAAGGGGCGGCGACCATGAGCACGAGAATTCCGATGATGTCGCCGCGCTCGAGGTAGTACAAGCCCGTGCGCGCCGCCGCCGATCCGGAGTCCGCCGCCGACGAGCCGGTTCCGGCCGCGACGGTGGTCACCGGGGCGGAGCTGATCGGTTCGGCCGTCGCACCGGCCGCGGTGACGACGAGAGTCGCCGCGGCGGCCGAGGCGGCGGCGAGCCGAAGGGGGGTACGCATCATCGCGCTCCTCTGTTCGTGAATCTGTGTTCACATACTAGCGTGCTTCCGTGCCGTCCTGTACGCGAAATCGCAAAGCTACCGGCTCCGGAGGCGCAGGGCGCAGCTCACGGCGACGAGTAGAAGACTGGCGATAAGCAGCGCCTATGGCGAGTTCACCGCATGTCGAAACTGTCATGCGCTAGGAGTGGAAGAATCCACGGCGTCATCGCATCGCCGACGTGGCGACGCCTCCTATGCTGCGTGAATATTCGGTCACATAGTGCCGGGTCGTTCCCGAAAACTGGTTACCCGTCGAGTCGGTGCGGTCGCCGGTCGGCGGGCGCGTCGGTGGCCTCGACAAATTACGCCACCTGACTTAATCTCGCGGTGACGAAGAGCGGAGACAGATGGCACGGCACAGCGACGCGGCCCGGCGGGCTCTGATGGACGCGGCCGAGGAGTTGTACGGCCGCTATGGCATCGACCAGGTCTCCAGTCGGCGGATCGCCGAGCACGCAGGCAATGCCAACCACTCCGCGGTCGCCTACCACTTCGGCGATCGGGACGGACTGATCGGCGCCATGCTGGACCGCTACACCGAGCAGTCCGAGCCGATGCGGGCCGGCATGCTGGCCGCGCTCGGACCGGAGCCCACCCTGGTGGAACTACTGCGCTGCCTGATCGTCCCCGCCGTCCGCAGCCTAGCCGACCGGCCCGCACCGTCGTGGCGGGCGCGGTTCGTCAACCAGGTGCGCACCACACCGTCGGCGGCGGCGCTGCTGGAGCGGCCGATCGGCGGGCGCGCGGCCACCGACACGATCATGGCGGCGACCCGGGAACGGTTGCGGTCCATCGACCAGCGAGTGCTGGACGGGCGCGGCTGGATTCTCACCCGGATGGTGTTCGAGGTCTGTGCCGCCTACGAAGCGGAGGTCGCGGCGGGGGAGCGGGAGCCCGACTGGGCGGCACTGGGCTGTTTCCTCACCGACGCGGCGGCCGGGATGCTCGCCGCGCCGGTCACCGTCTCCGGCGGGTTCGCCCCGGACCCGTCGTTTCTTCGCATCTGAGAGGATCCGTCATGGCAGGACGTGTAGCAGGCAAGGTCGCGCTGATCACCGGCGCGGCGCGCGGTCAGGGCCGGGCGCACGCGGTGCGGCTGGCCCAGGAGGGCGCCGACATCATCGCGATCGACCTGGCCGGGCCACTGCCCGGCGTACCCTACGACTCGCCCACCCCCGACGACCTGGACGAGACCGTGCGGCAGGTCGAGGAGGCCGGCGGACGGATCGTCGCCACCATCGCCGACGTGCGCGATATCGACGCCTTGCGCTCGGCCACCGACGCCGCGGTCGCCGAACTGGGCAGACTCGACATCGTGATCGCCAATGCGGGCATCTGTATCCCGGCCGCATGGGACGAAATCACCCCCCGGGCGTTCCGGGACACCATCGACACCAACGTGATCGGAGTTTGGAACACGGTCATGGTCGCCGCCCCGCACGTGATCGCGGGCGGCTGCGGCGGCTCGATCGTGCTCACCAGCTCCTACGCCGGGGTGAAGATGCAGCCGTTCATGGTGCACTACACCGCCAGCAAGCACGCGGTGACCGGGATGGCGCGGGCTTTCGCCGCCGAACTCGGCAAGTACGAGATCCGGGTCAACAGCATCCATCCCGGCGGGGTGAACACGCCCATGGGTTCGGGTGACATGCAGTCCGCGCTCGCCGCGGCGGGGGAGACCAACCCGCTGCTCAACGGGATGGGCACCCCGTTCCTGCCGCGCTGGGCCGCGACCGCGGAGGAGATCGCCGACACGGTGCTCTTCCTGGTCGGCGACGAATCGAAGTACATCACCGCGGTGCCGCTGTCCATCGACGGCGGCGCCGCGCACTTCTGAGGCGGACCCGCCGCGTGCGAGCATCGCGCGGCGGGGCGGGCGGTCAGATGCCGCGGTTCTCCGACTTGATCATCCACGCCAGCTTCTCCAGCGAGGCGATGACCTGATGTAGCAGATCGCTGGTGCTGGGGTCCTCGGCGTCCACGGCGTCGTGCACGTCGCGGAGGGTGTCGATCGCCGCGTAGGTCCGCGTCGTGATCAAATCGACGACGTCGGTGGTGTTCACCTCTTGGGCGGGAAAGGGCGGCAGGCTCGTCGTCGCGGCGACGGTGTCGGAACGCCCGTCGGGGACGGCGTCGAGGGCTCGCATCCGCTCGGCGATGGTGTCGCTGCTCTCGCGGGCCGCGTCGACGAGTTCGTCGAGCTGTAGGTGCAGGTCGCGGAAGTTGGTCCCGACGACGTTCCAGTGCGCCTGCTTGCCTTGCAGGTGCAGTTCGATGAGATCGACGAGCACGCGCTGTAGGCCTGCGGCCAGCCGGGGGGAAGCGGTGAAATTCCGGACATCGTCGGCGAGGCGGCGATTGGTCCGCTGCTCGGTCCGAGGTGCGGCAGTCATGGGTTGTACTCCTTTCGAAATCCTTCAGCAGAACCAACCGCCGCTTTATTGGAATCATTCCAGAATGCACTGTTGGGTGGGTCACTGCGTTACGGATCGGCGACCACCGCCCGCTCGCGATCATCTGCCGGAGGTCACGGCGCGAGCGAGTCCACGAGGTCGCCGAACCATCCGGCGGCCGAGGCAAGCGGGACTTCGGCCCGTGACGGCTGCGGCGGCCACGCCGATGGTCGTGCTGTCTTCCGAGGCGTAGCGGTTTTCGCTGGTCAACCGCTATCCAGTGATCAGCGGCAACGGCCGGCCCGGGCGCGCCGGACTCGAGCGGGTGTAAGCCCGTTGTGAGACGGCGGGTTTCGTCCGAGCGCGGCCGACTTCCGCGGCCGGCTCACGGGCCGAGCGGAGTTGGGTAGGGGGCAGCGGCGTGTCCGGTCCGGCCCTACACTCGACGCACACACACGCTTTCGACGGAGGTGATCGGCGGTTGAATCCCATGGATCCGCGCGACCAGCACACCGCACGTTACGAAGCCGGCTATCAGCCGGGAAATTACCGTGATCCCGGATACGGCCAAGATCACGGATACGGCCAAGATCACGGGTACAGCCAAAGCCCTGGACAGGGCCGGGATCCCGGATACGGCCAGGGGGCGGGCTATGGCCGGGAGGCCGACTACAGCGCGTATCAGCAGCCCGATCATCAGGACCAGCAGCGATCCCGGCCGCAGCAGGGGCCGGAGGTCAACATCGGCATGTTCACCGGCGGTGTGATCGCGGCGGCGGTGGTGACCGCGCTGGCGGCCTGGCTGTGCGCCTGGATCATCGAAATCATCGCGACCAGGGTGAGCGAGAGCGGCAATCTCGGGGTGTGGAACCCGATGGCCCAGGACGCGTACTGGTTCGCGGTGGTGGCCTTCATCTGCGCGCTGCTGGGCGGGGTCCTCTGGTATCTGCTTCGCCTGGGCACTCCGTCACCGGAACTGTTCTTCAGCTGGATCGTGGGAATCCTCACCGCCGCGGCGGTGATCATTCCACTGGCCCTGTCCAGTGACCTGTGGGTGGGTATCTCGACGGGGATCGAGCATTTGGTGATCGGCCTGCCCATCTTCAGCCTGGTGCGCATGGTGGGCGCGAAGAGCATCGTGTACCCGTGACGAACGAACCGGCAGCGTAGGCACAACCACGACGTTCCGCTGTTCTCGACAGGCATCGATGCGGTCGACGGGCCGACCAGTAGGCCGCCACCGCACCGCTTCCGAGCCGCCAGGGTCGGTCGGCCAGGCCTGATCAGAGGGGGTCCGGCTCGTGCGATCCGTAGACAGGTGGTTCGAATGCCGTGGTCTGCGGATCGGCCTGGGGCGCGGTGCTGCGACGGCTCCAGCATCCGGCAAGGAAGGCCACGGCGGTGATGATCGCGACGTGCACCGCCATCAGGACGAGGAACGGCAGGAAGAATCCCTCGTCGGTGACCGCGCCACGGTCGGTGACGCAGTAGAGGGTGTAGTCGACCGAGGTGCCCTCGGAGTCGTGGTAGGTGTCGGACACCACTACGGGTTCGCGGTAGGGGTCCGAACAGAACAGTGGCGCGGTGAGTTCCGCTTCGCCGGGCCAGATCGCCACGGGTATCACGACGCTGAACGTGCCGACGCCGACACCGGTCGACAAGGCGGTGATGAGCGGTCTCGCCATGGCCTTACATCTGCCGGATTCGGAGGAACGCGCCGGTGCGGTCGAACTCGGCGACCATGTCCGTCCGCGGGGAGGTGACGTTCGCGACGATCCGTATCTCCCGGCCGAAGCGGCTGACGATGATCACGGTGACCTGGCCGTCGGTGAGTGCGCTGCGAACCAGAGCGGTATCGACGATGTCCTCGATCCGCCCGAGTCCCGGCACCTCGCCGATCGCGAAGTTCTCACCGTCGATGTCGTCGATGGCCGAAACCCGCACGGGTTGCGGCGCACTGAGCGCACCGAGGGTGAACGAGTAGTCGTCGAGTCGGCGGGATCCGTCCGGATCGCGCACCCGCAGTCGAACGGTCGCTTGCCGTGCGGTGGGATCCGGTTGAGCGGAGAGGAATCGAGTCACCTGGTTCGGCTGATCTGCCAGCACCATGCGGAACCGGGTGGAATTCGGCGCGGTCAGCAGGATGACATTCGCCTGGAAATCTGCGATTCCCAGGCACTCTCGCACCGCGGTGATCGCCGAATCCGCCAGCCCGTGCACCAATCCGCCGCCCCGCGCCCGCAAATCCTGTTCGAAGTCGCCGCGGTCGACCGCGCCGATACATCCGCCGGCGCTCAGCACGACCAAACACAGCGCGGCCCTCAGCCACCTCCGACGGCCCATACCGGAATGCTAAACGTCCACTGATCATACGCGACGTCGATCCGGCCAACCGCGCCCTATCGGCGATCCGAGCGAAGACGCACCGCCCTGGGTCACAAGGTGAATCGGCGTCCCTTCGCTGCCCATTCGCCGCGTCCGCGTTGCGTGATGGTCCAGCGACCGCGGTGGCGGCAGTCCATGATCAAACCGCGCGACTGCAGCCGCAGCAATGCGCTGCGTACCGACCATGCGGTCAGTCGCGCCTGCTGAGCCAGTTGCTCGACGGTGAGCAATCCGCCTGGCGCCAGCACACCCAGTACCGCGAAATCGGCGGCAGTCCTGGGTCGTCTCATCATGTCGGAGCCCTTTCCCTCGGGGGAGAAAGGCAGCCCGGGATCGACGTGGCCACAGTGGCCCCGAGTTGCCGAATCGACGGTAGAAGCCACACCGAACCGCCGCCACGACTTTGCGCGACTTTGCGAAGTGCGTTGACCCACAGAGCCTCCGGTAGGGACGATTGCACGACATCGTCCGCCAGCTCTCGCAAAGGATCAGCTATGAACCTGCGACTTCTCGGATCCGGATCCGATCATGGAGCTTGTCCCGCCGTGTACGCCACCGACACCGGCGTGCTCGTGGTGCAGGGCGACGCCACCGACCGCACCGGGACGGTCCTGGTGCCGCACCAGCTGCTGGACTGGCTGGAGCCGGGGATGCGGCTACGGGTGGAGGCGAGCGGAACCTGTGGGTCGGTGCTGGTGGCCGGGGAACCGGTCACCGATCCCGAGTTGCTCGCCCAGCTGACTCTCGAATGTCACGAAACCGCCGTGGTGGTGCGCTGATGCTGCACGTCGTCGGCGACCGCTGTTACGAGCCGCTGTTCCGGGCGGCTCGGTTCCGCGCGTTCCATCTGGAGGTTCGGGATCAGTACCTGATGGACGACGAGCAGGAGGCGTTGCGCCG
The DNA here is from genome assembly GCF_040630775.1 of Nocardia sp. NPDC005745. Taxonomy (NCBI): domain Bacteria; kingdom Bacillati; phylum Actinomycetota; class Actinomycetes; order Mycobacteriales; family Nocardiaceae; genus Nocardia; species Nocardia sp. NPDC005745. The sequence continues at coordinate 90,090 of NZ_JBEXYF010000008.1, forward strand.
CTTCGATGCCGGAGTAGCGTACGAGCGAGACGAACAGCCCGAGTCGTGGAAAGCCTGGGATGCTCTGATGGTCGAGTCAGCCGGTCGCGGGGTCGCGCTCGAACGACTACGCGTCGTGACGGTGCCGCACACGGACTACACCCGGTGGCTGTTGTCGGCGACCGACGACAACATCGCCACCGGCGAGGCGGTGCGCTGGCTGCCGCGGCATCTGGTCGATACCGCCGATCTGCCCTACGACGATTACTGGCTGTTCGACACGAACACGGTCGCCTTCAACACCTTCGCCGAGGACGGGGCGTTCACGGGGTTGTCGATCACTAACGACCCGGCGCTGGTCGCCCGCTACTCACGTGTGCGGGAGCGGCTGTGGCCCAAGGGGATCGACCATCAACGATATTGCGAGAGTGAGCACGTAGGCGAGTGAACGGTGTGTCGGACGCACGCGAGGTGCTGGGCGCGCGCCTGCGTGAACTACGTCGCGCCGCCCACCTCACCGGCTTGGAACTGGCCGCGAGGTGCGGCTGGCATTCGAGCAAGGTCTCCCGGATCGAGGGCGGCAAGCAGACGCCTTCGGAGGCCGACCTCGCCGCGTGGTGCGAGGCGTGCGGCAATACGGCGGTGCTGGACGATCTGGTGGCCAACGCACGCAATCTGCAGTCGATGTACCTGGAGTGGCAGCGCACCGTCGCCTCCGGACACGCGCGCAGGCAACGGCAGTCGATCGACCTGGAGGCGCAGACCACGCAGATCCGCTGGTATGCGCCGGATACGTTGCCGGGACTGCTGCAAACCGAGGGCTACGCGCGAGCGATCCTGACCGCCTGCATCGCCGTCACCGGCGGACGCGACGACCTGGAGGACGCGGTGGCCGCGCGCATGGCCCGCAAGCAAGTGCTCTTCCGGGCCAAGCACCGGTTCCACTTCGTGGTCAACCAGGCCGCGCTGTGGCGCACGGTCGGCGACGCCGCCACCATGACCGAGCAACTCACCCACCTGCTCGCGGTGATGGCCAATCCGAGGGTCCGGCTGGGCATCATCCCGATCTGCGCCGACTACCGCGCCCCCGCGACGAACTTCGTCATCTACGACCGGGCGCAGGTACTCACCGAGACGGTGTCGGCCGAACTGACCATCACCCGGCCGTCCGAGATCGCCCTGCACGAGCGAACCTTCGCGATCCTCGCCGACCAAGCCGAGTACGGCGATCGCGCCCGGGCCTTGATCGCGAAGGCCTTGGAACGCCGGCGCGGCTCCTGAGCGCACCGAAGCGGAAACGGCGATGCCGCCGCTGTCGCCCAGCGACGGCATCGCAGCGGCCGAGGCCCGTCAGCGGACGAACGTCGCCGCCTGATCGGCGAGGTCGAGCAGCGGCTGCGGGAACACGCCGAGCGCGAACGTGACCGCCGCGGTGATCACCACGATCGTCGTCGTCATCGGCGGAGTGACCAGCAGCGGAGCGTCGGCGGGCGGGTCGGTGAAGAACATCAGCACGATGACCCGCAGATAGAAGAACGCCGCGATGGCACTGCAGATCACGCCGATGACGACCAGCGCTGCCGCGCCGCCCGACGCGGCGGCCTCGAACACGGCGAATTTGCTGACGAATCCGCTGGTGAGCGGCAAACCGGCGAAGGAAAGCAGGAACAGCGCGAAAACGGTGGCCAGCCATGGGGAGCGGCGGCCGAGCCCCGCCCACCGGGGCAGGCCGGTGGCTTCGTCGCCGTCCGGTTCGCGGACCAGGCTGACCACGGCGAACGCGCCGAGCGTGCCGATGCCGTAGGCCGCCAGGTAGAACAGCACCGCCGCGACACCGCGGTCGTTCGCCGCCACCGGGCCGGTGAGCAGGAAACCGGCATGTGCCACCGAGGAATACGCGAGCATTCGTTTGACGTCGGTCTGCGTGATCGCCATGACCGCGCCGACTGCCATGGTGGCTATCGCGACGGCGGCGAGGATCGGCCGCCAGTCGTCGCGCAGGCCGGGCACCGCGACCTGCAGCACCCGCACCAGCGCGCCGACCGCCGCGATCTTGGTGGCCGCCGCCATGAAACCGGTGATCGCGGTGGGAGCGCCCTGGTACACGTCCGGCACCCAGGATTGGAACGGCACCGCGCCGATCTTGAACAGCAGACCGACGGCGAGCATCGCGACCCCGAGCACCGCCAGCGTCGCGTTGTCCGGATGCTGGGCGATGGCGTCCGCGATGCCGCCGAGCCGCACTGTGCCCGCCTGGCCGTACAACAGCGCGACACCGTAGAGGAAGAACGCCGAGGAGAACGCGCCGAGCAGGAAGTACTTCAGCGCCGCCTCCTGCGACAGCAACCGCTTGCGCCGGGCCAGTCCGCACAGCAGATACAACGGCAGCGAGAGCACTTCGAGCGCGACGAACATGGTCAGCAGATCGTTGGATGCCGGGAACAGCATCAGCCCGCCGACGGCGAGCAGCGTCAAGGGGAACACCTCGGTGGTCGCCACACCCGCGCGCAGCGCCGCCGTTTCGGCCGCGCTGCCGGGCACCGCCGAAGCCTGTGGTGTGAACGCGTCCACACCGCGCTCGCGGGTGGCAGCGGCACGGCTCCAGGTTCCCGGTCCGGACCGCGCCTGCCGACGAGGCTCGGCTCCCCGCTCGGCGATGAACAGGATGGCGAGGATCGACACGACCAGGATCGTGCCCTGCAGGAACAGCGTCACGCCGTCGATCGCGACCGCACCGGCGACGGCGGTGGATTCGGTGCCCGCCAACGCCACTACGGCGATCAGCGCGGCGGTCAGGCCCGCCACGCTCAGCACCAGGTGAACGGTATAGCGGTAGTCGCGGGCGACGAACGCTTCGGCCAGTACGCCGAGCACGGCGGCGCCGAACACGATGAGCATGGGAGACAAGGCGCCGTATTCGATGCTCGGCGCGGGGACGCTCGCGGCGAGTGTCGTAGCGGAGGCGAGATCGTTCACTTGTGGGCACCTCCGGGATGGTGGGCCGAGCCCGCCTCGGGCGGTGGGGGCGTCGAGGGCGCGGGATCGTTGCGGCCGATGGTGGTGAGGGTCTGGCTCACCGCGGGATTGATGAAGTCGGTGAGGACTTTCGGATAGATGCCGAGGAACAGCAGCGCGGCGATCAGCGGGACCACCACGACGACTTCGCGCGGCGCCAGATCATAGATCCGCTCGTTGCCCTCCTTCACCGGTCCGGTCATCATCCGCTGGTAGAGCCACAGCACATAGAGGGCCGCGAGTACCAGCGCACTGGCGGCGATCACCGAAGCGAACCCGTAGCGGGTGAATGTCCCGATCAGAACCAGGAATTCGCTGACGAACGGGGCGAGTCCGGGAAGCGACAGCGTCGCCAGACCGGCGATGAAGAACGTCCCTGCCAGCACCGGGGCCACCTTCTGCACCCCGCCGTACTCGGCGATGAGCCGGGTCCCCCGCCGCGAGACGAGGAATCCGGCCACCAGGAACAGCGCGGCGGTGGAGATGCCGTGGTTGACCATGTACAGCGTGGCGCCGGTCTGGCCTTGGCTGGTCATAGCGAAGACACCCAGGATGATGAAGCCGAAGTGGGAAATCGAGGTGTAGGCGATCAGCCGCATCACGTCGGTCTGCCCGATGGCGAGCAGGGCGCCGTACACGATGCCGACCACCGCGAGCGTGATCACCAGCGGCGCATAGGTGTCCGACGCGCCGGGGAACAGCAGCAGGCAGTAGCGCAACATCCCGAAGGTGCCGACCTTGTCCACCACCGCCATCATCAGCACCGCGCTGGACGGCGTGGCCGCGACGGCGGCGTCGGGCAGCCAGGTGTGCAGCGGCCACAGCGGCGCCTTGACCGCGAAGGCGAACATGAAGCCGAGGAACAGGGCATTGAGCACCGCGGGTCCGGCGCCGAGTTGCCCGGCATTGGCGGCGGCGACCACAGTGCGGAAGTCGAACGTGCCCGACGAACCCTCACCCAGGCCTTCCCGGGCGGTGAGCACGTACAGCCCGATGACCGCGGCCAGCATGATCAGCCCGCCGAACAGGTTGTAGAGCAGGAATTTCACCGCCGCGCGGGAGCGCTGCCTGCGCAGCAGCGCGTCCCCGGTGCGCGGCCCGAACCCGCCGATGAGGAAGTACATCGGGATGAGCATCGCCTCGAAGAACACGTAGAACAGCAGAATGTCCAGGGCGACGAAGGAGATCAGCACCATCGCCTCGACGAGCAGGGTGAGCGCGACGTAGGTGTGGGCAACCCGTCCACCGCTGCCGACTTCGCGATCGTCGTGCCAGCCCGCCAGGATCAGCAATGGCACCAGCGCCGCGGTCAGCAGCACCAATACCAGCGCGATGCCGTCCAGGCCGAGGGTGTACCCCGCGCCGAACGCCGGGATCCACCGATGGGATTCGACGAACTGGTACTGCGCGCCCGCGGTGTCGAAGCGCACGGCGAGCGCGATGCCGATTCCCAGCACCAGCACCGAGAAGCCCAGCGCCACCGCACGGGCGAGGGTGCGCTGCGCGGCGGGCAGCGCGAGCACGATCGCCGCACCGACGACCGGGGCCAGCCACAGCGTCGTCAACCAGGGAAACTCGTTCACCACAACCTCACCGCCAGCAGGGCGGCGGCCACCAGGGCCGCGCCGGTGAACATGGACAGGGCATAGGAGCGCACGAATCCGGACTGCACTCGCCGGGCCCGCGCGGACAACCCGCCGATCAGCGCCGCCGTGCCGTTGACGACGCCGTCGATGCCGCGGTTGTCGAGGAAGACCAGCGCCCGGGTCAGGTGCTGTCCGGGCCGCATGAACCCGGCTTCGTTGACCGTGTCGCCGTACAGATCGCGCCTCGCCGCGACGGTCAGTGCGGAGACGGATTCGGGCGCGGTCTCGGGAACCTCGCGCTGCGCGTACTGCGAGTAGGCGACCGCGACACCGACCGCGACCACGCCGAGCGCGAGAATCGTGACCAGCGCCGCCGGAACGGTTTCGGTGCCGTGGTGGGCGCCGACGACCGGTTCGAGCCAATTCTGCAACGAGGAGCCGAAGACGAACACCGCACCGGCTCCGATCGAGCCGAGGGCGAGCAGGATCATCGGACCGGTCATCACCGCGGGGGATTCGTGCGGGTGGGTGTCCGGTTTCCAGCGGCGCTCGCCGAAGAACGTCATCAGCATGACGCGCGTCATGTAGAACGCGGTCAGCCCCGCGCCGAGCAGCGCCGCCAGTCCCAGCGCGATCCCGCCCGGACCGCCTTGGTTGAACGCCGCCTCGATGATCCGGTCCTTGGAGAAGAACCCGGCGAACGGCGGCACCCCGATGATGGCGAGGTAGCCGAGGCCGAAGGTGACATAGGTGATCGGCAGCAGAGTGCGCAGCCCGCCGTAGCGGCGCATGTCGGTTTCGTCGTCCATCGCGTGCATCACCGAACCGGCGCCGAGGAACAGCCCGGCTTTGAAGAACCCGTGGGTGAGCAGATGCATGATGGCGAAGGCGTATCCGGCGGGTCCGAGCCCGGCCGCCAGCACCATGTAGCCGATCTGGCTCATCGTCGAGGCGGCGAGCGCCTTCTTGATGTCGTCCTTGGCGCAGCCGATGATCGCGCCGAACAGCAGGGTGACCGCGCCCACCAGCACCACGCCGAGGCGCGCGTTCGGTGCGAGATCGAAGATCGCGTTGGAGCGCGTGATCAGGTAGACGCCCGCGGTGACCATTGTGGCCGCGTGGATGAGCGCCGACACCGGGGTGGGGCCCTCCATCGCGTCGCCGAGCCAGGACTGCAGCGGCACCTGGGCGGACTTGCCGCACGCGGCCAGCAGCAGCAACAGGCCGATCGCGGTGAGCGTGCCCTCGCTCGCACCGGGCGCGGCGCCGAACACGACGCCGAAGTCGACCGACCCGAAGGTCGCGAACATCACCATCATCGCGATCGCCAAGCCCATGTCACCGACCCGGTTGACGACGAACGCCTTCTTGGCGGCCGTTGCCGCCGAGGGCTTTTCGTGCCAGAACCCGATGAGCAGGTAGGAGGCCAGGCCGACGCCCTCCCAGCCGAGGTAGAGCACGAGGTAGTTGTTCGCCAGGACCAGCAGCAGCATGGCCGCGAGGAAGAGGTTCAGGTAGGCGAAGAACCGCCGCCGCGCCGGATCGTGGCTCATGTAGCCGATCGAGTAGACGTGGATCAGCGAACCGACGCCGGTGATCAGCAGCGCGAAGCACATCGACAGCTGGTCCAGCTGCAGGGCGAAATCGACCTGGAGGCCGGTCACCGGGACCCAGCTGAACAGGTCCTCGCGCACAGCCCGGTCGGTGGTGGCGCGCCCCAGCATGTCGGCGAACGCGAACACCGCGACCCCGAACGAGGCCAGCGCCATAACGGTGCCGAGTAGATGACCCCACTTGTCGGCGTAGCGTCCGGTCAGCAGCAGGACGATCGCGCCCGCCAGGGGGAGGGCGGGCAGCAGCCACAGCGTTGCGGTGTCCACGTCAGAACTTCAGCAGGTTGGCGTCGTCGACCGAGGTCGAGCGGCGGGTGCGGAAGATGGTCATGATGATGGCCAGGCCGACGACGACCTCGGCCGCGGCGACCACCATCGTGAAGAACGCGAACACCTGACCGTCCAGGTCGGCGTGCATCCGGGCGAAGGTGACGAACGCGAGGTTCACCGCGTTGAGCATGAGTTCGATGCACATGAACACGACGATGGCGTTGCGCCGCAGCAGCACTCCGGCCGCGCCGATCGTGAAGAGCAGGGCGGACAGGAACAGGTAGTTCTCGGGATTCACCGGTTGCCTTCCTCGTCGCTGGGGTTGTCGGTCCCGTCCGATGCGGGCGTGGTGCCGACCGAGATGACGGCCGCTTCGGTGAGCGCCCTGGTGCGGCGGTGCCGCAGGATGGTGCTGACCGACAGTTCCTCGAACGACCCGTCGGGCAGCCGCGCGGGGACGTCCACCGCGTTGTGCCTGGCGTAGACGCCGGGAGTGGGCAGCGGGGTCGCGCGGTGCCCTCTCTCGCGGAACCGGCGGCGCGACAACTCACGCTGATCGTTGCGGGGCCCGAACTGCTCGCGGTGGGCCAGCACCATCGCGCCGATGGTGGCGGTGATCAGCAGGGCGCCGGTGAGTTCGAAGGCCCACACATAGCGCAGGAAGATCAGCTCGGCCAGTTCGGCGATCACGTTGCGGCCGGGAAATCCGTTGGCGGGAAAGGTGATTCCGGATTCGCGCACGCCGTGGGCGATTCCACCGCTGAGCAGCAACCCGAAGCCCACGCCGACCGCGGCGGCGGCGAGCCGCTGTCCGCGGATGGTTTCTCGCAGCGATTCGGCGGAGTCGACGCCGACGAGCATCAGCACGAACAGGAACAGCATCATGACCGCGCCGGTGTAGACCACGATCTGCACGACGCCGAGGAACAGCGCGTCCTGGGCGATGTAGAACGCGGCCAGCGCGATCATCGTGGCGGCCAGGCACAGCGCGGAGTGCACCGCTCTGGGGGCGAACACCATACCGAGCGCGCCGAGCACCGCCACCGGGGCGAGGATCCAGAAGTGGACGGTCTCGCCGGTGGAGGCGCGGGTCAACGGCTCCGCCGCCAGGATCAAGTCGGTCACCGTGTCGCTCCTTCCGCGGCCGCGGCGGCGGGTTGCCGCGGCGCCTCGCCCGGGTGGGGGAGCGCCGTGGCACCGTTGGTGGCCGGCGCGTCGCCGGTTACCCGGCCGAGGTAGTAGTCCGCTTCGTCGGCGCCGGGGTGCATGGCGTGCGGCGGCGCGGTCATCCCGGGCTGCAGCGGCGCCAGCAACCGATCCTTCTCGTAGATAAGGTCGGCCCGGTTGTCGTCGGTCATCTCGTAGTCGTTGGTCATCGTGAGCGCGCGAGTCGGGCAGGCCTCGATGCACAATCCGCAGCCGATGCAGCGCAGGTAGTTGATCTGATAGACCCGCCCGTACCGTTCACCGGGCGAGAACCGTTCGGTCTCGGTGTTGTCGGCGCCTTCGACGTAGATCGCGTCGGCGGGGCAGGCCCACGCGCACAGCTCGCAGCCGATGCACTTCTCCAAGCCGTCGGGATGCCGGTTGAGCTGATGCCTGCCGTGGTAGCGCGGCGCGGTCGGGGTTTTCTGCTCCGGATAGAACTCGGTGTTCGGCTTCTTGAACATGGTCGCGGCGGTGACCGCGAACCCGGCCAGCGGCTCGAGCAGACCGGCCTTGGTGCGGGTGGCGTCGCGCGCGTGCGCGTCGGCGGGCAGCGGCGGCACCGGGAACCCGAGGAATACCGTCGAATCGGTGGAATCCGCGGCCACGGGTTCCTCGTCCTGCGGCGGCGTTCCCATGGCCCGGCCCGCCCGCAGGAACTGCAGCACCAGCAAGCCGGTGACCACCAAGCCGCCGATCACCAGGATCGGAGTCTGCACCGGGTAGCCCTCGGCCTGCAGCACCCGTGCGGTGGCCACCACCATGACCCAGGCCAGCGAGGTCGGGATCAGCAGTTTCCAGCCGAGGTTCATGAACTGGTCGTAGCGCAGCCGGGGCAGTGTGCCGCGCAGCCAGATGAATACGAACAGGAATGTCCAGACTTTGGCGGTGAACCACAGCACCGGCCACCAGCCGGAGTTCGCGCCGTCCCACATGTTCAGCGGCCACGGTGCGTGCCATCCGCCCAGGAACAGGGTGGTGGCCAGCGCGGAAACCGTTCCCATATTGACGTATTCGGCCAGCATGAACATGGCGAACTTGAGCGAGGAGTACTCGGTGTGGAAGCCGCCGACCAACTCGCCCTCGGCCTCGGGCAGGTCGAACGGGGCCCGGTTGGTCTCGCCGACCATCGATACGCAGTAGATCAGGAACGACGGCAGCAGCAGGAACACATACCAGGTGCCCTCCTGCGCGGAGACGATGCCGGAGGTGGCCATGGTGCCGCCGAGCAGGAACACGGTCGCGAAGCACAGCGCCATCGCGATCTCGTAGGAGATCACCTGCGCGGTCGAGCGCAATCCGCCCAGCAGCGGATAGGTGGAGCCCGACGACCAGCCGGCCAGCACGATGCCGTAGACGCCGATGGAGGTGATCGCGAGGATGTACAGCACCGCCACCGGCAGATCGGTGAGCTGCAGCGGGGTGGTGACGCCGAAGACCGACACCTGGGGTCCGAGCGGGATCACCGCGAACGCCATGAACGCCGGCACCACCGAGATGACCGGCGCCAGGATGTAGATCGGCTTGTCCACGATCGCCGGGACGATGTCCTCCTTGAGGGCCATCTTCACGCCGTCGGCGATGCTCTGCAGCGACCCGAGGGGGCCGGTCCGGTTCGGGCCGATCCGCATCTGCATGCGTGCCACGATCTTGCGTTCCGCGAGCACCGCGATCAGCGGGATCAGCATCAGATAGACGAAGATCGCCACGGCCTTGGCGATCACCAGCCACAGCGGGTCGTGTCCGAAGCCCGCGGGGGTGTACGGATCGGAGGCAGCGGCGTGCGTGACCGTCGACGCGGTGACGAGCGTGGCGAGCTCACTCATGACGGTGCTCCTTCATCCTCTCGTCGGCGTGCCGCAGATGCACGATCGCGCCGGGCTGAACGGCGAGCTGCTCGGCGATGGAGCAGCCGGGCGAGTGCTGCGGCAGCCACACCACGCGGTCGGGCAGGTCGCTGATCATCAAAGGGAGCGTGACCGCGCCGCGGCTGGTGGCGACGGTGACCGGATCGTCGGGCTGTGCTCCGAGTTCGGCGGCGGTGGCGGCCGACAGGCGCACCATCGGCGGCCGGGCGATGCCCGCCAGGTTCGGTTCGCCGTCCTGCATGCGTCCCGCGTCCAGCAGCATGCGCCAACTGGCGAGCACCGCGGTGCCGGGCTCGGGCCGCGGCAGCGGATGCGGCTGGTGTGTGGGCGCGGTGACGGGTGCGCCGTCCCACGCGCCGAGTTCGTCGAGTTCGGCGCGGGCGGACTCGACGTCGGGCAGGCCCAGGCGCACCGACATCTCCTCGGCGATGGCGTGCAGCACCCGTTGATCCGACAGCGGCGCGGACCGGCGGCGCACCATGTCCTCGCCGAGCGCGGCGGCGAACGGGCGCGGCCTGCCCTCCCAGGTACGGAAGGTGCCGGATTTCTCCATGGCCGCGGCCACCGGGAACACCACGTCGGCGCGTTCGGTGACCGGGCTGCGGCGCAGTTCCAGGCTCACCACGAACCTGGCCGCGTCGATCGCGGCCAGCGCGGCGGCCGGGTCGGGCAGGTCGGCGACGTCGACCCCGCCGATGACCAGTGCGCCTAGGCCGGACGCGGCCTCCAGGATGGCCGTCGTGTCGCGGCCCGCGCCGACGGGCAGTTCCGGCACGTTCCAGACGGCTCGAACCTGTTGGCGGGCACGGGGATCGGCGACCGGCCTGCCGCCGGGGAGCAGGCCGGGCAGGGTGCCCGCTTCGACCGCACCGCGTTCGCCTGCCCGGCGCGGCACCCAGGCGAGGGCGGCTCCGGTCTCGTCGGCGAGGCGCACGGCGGCCGACAGCGCGCCCACGACCCCCGCCATCCGCTCACCGACCATGATCACCGCGCCGGGTTCGCGCAGTAGCCGGGCCAGATCGGCGAGCTGGGCGGGATCCGCCCCGGGCGTGGTGATCTCGCCGGCTCGGATGGCGTCGAGCAGATGCGGTTCGGCGCCGGGCACAGCGCGCATCAGTCGTCCGGACATGCGCTCGAGCCCGCGCGAGGAGTACGGCGCCAGCGAGTAGATCGGCAGGCGGCGTTTGCGCGCGGCCTTGCGCAATCGGAGGTAGACGATCGGCGACTCTTCTTCGGGTTCGAATCCGACGAGCAGGACGACCGGTGCGGCCTCCATGCTGTCGTAGGTCACCGTGGCGGACCGGCCCGCGACGCGGGCGGCGAGGAAGTCGGCCTCTTCCGCCGAATGCGCGCGGGAACGGAAGTCGATGTCGTTGGTGCCGAGGGCGACTCGCGCGAACTTGCCGTAGGCGTAGGCGTCCTCTTCGGTGACCCGGCCGCCGACGAGCACGCCGGCGTTACCGAACGACGCGGCCAATCCCTCGGCGGCCGCGGCCAGCGCCTCCGACCAGGAGGCCGGTGCGAGTTCGCCGTCCCAGCCGCGCACCAGCGGGGTGGTGAGCCGATCGGGTTCGGTGGCGTAGGCGAACGCCCAGCGGCCTTTGTCGCAGTTCCACTCCTCGTTGACCTGCGGGTCGTCCCCGGCCAGTCGGCGCAGCACCTTGCCGCGCCGGTGGTCGGTGCGCTGCGCGCAACCGGAGGCGCAGTGCTCGCAGACGTTCGGGCTGGACACCAGGTCGAACGGACGCGCGCGGAATCGGTAGGCGGTGCCGGTGAGCGCGCCCACCGGGCAGATCTGCACGGTGTTGCCGGAGAAGTAGGAGTCCAGGGGTTCGGCCTGCGCGGTGCCGACTTGTTGCAGCGCACCGCGGTCCATCAGCTCGATGAACGGATCGCCCGCGATCTGCTGGGAGAAACGGGTGCAGCGGGCGCACAGCACGCAGCGTTCCCGGTCCAGCAGCACGGCTGTCGACAGCGGAATCGGTTTCGGATAGGTGCGTTTGCGTCCGTCGAACCGGGATTCGGCGCGGCCGGTGGACATCGCCTGGTTCTGCAGCGGGCACTCGCCGCCCTTGTCGCATACCGGGCAATCGAGCGGATGGTTGATCAGCAGCAGCTCCATCACGCCCTCCTGCGCCTTGTCGGCCGCGGGAGAGGTGAGCTGGGTGCGCACCACCATGCCGTCGGTGACGGCCATGGTGCAGGAGGCGACCGGTTTGCGCTGTCCCTCGACGTCGACCAGGCATTGACGGCAGGCGCCGACCGGGTCCAGCAGCGGATGGTCGCAGAAGCGGGGGATCTGGATGCCGATCAGTTCGGCGGCCCGGATCAGCAGCGTGCCGGGCGGCACGCTGACGGCGGTGTCGTCGATGGTCACGGTCACCAGATCGGCGGGCGCGGGGCCGCCGGTGCGGTCACCCACCGTGGCAGGCCCACTCGTCGCCCGACCGCCACCCCTGATCGAATCGCTGCGCGATACCGGTTTCATCGGACCTCTTCTCCTGACTCGGCCCACGCGGTGGAGCGCGCCGGGTCGAATGGGCATCCGCCGACCCGCAGGTGTTCGGCGTACTCCTCGCGGAAGTACTTCAGCGAGGAGATGATCGGGCTGGCCGCGCCGTCGCCGAGGGCGCAGAACGACTTGCCGTTGATGGTGTCGCTGATGTCGAGCAGCTTGTCCAGGTCGGCGGTGACGCCCGCGCCCGCTTCGATCCGTTGCAGCAGCTGCACCAGCCAGTAGGTGCCCTCCCGGCACGGGGTGCACTTGCCGCAGGATTCATGGGCGTAGAACTCCGTCCAGCGCAGCACGGCGCGCACCACGCAGGTGGTGTCGTCGAAGATCTGCAGGGCCTTGGTGCCGAGCATGGATCCCGCGCCCGCCACGCCTTCGTAGTCCAGCGGCACGTCGAGGTGTTCCTCGGTGAACAGCGGCGTGGACGAACCGCCCGGGGTCCAGAACTTCACCCGGTGCCCGGCGCGCACGCCGCCCGCGTAGCCGAGCAGTTCGCGCAGCGTGACGCCCAGCGGCGCCTCGTACTGCCCCGGCCGGGCCACGTGCCCGGACAGTGAGTAGAGGGTGAAGCCGGGTGACCTCTCGCTGCCCATCGAGCGGAACCACGCGATGCCGTTGCGGATGATGGGCGGCACGCTGGCGATGGATTCGACGTTGTTGACCACGGTCGGGCAGGCGTAGAGACCGGCGACGGCGGGAAACGGCGGGCGCAGGCGAGGCTGGCCGCGGCGGCCTTCCAGCGAGTCCAGCAGCGCGGTCTCCTCGCCGCAGATGTAGGCGCCCGCGCCGGCGTGCACGATCAGCTCGAGGTCGTAGCCGGAGCCGAGGATGTCGTGCCCGAGGAAGCCCGCCTCGTAGGCCTGGGCCACCGCGGCCTGCAACCGTCGCAGGACCGGCACCACCTCGCCGCGCACGTAGATGAACGCGTGCGCCGCGCGGATGGCGTAGGCGGCGATGACGACGCCTTCGATCAGCGCGTGCGGCGATGCGAGCATGAGCGGAATGTCTTTGCAGGTGCCGGGTTCCGACTCGTCGGCGTTCACCACCAGGTAGTGCGGTTTGGTGACGCCGTCGGGCCCGGGACCCTGCGGGATGAAGCTCCACTTCATGCCGGTGGGGAAGCCCGCGCCGCCGCGGCCACGCAGGCCCGCGTCCTTGACGGTCTGGATGATCTGGTCCGGTTCCATCCGCAGGGCGGTGCGCAGCGCCTGGTAGCCGTCGTGGCGCAGGTAGGCGTCCATCGTCCAGGACCGCGGATCGTCCCAGTGAGTAGTCAATACCGGCGTGAGCGTCATCGCGGGCCCTCCGGATCCTCTTGCGGCGCAGGGGCTCGCATGCCCTGTTCGCGGGCGATCCGAAGACCGGCGAGCGTGGCCGGGCCCGCCGCGCCGTCGAGCACGCCGGGGCGCTCGTCCGGGAACCCGGCCAGGATGCGCGCGGTCTGCTTGAACGTGCACAGCGGCGCGCCCCTGGTGGGGGTGACCTGCTGCCCGGCACGCAGCGCGTCCACAAGGGCGCGCGCGGATTCGGGGGTCTGGTTGTCGAAGAACTCCCAGTTGACCATCACCACCGGCGCGAAATCGCAGGCCGCGTTGCACTCGACGTGCTCGAGCGTGATCGATCCGTCCGCTGTGGTCTCGCCGTGCCCGATGCCGAGATGGTGCTCGAGCGTGGCGAGGATGGCATCGCCGCCCATCACCGCGCAGAGCGTGTTGGTGCACACTCCGACGTGGTAGTCGCCGGTGGGTGTGCGCCGGAACATCGAGTAGAAGGTGGCAACCGCGGTGACTTCGGCACCGGTCAGGCCCAATTGCTCGGCACAGAACTCGATCCCGGTACCGGTGACGTAGCCCTCCTCGGACTGCACCAGGTGCAGCAGGGGCAGCAGCGCCGAGCGCGGATGCGGATAGCGCGCGATGATCTCCTTGGCGTCGGTCTCGAGTCGCTCCCGCACGAAGGGCTGATAGGGCTCGGGCCGGGTGCCGAGCTTCAGCAGGACTCGCGTGCCGCCCGGCACGCGGCCACCGCCGTCGGTGGATTCGCTGTGCGATGTCGGGTTCATCGGTCCACTCCGCCCATGACCGGGTCGATACTGGCGACCGAGGCGATGACGTCGGCGACCATGCCGCCCTCGCACATCGCCGCGACCGCTTGCAGATTGGTGAACGAGGGGTCGCGATAGTGCACCCGATAGGGGCGGGTGCCGCCGTCGCTGACCATATGCACGCCCAGCTCGCCGCGCGGCGACTCCACCGCCGTGTACACCTGGCCCGCGGGGACGCGGATGCCTTCGGTGACCAGCTTGAAGTGGTGGATCAGCCCCTCCATGGAGGTGCCCATGATCTTGCCGATGTGCCGGGGCGAGTTGCCGAGACCGTCCGCGCCGACCTGGAGGTCGGCAGGCCAGGCGATCTTCTTGTCGTCGATCATGACCGGGCCTGGCCGCAGCCGGTCCAGGCACTGCTCGACGATCTTCAGCGACTCCTTCATCTCCTCCACCCGGATGACGTAGCGGCCGTAGCAGTCGCACCCGCTGGTGGTGGGGACGTCGAATTCGTAGTTCTCGTAGCCGCAGTAGGGCTGGGCTTTACGGAGGTCGTGCGGCAAGCCGGTGGCGCGCAGCACCGGGCCGGTGATGCCGAGGGCCATGCACCCCTGCAGATCGAGATAGCCGATGTTCTGGGTGCGCGCCTTCCAGATCGGATTGGCGGTGAGCAGGTGCTCCATGTCGCGCAGCCGTTTGGGCAGCAGTGCGAGCAGTTCGCGTACCTTGGTGACCCCGTTGTCGGGCAGGTCCTGGGCCAGGCCGCCGGGACGGATGTACGCGTGGTTCATGCGCAGTCCGGTGATCGTCTCGAACACGTCGAGGATCAGCTCGCGTTCGCGGAAGCCGAACAGCATCGGCGTCAGCGCGCCGAGTTCCATGCCGCCGGTGGCCAGGGCGACCAGATGCGAGGAGATGCGGTTGAGTTCCATCAGCAGCACGCGGACGATCGTGGCGCGCTCCGGGATCTGCTCGGTGATGTCGAGCAGTTTCTCCACGCCCAGGCAGTAGGCCGTCTCGTTGTAGAACGGCGACAGGTAGTCCATGCGGGTGACGAAGGTGACGCCCTGGGTCCAGTTGCGGAATTCGAGATTCTTCTCGATCCCGGTGTGCAGGTAGCCGATTCCGCAGCGGGCCTCGGTGACCGTTTCGCCTTCGATCTCCAGGATCAGGCGCAGCACACCGTGCGTGGACGGGTGCTGCGGGCCCATGTTGACGACGATGCGTTCCTCGCCCGCGCCGGCCAGCGTCTCGGCCACCTGGTCCCAGTCCTGCCCCGCCACGGTGACCGTGACGGGCTCGGGTGCGACGCCCTCGGCGACGCCGGGCGCGGTGTCGGTGTCGTTCATCAGCTGTAAGCCCTCCGCTCGTCGGGCGGCGGGATGCGCGCGCCCTTGTATTCGACCGGGATCCCGCCGAGCGGGTAGTCCTTGCGCTGGGGGTGGCCGCGCCAGTCGTCCGGCATGGTGATCCGGGTCAGCGAGGGGTGCCCGTCGAACAAGATGCCGAAGAAGTCGTAGGTCTCGCGCTCGTGCCAGTCGGTGGTCGGGTACACCTCGTAGAGCGAGGGAATACGCGGGTCCGCGTCCGGTGCGGAGACCTCCACCCGCACGCGGCGGTTGTGCGTGATCGACATGAGGTGATAGACGGCGTGCAGTTCACGGCCGGAATCCTGCGGGTAGTGCACCCCGTTGACGCCGAGGCAGAGTTCGAAACGCAGTGCGGGATCGTCGCGCAGCGCGCGCGCCACCGGCAGCAGCTGCTCCCGGTGCACGTGCAGGGTGAGCTCGCCGCGGAAGACGATCACCTTCTCCAGCGCCGCGTCCGGGCGGGTGCCGGTGGCGGTGAGGGCGGCGCGCAGCGCGTCGACCACTTGGTCGAAGTACCCGCCGTAGGGGGCGGGCGTGCTGCCGGGCAGCGTCACCGGGCGGACCAGGCCGCCGTAACCGGAGGTGTCGCCGGTGCCGGTGACGCCGAACATGCCGCGGCGCACCCCGATCACGTCGGCTCCGCTCCGCGCGGAATCCTCCTCCGGCAGAGTGCCTTCGGGGCCCGCGGTGGCCGCGGCGTCGATCGCGTCGTGCGCGGGCGGGATGTCGGTGTCGTCGGGGGTGTCGAAGGTCATCGCAGCAGACCCTCCATCCGGATGGTCGGCGTCGAGGCGAGCGCGGCCTGTTCGGCGGCGCGGATGGCCTCTTCTCGGTTGACGCCGAGCGGCATCTGCTGAATCTTGGCGTGCAGTGCCAGGATCGCGTTCAGCAGCATCTCCGGCCGGGGCGGGCAGCCGGGCAGGTAGATGTCGACCGGCACCACATGATCGACGCCCTGCACGATGGCGTAGTTGTTGAACATCCCGCCCGACGAGGCGCAGACGCCCATCGCCAGCACCCATTTCGGTTCGGTCATCTGGTCGTAGACCTGGCGCAGGACCGGGGCCATCTTCTGGCTCACCCGGCCCGCGACGATCATCAGATCCGCCTGCCGCGGCGAGGCGCGGAACGCTTCCATGCCGAAGCGGGCGATATCGAAGCGGCCCCCGCCGGTGGCCATCATTTCGATGGCGCAGCAGGCCAGCCCGAAGGTGGCCGGCCATAGGGAGCCCTTGCGCAGGTATCCGGCGAAATCCTCGACCGTGCTCAGCAGGAAGCCGCTGGGCAGTTTTTCCTCGAGACCCATGTTCTACTGACTCGCTTCCACTCGTCTGCTACGAATTCGGTTGCGCGGCAATCAGTCCCAACTGAGACCGCCGCGCTTCCACTCGTAGGCGTAGGCCACCGAGACGTTGACGATGAACAACGCCATCGCGGCGAGACCGAAGAGACCGAGCGCATCGAAGTGGACTGCCCACGGGTAGAGGAACACGATCTCGATGTCGAAGATGATGAACAACATCGCGGTGAGGTAGTACTTCACCGGAAAGCGTTGTCCCGTAACGTTTCCCGGACCCCCGGCCACGGAATGCGGGGTGGGTTCGATCCCGCATTCGTACGGTTCCAGCTTCGCTCGATTGCGCCGCTTCGGCCCGACCAGGGCCGATAGGGCGATGGAGAACAGCGCGAACGCCGCCGCGATCGCGCCGAGTACGAGCGTCGGCACCTCGATATTCACGACTGCACTTCCCCTCTTGCGAGCTGCAGCTGATAACAGCGTCCGGGGCGGGCTGACGTCGGTGTCCGCCTCGGACGGACTCGCCCCTCGGCTTCACACGGAACCGGTCATTCCTGAATCCGGTTCCATGTGAGGTAGGGCACAGCCTACAACCGAACGGTCGCTCCGCAGCGGGTTTGGGGCCGCCGTTTGATCGAATTCAGTACAAGCATTTATGACCGAAACGGTGGTAATCCGCGCGGACGCTCGCGACGTTGGGTGAACGGTCAGTTGGCTGCTGGTCGACAGCGGATATCGCGACGTCGAATGTGGTCCCGAGCGGGATCAGAGTCGGCAACGGCAATGGATGCACGGTGCCGGGGAGGGCTGCCGAGAGGAGGTTTGGAACAGGGTTTCTCCGTGCCGAATTGCTGTCGGGAGCCGGCCGAGACTAATTCATGATCGCTATGAATAACCGAGGAGGGTCCCCGGTGATCAAGCCGCCGAACGGCTGCGCAGCAGCGCGACAACGGCCTCGGTGAGCCGGAGCGGATCGATCGGATGCGCCACCGCGGCTTCCGCGCGGGACCAGCTCGCCAGCCACGCGTCGTCCGGCCGCCCGGTCAGCACCAGGAGCGGCGGGCACACGTCCACTTCGTCCTTCAACTGCTTGGCGATTCCGAGTCCACCGGTAGGGCTCGCCTCACCGTCCAGGACGGCCAGGTCTATGCCACCGGCATCCATCTGCGCGATCACCACCGGACCGGTGGCGACCTCGAGGTACTCGAACTCCGGTAACTCCGGGCTGGGACGCTTGCCCAAGGCCTGGATCACCTGGCGCCTGGTGTCGGCGTCGTTGCTGTACACGAGAACCCGCAGAGGGGTGGAACGAGGGGAATCGGCCACGAACGGCATGGTACGTCCGCGAGGGCGGACCGCGTGGCAGGTTCGGCGCAGATGGTTTCGCGCGCGTCGTGCACCGCGCGTCAGCAGCGGCATCATCGGCCGAAAGCCGATGGCAAGCAGTCGACAAGAATCTGCCGGTAGAGTCCGGCCAATGCGGGGAGATATCACCCAGGCCCTCGTCGACACCGACGTATGGACCGATGAAATGCTGGGCAGCGCCGGGATTCCGGTGATCGACGTGCCGTTCGTGACCATCGGCAGCGGAATCGGATCGTTCGTCACCTACGACACGCTCCGGATCTTCGGCGTGCCCGCCGAGGCGATGGCGGTGCTGGGCCCGCAGGAGCACCCCTGGGCGTCCTACGAGTACCTGACCCGGGTCTCGCAGATTCCGCGCGGCGAGCGCCTGCGCAGCGACTCGGCCTCGATGCCGGACAACATGTGGGGCTTCCCCTCCTACGCCGTGCGGGAGGCCGTCGCGGACAAGTCGATCAAACCGCTGTGGAACGTCTTCGTCGAGCCCATCTTCGCCAACTACTACACCCCGCGCGCGGGCCAGGCGTTCGCCGCCATGGAGCGGGAGTTCCACCGCATCGGTTACGCCCGGTCCCTGCATCGCGGCCAGGTACGCATGGTGCGCAAGCGCCAGGGCGGCGGATACTTCACCATCCTCACCCCGCCGGCGGGTGCGGCGCCGACCAAGCGGGTCGCCTTCCGCAGCACGTATGTCCATGTGGCGGTGGGGTATCCGGGTCTGAAGCTGCTGCCGGACCTGCAGGAGTATCGCGAGACCCACCGTGACCCGACCCGGGTGGTGAACGCCTACGAGCCGCACGAGCACGTCTACCAGGCGCTGCAGCGGCGGCCCGGTACCGTGCTGATCCGCGGCAGCGGGATCGTGGCCAGCCGCGTCCTGCAACGGCTCATCGACGACCGCGACAAGTACCGGCTCGACACCCGGATCCTGCACCTGTTCCGCACGTATGTCGCCGGCCCGCACGGCAAGAACGTCTTCAGCAGGCGCAAGGGCGGCGACGGGTGGGCCTATCAGGGGTTCAACTACCCGAAGTCGGTGTGGGGCGGTCAGTTGAAGCAGAAAGTGCGCAACCTGCAAGGCGAGGAACGGGCGCGGGCGTACAAGGAGATCTCCGGCACCAATACCCCGATCCGGGACAACTGGCAGGAACAGCTGCGCCGGGGCCGCAGGGAGGGGTGGTATCAGGTGATGGCTGGCACGATGCGGGCTCCGCGCCCCGCAGGGGGACGCCAAGGCGTGGTCGCGACGATTCTTCCGGATGCCACCGCCCCGCTGCCGTTTCCGCCGCCGACGCAACCGTTCGACACGACCGTCGACTACATCGTCGACTGCACCGGGCTGGAAGCCGACATCCGCGAGCACCGTCTGCTGGCCGACCTGCTCGACCACGCCGGTGCCGGGCGCAATCCGCTGGGCAGGCTCGACGTGGACACCTCGTTCGAGCTGATCGGCACCCGCAGCGGCACCGGGCGGATGTACGCCTCCGGCAGCGCCACGCTGGGCGGGCCGTTCGCCGGTGTGGACACTTTCCTGGGGCTGCAGATCGCCGCGCAGGAGATCGCCGACGATCTGGCCGCGGTCGGGTTCTGCCGCAGGATGGGTCCGCTGCGCTCGACGCGGCAATGGTGGCTGTGGGTTACGAACGAGAAGATCTGAGCACATGCTTCCTACCTTGAACGGGCGAATCCAGACCCGTCTTCTCGCGCTGAGCGTGATCGGCTTCGTCGTCGCGCTGATCATCACCCCGTTTCTGCCGACCGGCTCGTCGAGCATCGGTCAGGCGTACCGGGTGACGTTGTCGGTCCTGCTGGCTACCGTTCTGGTCGGTGTGCTCTGGGAGTTGCTCTACCATTTCCTGCAGCAGTTCCGCTGGGAGAAGGACTGGCCGACTCTGTTCGGTCTGGTCACCATCGTCAACGAGGGGGCGCTGATGTGGGTCCTCGTGCGCCACACCACGATGGTGCTGCCCGAACATCTGCGTCCCTCGCCCGCGGCGTTCGGCATTCAATTCGTTCTCACGTGGATCGTTTTCTGGCTCATCGTGAACGGGCCGATGCGGGTGGTGTTCCACCGGTGGCGGTTCCAGGGGGGCCGGTTCCTGTGAGCGCGCAGATCGAGGTGCTGCCCGGCGCCCATCTGGTGGCGAGTGCGAGCGGCGTGGTCGTGGTCGTCGCGCACCGGGGCGAGGGCGCCGTGACGGCGGAGACGATGGCGGCCCGGACGATGACGGCGCTGCTGGACATCGTGCGTGAAGCCGTCGCGCGCGACCGGCGCCGCAGCGGGCGCGCGGTGGCGCGGCTGGCCACGACGTGGCTGATGAGCCTGTCCAACGGTGAGGAGGACGAGGTCGAATTCGGATTGATCACGCCGGTGGACGACGGCCTCGCGGTGTTCCTGCACGGTGGGGTCACCGCGGTGCTCGCCGGTCCCGGCCACCCGGAGGTGTTGCGCGGCCGGGACGCCGGATTCACCGTCGACCGCATGGTGACTCCCGCACCCGTCGGCGGCGCGGGATTGTTCGTGGACGAGGCGGGCTGGGCCGCGGAGGCCCTGCCGGGGCGCGGGATCTTCGCGCTCGGCGAGGGGACCGCCCCGGGGGCGGGTGCGGTGCGGTGGCCGGGTGCGCTGCTCGGCGCGATCGACGGCGAACCGGAGAACCTGGGCGTCATCGAGTCCATGCGGCCATCCCGCTCGGCGCACGAGCCGCCCGCGGCTATATCGGCACGGGAGCCCGGCCCCGCACCTCGGCGAACGGCGGCGCCGCAGAACGTCGAAGGACGAGCAGCGTCCGAGCCGTCTGTCGTCCCGGAGCCGCCCTCGGTCGCGGCGCCGCAACCGCACCCTGCTATGGGGCCGCAGCTCGCGCAGCAACCGCATCGTCCCGCGACACAGCCGGGTTCCGAGCAGGTGTCCGGAGCACCACCACGGCGGGCGCCGAGCCTGCGCAAAGGCGAGGAATCCAACGACACCGCAACGGAAGTCGATCTCCAGGCGGCGCCGCGGCGGGCCGCGCCACGCGAAGGCATGACTCCTCCGGTCGCGCAGCCGGTACCGCCGGGTTCCGAGCAGGGTCCGGCGCGGCCCGCCCATCGCACCGATCGGGAATACGCGATCGCCAACGACGCGAATCTCGCCGAGACGATGGTGCCCTCCTCCGAGGTCGTCGCGGACGCGCTCGGCTCGACCGGTTCGAACCCGCTGGGGCACCGGGTGATCGTGCACGGCTTCCAGTGCGCCCGGCGTCATCACAACGATCCGCGAGTGTCGTTCTGCGCGGTGTGCGGCATCCGGATGGATCAGCTCACCTGCGTGCTCAGCGAAGGGGTGCGCCCACCGCTGGGTGTGCTGCTACTCGACGACGGCACGTCGTTCGTGCTGGACAACGACTGCGTTCTCGGTCGCGAGCCGGAGTATTCGGAGGCGGTCGCGCGTGGCGCGCGCCCGATACGGCTGGAGGACAGCTCCGGCGGAATGTCGCGAGCACACGCGGAGATCCGCCTCGTCGACTGGGACGTCACGGTCGTGGACGGCGGTTCCACCAACGGCACCCACATTCGTCATCCCGGACGTCAGGACTGGGTCCGGGCGGCCCCTGGCCTGCCGATAACCCTCGCCCCGGGCGCCCAGATCCAACTGGGCGGCCGCGTCCTGACCTTCGACTCCCAGCACGGCCAGCTGTAATCCCGGGCCGCAGCGCCGATCGGCGCGGTCCGCGGCGGCGGCCGCGTTCAGGCGTGGCGGAAGCGGATGATGCCCGACCAGGGGTTGCGCATGGGTTTGCGGGGGTCGGGCTGGGGGAGATAGGTGAATGGGCGCAGGTACCAAGGTGCACGGCGGAACTTGCGGGCGTGCACCAGCAGGTTCTCCAGCTCGACCGGCTGCCAGCCGAGGTCTTCGAAGAAGCGGACGCCGTTGGGCGGCTCGAACTTCATCGGCGCGTTGGCGAAGGTGTCCCCGGAACGCATCTTCTTCATGCCCAGGCTCAGGTCGAGCAGCCACCAGGCGATTTCCGGACGGGCCAGGGCGTCCGCCAGGTCGGTGACCGTAGACGGATCGAGGTACATCAGCAGCCCCTCGGTGAGCACCAGGGCCTTCGACGCAGGGGCGGTGACCGGGCCGATCGCGCCGAGCGCCTCGTCGAGGAACTTCCCGCGGGCTTCGGGGTCGGCCAGATCGACCGCTCGGCGCAGGAGCACGCAGTGCGGCGTCTCACCGGCGAGCGCGTCGTCCTTCTCGGCGACGATCCCGGGCAGGTCCGCCTCGATCCAGAGCAGCCCGGCGGGGAGCTCGAGCCGATAGGGTCGGGTGTCCAGGCCGGCGGCCAGGTTGAGCACGCGGTCGCAACCCTCGGCGATCGCTTTCGCGACGAGGTCGTCGATCAGCCTGGTCCTGGTGACGATCGGCCACCCGTCCCGCATCATGGGGGGTGCGCTGTCGGCGATGGCATGGCCGCGTTCTCCGGCCAGCCGGTCGGCGAGCGGATCACGGAACAGCGCGTCCCGGCGCGTCGTCTCGCGCGCACGGTAGGCCGCGACCCAGCGCGCGGTGTCGGACACGTCGGACGGTACGTCCCCTCGGGTCATGGCAGCCAGTCTGTCACATCGATCCGGCGATTCTCCGCACCCGGCGTCCCGCCCAGGAGCGCGATCAACCGGGGTGGAAGGCGTCGGAGCCGACTTCGGCAGGGTCGAGCAGATGGGTGAGGAACAGCCGGGTGGTCGGCGTCGGTGTGCGAGTGGTGATGGCATGCCACGGACGGTCCAGCGGAGTGCCCTCGACCGGCAGCACGCGCAGCACACCGTTCTCCAGATCGTGGGAGATGGCATCGCTGTGGATCAGCGTGACACCCAGGCCTTCTCGCGCGGCGGCCAGGACGGCGCCGTGCGAACCGAGGGTCAGCGTGGCCGGTTCGATCCGGAGCTGGTCGAGCAGGCCGAGGGTGGCCTCGCGGGTGCCGGAGCCGCGCCCGCGCAGCAGCCAGGTGGCGTGCAACGGATCGAATTCCGGCAGGCCGACCACGACCAGGCTGCTCGGCCGCCGGGCGCGCACCACCAGCCCGGTGTCGCGCGGTGGGCGACCGGCGATGACGAGATCCGTTTCGTGATGCTGCAATTCGAGGAACAGCGCGTCGCGCGGATGCACCGACAGGCTCAGTTCGATGTCGGGGAACCGGCGGCGGAACGACGCGAGCGGCCGCAGCAGAACGTATTCGCCCGCGGTGGCGACCACGCCGATCCGCAGGCGCCCGGTCTCGGCGCGGCGCACCGCGGCCTGCGCCTCCTTCATCAGGCCGAGGATGCCGCGGCAGTATTCGGCGTAGACGCGGCCTGCCTCGGTGAGCGTGATGCCGCGCCCGGACTTCGCGATCAGCTTGGCCCCGAGCTGTTTCTCGATATGCGCGACGGCCGCGGAGACGGCGGCTTCGGTGATGTGCAGTTGCGCCGCGGCGCGGCGAATGCCGCCGTGGCGGGCGACGGCCAGGAAGGTTTCCATCCGTGCCGCGCTCACCATACCCATCGAACGACGGTAACAAACTCGAAGAAAAGGTTGAGTATCGCGAGGAACAATCAAATTGTTTGTCGGTATCCGGCCCGTCATCCTGGAAATCCCAAGGCACGCCCGTTCGCCCGGGTGCGGGTGTCCCGCAGTGGCACAGCAGGAGGAACGATGGCCGAAGAAATCGAACGCGACCGCTGGGATCCGGGTGTCCAAACCTACGCCTCGATGGGGTATTACGCGCCCGACTACCAGCCGACGGAGACCGACGTGCTCGCCGTGTTCCGGGTGACCCCGCAGCGCGGCGTCGATCCGATCGAGGCGGCCGCCGCGGTGGCGGGCGAATCCTCCACGGCCACTTGGACGGTGGTGTGGACCGACCGGCTCACCGCGCACTCGCGCTATCAGGCGAAGTGCTACCGCATCGACGAGGTACCCGGGCGGCCGGGCGAGTACTTCGCCTACATCGCCTACGATCTCGACCTGTTCGAGGAGGGATCGATCACCAACCTGACCTCGTCGATCATCGGCAACGTGTTCGGTTTCAAGCCGCTGCTGGCGCTGCGGCTGGAAGACATGCGCATTCCGGTGGCATACGTGAAGACGTTTCAGGGGCCGCCGCACGGCACGGTGATGGAACGCGAATATCTCAACAAATACGGTAGGCCCCTGCTCGGTGCGACGGTGAAACCGAAACTCGGGCTATCGGCGCGCAATTACGGCCGGGTGATCTACGAGGCGTGCAAAGGCGGCCTGGATTTCACCAAGGACGACGAGAACATCAACTCCCAGCCGTTCATGCGCTGGCGCGACCGATACCTGTTCGCGATGGAGGGCGTCAACCGTGCGATGGCCGAGACCGGCGAGATCAAAGGCCACTACCTCAATGTGACCGCGGCTTCGATGGAGCAGATGTACGAGCGCGCGGAGTTCGCCAAGGAACTCGGCAGCGTCGTCATCATGATGGACCTCACCGTCGGATTCACCGCGATGCAGTCGATGTCGCACTGGGCGCGCCGCAACGGGGTGTTGCTGCATCTGCATCGCGCAGGGCATTCCACCTACACCCGGCAGAAGACGCACGGTGTCAGCTTCCGGGTGCTGGCCAAGTGGTGCAGGCTGATCGGCGTCGATCATCTGCACGCGGGCACCGTGGTAGGCAAGCTGGAGGGCGATCCCGCGACGACCAAAGGGT
Organism: Nocardia sp. NPDC005745; assembly: GCF_040630775.1. Lineage (NCBI taxonomy): Bacteria > Bacillati > Actinomycetota > Actinomycetes > Mycobacteriales > Nocardiaceae > Nocardia > Nocardia sp. NPDC005745. The sequence goes on from NZ_JBEXYF010000008.1 coordinate 114,904, forward strand.
TCTATGACACCCTGCGGGAGAACCACATTCGGACCGAACCGGCCAACGGGATCTTCTTCGACCAGTACTGGGCGAGCCTGCCCGGCGTGATGCCGGTGGCCTCCGGCGGTATCCATGCCGGGCAGATGCATCAGTTGCTCGACCTGTTCGGCGACGACGTGGTGTTGCAGTTCGGCGGTGGCACGATCGGGCATCCGCTCGGCATCGCCGCGGGCGCGGAGGCGAACCGGGTCGCGCTGGAGGCGGTGGTACAGGCCCGAAACGAGGGCCGTGACCTGCTGAAGGAGGGACCCGAGGTGTTGCGCAAGGCGGCCGAGATCTGCCGCCCGCTCGACGTCGCCCTCGCTACCTGGGGCGATGTCACCTTCGATTACACCTCCACCGACGCGCCGGACGCCGTGCCGACGGCCAGCCGCTGACCATCCCGGAAGGACAAACCGATGTATCTACGGCACGGAACGTTCTGCTACCTGCCGCCGCTGACCGATGAGCAGATCGCCGCCCAGGTGCGCTACGCGCTGCTCAACAGCTGGCCGGTATCCATCGAATACACCGACGATCCGCATCCGCGCAACGCCTACTGGGAGATGTGGGGACTGCCGCTGTTCGACCTGGACGAGCCCGACGGTGTCTTGGCCGAGATCAACGCCTGCCGAGCCACTTTCCCGCGGCATTACGTGCGGGTGCTGGCCTACGACGCCCGCTACACCAGGCAGACGACAGCACTGAGTTTCCTGGTGCAGCGGCCGCCCGACGAGCCAGGCTTCGCGCTGACCCGCACCGAGGGCCCGGACCGCAGGCAGACCTACGGCCTGCACTCGTATGCCACGACCGTCCGCCCGGGAGACCGGTATGGCGGCTGAGCCCAACGGCTCGGGATTCCGTCTGCACCGGCCGGGGACCGACGTTCCCGGCGCGGTGCGGACGGCGCCCGCCGAAACGGAGGCGCCGGAGATCCTGGGCGAGGACGCGGTGCTGGATCTGTCGGCCGACCTCGCAGGCCACGACGTCGAGGAGACGCTGCGCAGACTGGACGCGGAACTGATCGGCCTGGCCCCGGTGAAGCGGCGGGTGCGCGAGATCGCGGCGCTGCTGCTGATCGACCGCGCGCGGCAGCGATTCGGGCTGACTTCGTCGCGGCCGACCATGCACATGAGCTTCACCGGCGGGCCGGGCACGGGCAAGACGACGGTGGCATTGCGGATGGCGCAGATGCTGCACGCGCTCGGCTACATCCGCAAACCCAAAGTGCACACCGTCACTCGGGACGACCTGGTGGGCCAGTTCATCGGGCACACCGCGCCCAAGACGAAGGAGGCGCTGGCCAAGGCGGCCGGCGGCGTGCTGTTCATCGATGAGGCCTACTACCTGTTCCGGCCGGAGAACGAACGCGACTACGGGCAGGAGGTGATCGAGATCCTGTTGCAGGAGATGGAGAACGAGCGCGCCAGCCTGGTGGTGATCTTCGCGGGTTACCCGGACCGGATGGATCGCTTCTTCTCCGCCAATCCCGGCCTGTCCTCGCGGGTGGCCCACCACTTGGAGTTCGCCGACTACACCCACGCCGAGCTGCTGGACATCGCCGGACTCATGGTGGCCGGGGAGAACTTCCATTTCGACGACGCGGCGCGCAGCGCGTTCGGGGAGTACCTGGAACGCCGGATGGCCCGTCCGCGCTTCTCCAACGCGCGCAGCGTCCGCAACGCGCTGGACCGCTGCCGGTTGCGGCAGGCCAAGCGGCTCGTCGAGCTGCGTAGACCACTGACCAAGACCGATTTGATCACGCTCACCGATCAGGATGTGTACGGCAGCAGCGTGTTCACCGACCCCGGGCCCACCGCAGGAGCCCCCCGGTGACGAGATCGAGGCGCCATGCCAGAAGGACTGAAGACCCTCACCCGTTACACCATCGAGCAGGAGCATCGGCATCCCGGCTCGTCCGGTGAGTTCTCCGCCCTGGTGAACGTGATCGCGACCGCGACGAAGATCATCGCCAATCAGGTCACCCGCGGCGCGATCGTCGGATCGCTCGGCCCCTCGGGGCCGGATAATCCCCCGCCGACGGTGCACCGCGAATTGGACGCGATCGCCAACGACATCATGGTCGCCGAAACCCAGTGGACCGGCCATCTTTCGGCGTTGCTCTCCGAACAGATCACCGAGATCCATCCGGTGCCCGCCACCCATCGGCGCGGGAAATACCTGCTCGCGTTCGATCCCCTGGACGGTTCGTCGAACATCGACGTGAACCTTCCGGTGGGCACGATCTTCAGCGTGCTGCGCGCGCCCGCGCGGGACACGGGGTCGCAGGACGGTCCGGTCGCGGATGACTTCCTGCAGTCCGGTGTCGAGCAGGTGTGCGCGGGGTTCACGCTGTACGGGCCCGCGACCATGCTGGTGCTGACCACCGGTAGCGGCGTGGACGGGTTCACCCTGGACCGGGAGATCGGCGCGTTCGTGCTGACTCACCCGCGGATGCGCATTCCCGAGGACACCTCCGGTTTCGCGATCAACGCGGCCAACGAGCGCTTCTGGGAGCGACCCGTGCGCCGCTATGTGCACGAGTGCCTGGACGGCGTGGACGGGCCACGCGAGCGGGATTTCAACATGCGCTGGGTGGCATCGCTGGTCGCCGACACCTTCCACATCCTCACGCGCGGCGGGGTGTACCTGTATCCGCGCGACACCCGCCCGCCCGCGCGTCCGGGGCGGGTGGCGTTGCTCTACGGCGCCAACCCGATCGCGTTCATCGTCGAACAGGCCGGCGGCGCGGCGACCACCGGCAGCGAGCGGGTGCTGGAAGTGCTGCCCGGGGAGGTCCACCAGCGGGTACCGCTGATCTTCGGCTCCCGCAACGAAGTGGAGCGCATCGAGCGGTATCACCGCGAACCCGACGAGGGGCCCAGTTTCGACAGTTCGCTGTTCGGCAGGCGGTCGCTGTTTCGTCCGGCCCAGCGCTGAAGAGGAGAATCATGTCGGTCAAGCACCCGGTCGTCGCGATCACCGGATCCTCCGGGGCGGGGACCTCCAGCGTGACCCGGACCTTCCAGGAGATCTTCCGCCGCGAGGGGATCACCGCGGCCGTTGTCGAGGGCGACGCGTTCCACCGCTACGACCGCAACGAGATGAAACTCGCCATGGCCGAGGCCGAGCAGACCCGCAATCTGCGGTTCTCGCATTTCGGTGAGGAAGCCAACCTGCTGAAAGAACTGGAGACGCTGTTCCGCGACTACGGCGAGACCGGCGTCGGGACCGTGCGCCGATACCTGCACGACGAGACCGAGGCCAAGCCCTACGGCCAGTCGCCGGGGACCTTCACGCCGTGGGAGGAATTGACGCCGGGCAGCGATCTGCTGTTCTACGAAGGCTTGCACGGCGCGGCGGTCACTTCCACGGTCGATGTGGCCCGGTACACCGATCTGCTGGTCGGCGTCGTGCCGATCATCAATCTGGAGTGGATTCAGAAGGTGATCCGGGACAAGACCGAGCGCGGCTACTCCAGCGAGGCCGTGATCGACACGATCCTGCGGCGGATGCCGGACTACGTCACCTACATCTGCCCGCAGTTCTCCCGCACCTACGTCAACTTCCAGCGCGTGCCGACGGTGGACACGTCCAATCCGTTCATCGCGCGCACCATTCCGACGGCGGACGAGAGTTTCGTGGTGATCCGGTTCGCCGACCCGAAGGTGATCGACTTCCCCTATCTGCTGTCGATGCTGCACGACTCGTTCATGTCGCGGTCGAACTGCATCGTCGTCCCCGGCGGCAAGATGGAGCTGGCCATGCAGCTGATCTTCACGCCGCTGATCCTGCGGTTGATGGACAAGCGGCCGAAACGGTCGTACTGAGGGGTGGTGCGGCCGCTGCCCGGTACGCGAGCGCCGTCGGCGTCAGTCGGGGAGGAGCGGGACCGAGAGGCCCTCGCCCCGGTGCAGGAGGGTCGCGCGGGTGACGGCGGCGGAGCCGAAGCGCGTGCGTAAGTCGTCGAGGGTCGCGTCGAGGGTGCCGGTGGCGCGGGACTCGAAGGGCAGCGAGAGCTGGACGGTGTCGGCGTCGTCGAGATTGGTCAGCGCCAGGCCGATCAGGGTGAGGCCGCGTTCCTGGATGAGCGGCATCGCGCCGGTGAGCAGAGCGCGGGCCGCGAACAGGATCGTCTCGGTGTGGTCGGTGGCCTGGGCGAGGGTGTGGGAGCGGGTGGCCCGGGTGAAATCGTCGAAACGCAGCCGCAGCACCACCGTTCGGCACACCCGGTCGGCGGCGCGCAGCCGCCTGCCCAGTCGATCGGTGAGCCCGTGCAGGTAGGCCTCGATCTCGTCGGGAGGACGGCGCTTGCGCCCGAGGGCGCGCTGGGCGCCGATCGAACGCCGCCGCCTGCCGGTCTCGACGCGGCGCGGATCCCGCGCCCAGGACAGGGCATAGAGGTGGCGGGCGGCGGCGGGACCGAGTATCGCCCGCAGCGGGCGCTCGCCGAGTTCGGCCAGCTGACCGACGCGGGTGATGCCGTGCTCGTGCAACGTGCGCGCGGTGACGTCGCCGACACCCCAGAGTCTCTCCACCGGCAGCGGGTGCAGGAACTCCAGTTCGCCGTCCGGCTGGACCAGCCGCAACCCGTCGGGCTTGGCGACGGCGCTGGCCACCTTGGCGAGGAACTTGGTGCGCGCGATGCCCACCGAGATGGGCAAGCCGACTCGGTCGCGGACTTGCGCGCGCAGCCGCGTCGCGATGGCGACCGGCTCGCCGGCGATCCGGCGCAGCCCGCCGACGTCGAGAAAGGCCTCGTCGATGGAGATGCCCTCCACCACTGGCGTGGTGTCGCGGAAGATCTCGAAGACGGCCTTGCTCGCCTCGGCGTAGGCGGACATCCGCGGCGGCACCACGATCGCGTGCGGGCACAACCGGCGCGCCTGCCCTCCGTTCATCGGGGTGCGCACCCCGAACGCCTTCGCCTCATAGCTCGCCGCCAGGACCACGCCGCCGCCGACGATCACCGGCTTGCCGCGCAGCCGCGGGTCGTCACGCTGCTCGACCGAGGCGTAGAACGAGTCGAGGTCGGCATGCAGGATCGATGCCTCCGGCCGCGCGAGTATCCGGGGCCTGCGGGGGACGGACGCATCGGACACGAACATATGTTCGCATAAGCCTCCGTCTGGCGTGTCGAACTCCCCGGGCTGTTCGGAGTACCGCCGAGGCGCCCGCGAATTGGAATCAGAGGTGGGGGGCGAAGGTTTACCAGTACTGATGCCGCTTTCCGTCGGTGTCGGCGATGAAGATGACCGCATCGGCGCCGTCCAAGTCCGCCGGGGTGAGCGGAATGTGGCCGGGCACGAAAGGTGCGCTCGTGCCGATCGACGGAGCGAGCGCGGCGCGCAGGTCTTGGGAGGGGAACAGGGCGCGGCGGGAGGTCGCCTCGGCCAACACGCGCTGGAGGGTGCCCGGCTCACTGTCAGGACTGGCGTCGGTTGCCACGAACACGTACCGCTCGCCGAGGGTGAGTTCGACGAGCGCGCCGGCGCCGCCCCAGTTCGCCTCGTCCCGGCCGATCGGGGTGTGGGACTGCACGCGCTGCAAGTGCGCGTTGTGCGCGAACACCAGGCTCGGTCCGTGTCGCTGCTCCTGCGCGACGATCGCGAGGAGGTTCTCGGCCATCATCTCGGCGCGCACGCTGAGCAGGGTCGCGATGCGACCGGGTGCGGAACCGGCCATGGCCGCGTGGTAGCGCAGCAGGCCCTGGGCGGTGCGCGCGTGCGCGACGGCGTGGTCGTAGCCGGCCGGGTCGGCGCGACGCAGGCCGGGTGCCGCGCGGTGCAGCGCGCAGGCGAGATCGTCCGCGACGACGCGCAGGGCGCGAGCGCGGTCCGAGTCTCCGATGGACGCAGCCGGGTCGTACATGGCCGCCTGGTTCGTCCAGTCCGCGTCCTCGCCGAGTAGTGCGTCGAGGTCGCGGACCGATCCGGGCCGCAGCGCGGCGGGCAGATAGTCGGTGACCGAGAACAGTGCGCGTCGCGGACTCGGCGCGCCGGAGTGCTCCACCGGAGCGTCGAAGCCGTGGAAGCGAACCCGGTCCGACGGCGCGCGGGTGGCGTTGTGCGTGCGGAGCCATTCGACGAGTTCGCGGTTGCCCGGCACCGCGCCGAATCCGTGGCTGAACCCGGTCGCGAGCACCGTGTCGAGGTCCGCGGTGGCCCCCGCCACGTAGTCGTCGACAACGGACGCGGCGAAGACATCGGTCTCCAGCACGATCGACCGGTACCCCCGCTCGACGAGGTGACAGAGGATCTCGTTGCGTAACAACGGGAACGCCTCGACCCCGTGCGTCGGCTCGCCGAGGGCCAGCAGGGCCGTCGGCTCGGTCCGCGCGCCGAGCAGTTCGTCGAGGGCGCGGCCCAGGCTTGCCGGGTCGTCGAGTTGGCGGCCGACGGCTCGCAGTGCTGCGGCAGTGGACATGAGCACCCCTTTCCAGAAGGAACTGCCCTCGACACTATCGTTGAACATTCGAGTGAAACTTTTGTGACCGATCCCTGGTATTCAGAGATCAAAGCCTCAATCGGAGGTGTGAGCTGCGGCCGATCGACCTCGCCCGGGAACACGGGTTGTCCGCACAGGCGATCCGCAACTACGACGACGCGGGCATCCTTCCGCCCGCCGAGCGCAGTGAGGCCGGGTATCGGCGCTATACGGCCCTGCACGCGCAGGCGCTGCGCGCCTTCCTGGCATTGCGCGCGGGCCACGGGCACCGGCAGGCGACGGACATCCTGCGCGCGACCAACCGCGGTGACTCCGAGTCCGCCTACCGGCTCATCGACGCCGCGCACGTCGCGCTGCTCACCGAACGCGACACCCGCAGCGAGGTCGCGACGGCCCTGGGCGGCCTGGCCCGCACGATGCCCACCCCTCTCCACGGCCGACCGCTGACCGTCGGCGAACTCGCGCGCCGGCTCGGCGTGCACGCGGCGACACTGCGCATGTGGGAGTCCCATGGCATCCTGCGCCCCGACCGTGACCGGGCGACGGGCTACCGCCACTACGGACCGGACTGCGTACGCGACGCCGAGATCGCACGACAGCTGCGCCGGGGCGGCTACCGGCTGTCCCAGGTCGCGCGGTTCGTCGAGTCGCTGCGCGCGGCGGGCGGGGCGGACGCGTTGAGCGCCTTCCTCGACTCCTGGCAGGACCGGTTGACCATGCGCAGCCGCAATCTTCTCGCAGGCGCGGCCCAGCTCGATACCTACCTCGCCATGCTCGATCGGACGCCGCGCGACCCGGTGTGAGAGCGCCGCCCCGGTCGTGCGGGGCATCCCGCAGCCCTGATCGGCGCGGACGGATCTACTGGTTGCCTCCGTAGTAACCGGCCGTAACCGGTAACCTGTTCCCACGACGGGGCACAGCGCGGATGAGGGAGTCGGTACGGTGCGTGGATTCGGGGATCTGGAGGCGGTGATCATGGACCGCATCTGGGATCAGGACGCAGAGGACACAACGGTGCGCGAGATCTTCGACGACCTGTCGGCTCAGCGCGACATCGCCTATACGACGGTGATGTCGACCATGGACAACCTGCATCGCAAGGGCTGGCTGGCACGCGAACGCGCCGGTAAGGCCTATCGATATTGGCCGACGCTCACCAGGGAGGAGCACAGCGCCCGGCTCATGCTCGAAGCGCTGGGTTCCGGCGGACGCTCCGATCTGGTGCTCAGTCATTTCGTCGATCGGATCAGCGCCGAGGAGTCGGCCGGGCTGCGTGCCGCGCTGCGCAGACTCGCGGCGCGCAAGTCACCAGAAGTCCCGTGAACCTGGCCATCGCTCTGACGCTGTACGGCAGCGTGGTGGCGACTTTCGGTCCGCCCGTGCTGCGCAGCCTGACCCATCGCGGCATCGCGCCGCGGCTGGGCGTGATCGCCTGGGTCGTCGCGATCGTCGGCGCCCTGAGCGCCTGGGGGATCGCCGCGACGGTGGTGACCATCGAGTTCGCCACCTACTGGGGACATCCGAAGGACGCGCTGCGCTCCTGCGTGTCGTTCCTGTGGACGCCCATGCATGTGCACGGCGCCGCGGCCACCCGGGCGGCCACGTTCGCCGTGGCGGCGCTGGTGGCCACCGGCACGGTGGCGCTCATCGCGCGCGCGGTGGGTGTCGTGGTGGACATGCGCAGGCGCACCAGCGTCCACGCCAGGGCCGTCCGCCTGGTCGGCAGGCCGGTGCCGGGCATCGGTGCGGTCGTGCTCGATTCGCCGGAGCGGCAGGTGTATTGCGTGCCGGGACGGCCCGACACCATCGTGGTCACCACCGCCGCGCTGGACGTGCTGGACGACGACCAGTTGGCCGCGGTGCTCGCGCACGAGCGCGCGCACCTGTCCGGCAGGCACGCGGCGTTGTCGGCGGTGTTGCGCGCGGTGGCCACCACGCTGCCGGGACTGCGCTTGTTCACCGTCGGTGCGGCGGAGATCGCCCGGCTGCTGGAGATGTGCGCCGACGACAAGGCCGCCGACGAACACGGTTCGCTGCCGTTGCTGGGCGGGTTGCTGGCGATCGTCGGCATCGTCGAGCCCGCGCCCCCGGGTGCGCTGGCCGCGGCGGGCACGGCGGTACTGGCCCGCGCCGAGCGGCTGGCCGACCCGGTGGGCGCGATCCGGCGAGCCACCACCCGCACCGCCCTGCTCGGCGTGATCGCGATGACAGTGACCGGGTCGGCGCTGGCGGCCGCGACGGTGGCCGGTGTCGGCGCGCTGCTGAGCTGAGTGGGAGAAGGAGCACGCGTGCGGGCCACCTGGGATCAGGTCTTCGCCTGGCGGCTGGATCGTCAGTATGTCCGGTCCCGCGCGGACGAGGGTGCGGTAGCCATCGCCGGGCGTTTGTGCGGCGTGCAGGCCCAGGTCGCCTCCGCCGCGGAACTGGCGGTCGGGCTGCGCAGCACGAAACCGGAACCGGGCGGGCTGGTTCGCGCGCTCGGGGACGGCACGCTGATGAAGACCTGGGCGATGCGCGGCACCCTGCACGCGCTCACTCCGGAACTGGCCGCCGCCTGCCTCGCGCTCATCGGCTCGGCACGCACCTGGGAGAAGCCCGCCTGGCAGAAGAACTTCGGCGCCTCCCCCGCGGAGGTGGCGGCGCTGGCCGAGGCGGTCGCCGAGGTGCTCGACGACGCGGTGCTCACCCGCGAGGAATTGGTCGAGGCCCTGGTGTCCGAGCCGGGCTTCCACCGGCTCGGCGAGGAATTGCGCTCCGGCTGGGGCGCGCTGCTCAAACCCCTGGCCTGGCAAGGGGTGCTCTGCCACGGTCCGTCGCGGGGCGCCAAGGTGACGTTCGCCCGTCCGGCCCAGCTGGTGCGCGACTGGCCCGGCCTGCCCGAGCCGGAGGCCGCGGCGCCTGCGGCGATCCTCGGCTATCTCGGCGCCTACGGCCCGGCGACGCCGGAGACCTTCGACGCCTGGCTCAGCCGCAGCAGTCTGCGCAAATCAACGGTGCGGCGCTGGTTCGCCGAGCTGGGTGACCTGCTCACCGAAGTCGACGTGGAGGGCCGCCGCGGCTTCCTGCCGACCGATCAGGTCGACGCGCTGGCCGCCGCCGCGCCGAGCGCGACGGTGCACCTGCTCGGCGCCTTCGACCAGTACGTGCTGGGACCGGGCACCGGTGACACCGTCGCGCTGCCCGCCGCCCACCGTGCGAAGGTGAGCCGGACCGCGGGCTGGATCTCACCGATCGTCGTGGTCGGCGGACGTATCGCGGGCACTTGGGAACTCACCGAGGACGCCGTCGAGATCGCCATGTTCGACGATGCGCCGTTGCCGAAGCGGGGGTTGGACGCCGCTGTCGCGCACGTGGCGCTGACCGCAGGGCGCGAAAGCCTCACGGTGCGGGCCGGGTAGTGATGCGGCGGGACCACACAGATTTTCGTCGCGCCCCAGTTGATGCCCGACCAGCTGGGCTTCATCGCGGCGTGGACCGTGGCGGCGGACCTGTGGACTGTCCGGTCCGCCGGTCCGCGGCGGGGATTCCTGGCTGGAGCAGCACTCGTCGCCGATGGCCGTGGTGCGGCCACCGCTCATCACCGCGGAATTCCTGCCGTTCGCGGACCGGCGATTCCAGCGCCGCAGCCGCTGATCCGTCGCCTCACGCGGTCCCGGCGACGGATCAGGCGACGGCCGACTCGGTGGCCGATTCCGGTTGCACCGCGGCGGGTTTCGGCATGCGGGCGGCTACGCCGACCACACCGGCCAGGACGGCGACCGCTGCGGTCACGTACCACCCGCGCCGGAACGCCTCCAGTGTCGCTTCCGGATCGGCGGGCGAGCCGAGCACCGCGACCAGCACCGCGACCCCGACCGCGAGACCGATCTGGCGCGCCATGCTCAACACGGCCGACCCGGTGGCGAACCGCTGTGGCGGCAGTCCGCTGGTGCCGGCCGCGAAGGCGGTCGGCAGGGTGAGGCCGACACCGATGCCGCTGACCACCATGCCGCCGAGCAAGCCGCCGACGTAGTCCGGCGTCAAGGTGATCGCCCGCGCCCACCACAGCATGCCCGCACCGAAGATGATCCCGCCCCCCGCGATGACCGGTCCGGCGCCGATCCGTCCGATCAGCCGCCCCGCCAGGACCGCGATCACCGGCACCATCAGCGGGCCGGGCGCGACGGCCAGACCGGTGCGTATCGCCGACCAGCCCCACACGTTCTGCGCCCACAGCACCACCGACAGCAGCATCGCGCCGAAGGCGACGTTGAAGAAGACGGCGTTGCCGGTCATCCAGGCGAAGTTGGGCGCGCGCAGCAATGCCGGATCCACCACCGGGCTGTGGTGCCGGGCCGAGGAGACCACGAACGCCACAGTCAACAGCGCCGCCACGGCGAACGCGGTGAGTACGCCCGCCGACGACCACCCCCAGTCCGTACCCTTCACCAGTCCGAGCACCAGCCCGGCGATCGCGCCGACCAACAGCACCGCGCCGAACAGGTCGGGCATCCGCCCGCCGTCGCCTTCGGGATCGGGCAGCATCCGCACGCCGATGACCACCGCGATCAAGCCGAACGGCACGTTGACCAGAAACACCCAGCGCCAGCCGAATTCGACGAGCAGCCCGCCCAGCACCGGGCCGAGCGCCGCGCCGAGGCCGCCGAAGGCGACCCACAGCCGCACCGCCGCGGCGCGGCGCTGCGGCGGTGCGGCCGCGAGCACCAAGCCGAGCGAGGCGGGCGTCAGCAGCGCGCCGCCGACGGCCTGCAGGACGCGGAACAGCACCAGCGACCCGACGTCCCATGCGGTCGCGCACAGTGCCGACCCGGCGACGAATATCACCAATCCCAGCAGGAAGGTGGTTCGAATGCTGCGGCGGTCGCCGAGTCGTCCTGCCGGGACCAGCAGTGCGGCGAACACGATCGCATAGGCGTTGAGCACCCAGGACAGCCCGGAGATCCGTGCTCCGCCGAGATCGGCGGACATGTCCAGAAGGGCGACGTTGACGATGAACAGATCCAGGCTCGACAGCAGTACGCCGATCGAGACGACGGCGAGCACGACCCGGAAGTCGGCGGCGGCCCGGTTCGGCGCCGCGGTAGGGGATGGCATGATCTTCTCCGTTTCAGCCGAGCACGCGGCGGGTCTGGCGGGCGGAGGCGAGCAGCAGGCCGCTCCGGTCCCAGATCGAGGTGTCGTCTACCGACCAACCGCCGCCGGTAGAGGCGTTCACCGTGCGAACCAGCACCGGCAGGCCACCGGTGGGCGCGCCGTGCACGTGCATCGACAGCGCCACCGTGGGGATCGCGACGGGCGCGCGCAGCGTGGGAAATATGGCGGGCGGCAGAGCGTCGGCGAGGATCGCGAGGGCCGCCGCGTCCGCGGGCGGCTCGGGGCGGAGTGCGATCCAGGCGCACATCATCGGTTCGTCCGCGCCGGTGAGTGGCAGCGGTCCCGCCGCGGGGCGGATGTCGAAGTGGGCGCCCGCAGGCACGAGTTCGGGCGGGAGGGCGAACCGCGCGCAGGAATCGACATCGGGCACCCGCGGTGCCGGCACGCCCGGGTATTTCGCGATGCCCGATTCCACGGTGCGACCGAGCGTGACGGACGCCGCCGCGACCGGGCTGCCGTCCTGCTCGGCGTGCACGTCCAGCACTACGGTGCTGCGGCCGACCGTGTGCTCGGTCGCGCGAAAGGTCAGTACATCCTCGGTGGGGCGGCCCAGGAACCGCAGGTCCACGGCCCGCACCGGCAATGGTTCGGCAGCCGCCGCGCGAGCCACCTCGATGAGCAGAGCCGCGATCACGCCGCCGTGCGGTCCGGTCCATCCCCGCCAGGACCGGTCGACCCGCGCCTGCCACCGGCCCCCGCCGGTGTCGGCGAGCGCGAACTCCTCGGCGAGCGTCCGCGTAGTGAGTTGCTTCATGCAACGCACACTAGAATAGTGAGTTCTGTCAAGCAACTGAGTATGCTGACGGATATGCGCAGGACGAGCTTCGAGGACATGAACTGCTCGCTGGCCCAGTGCCTCGAGGTGGTGGGGGAATGGTGGACGCTGCTGATCGTGCGCGACGCCCTGTTCGGCGTGACGCGCTTCGACGACTTCCACGCCCGGCTCGGCATCGCGCGCAATGTCCTCACTCAGCGTCTCGAGCATCTGATGGAGCACGGCGTGCTGACCAGAGAGCCCTATCAGGACAATCCGGTTCGCTACGACTACCGGCTCACCACGAAAGGCCGCTCGCTGTGGCTGGTCGTCACCGCGATGCGGCAGTGGGGTGACGAATGGGCCGCGCCGGACGGTCCGCCGGTGCAGACGAGGCACGCCGCGTGCGGGAACCTCGTGACCGTCGAGCCGGTGTGCTCGGAGTGCGGTGAGCGCATCGCGCTGCGCGACCTGCGTCCCGTTCTCGGCCCAGGTGCCAAGGACCCCTACCTCATTCCGGCCGGGTGAGGCGGGCGCCTGCACATTCCGCGTCCGTCGTCGCGCGGCGATAGGCTGCGGCGGTGGCGGACGGGCGAGTGCGGCAGTTGATCGACACGGTGGCATGGGTGCGCATCGAGGACGGACGGATCCTGTGTGCCAGACCGCGCGGCAAGGATGTCTTCTACATCCCGGGCGGCAAGCGTGAAGGCGCCGAGACCGATCTGCAGACGCTGCTGCGCGAGATCGAGGAAGAACTCACGGTCGCGCTGCTGCCGGAGACCGCCGCGCACGTCGGCACCTATGAGGCGCCGCACGGTCCGGCGGACGGGGCGGTGGTGCGGATGAGTTGCTACACCGCGGATTACCGCGGAACGCTCGCCGCGAGCAGCGAGATCGAAGAGGTCGCGTGGTTCTCCTATGCCGACCGGGCCCTCGTCCCTCCGGTCGACCAGATGCTGTTCGACGATCTGGTGCACGCGGGCCTGCTACGGTGAATCGCGGGCCGAGTAGCGCTACCGTCGGCGGTATGTCGTGGTTTCGGGCACTCCTGCGTTACGCCGCCTACGCGCTCTGGGCGCTCCCGCTGGCGGTGCGGCGAATTCCGACCCGGCTGCGCGTGCCGCGGCGACTGCTCGGTGAATCCGTTCTGCCGCACAAATTCGCCGTCACCCGGTCGGTCTCGCACTCGGTGCTCAGTGGCGCGGTCGGCCTGACGGCCTGGTTTCTGGCCTTCCTGGCGGCCGTCGCCGCGTTCCGCGGGATCTTGTTTCCGGTCGTCGCGAGCGACAATCTCGAAGGATCCTGGGGCGGTCCCACTTCGGCGGGTGCGTGGGCGGTGCACGCGGCGCTCGGCGTCGGGCTGCTGCCGATCTGGCTGCTGGTCCTCGCCGGGCTCGGCGCGTTCCAATTGCGGCTCACCCGCGGCCTGCTCGGCCGGAACGGGCCGTGGTGGCCTGCTCCGGCCGCGGTAGTGCTGGCCGCGGGTGGCGCGCTGCTTTTCGTGGCCTGGCTGCGGCAGGTGTGAGGGTTCGCAGGTCCCGACCACCGCGCGGCTGCCGCGCCCTCAGGTGGTGGCGTGTGCGCGTTGTGCCCGCTGGATGAGGTGTTCGACGAGGGTGAGCAGGACGTCCTTGCACGACCCTCGGTCGCGCGCGTCGCAGAGCATGACGGGGGTGGCCGAGTCGAGGTCGAGGGCGTCGCGTACTTCGTCGTTGGTGTAGCGCGGTGCGCCGTCGAAGCAGTTGACGCCCACCATGAACGGCAGACCGCGGCGCTCGAAGAAGTCCACGGACGCGAAAGAGTTGCCGAGCCTGCGGGTATCGGCCAGGACGACGGCGCCGAGCGCACCGCGCGCCAGTTCGTCCCACAGGAACCAGAACCGGTCCTGGCCCGGTGTACCGAACAGGTAGAGCACCAGGTCGCGGTCGATGGTGAGCCTGCCGAAGTCCAGCGCGACCGTGGTCGTGGACTTCTGCTCGACGCCCGACAGATCGTCGATTCCGGTGCTCACCTCGGTGATCAGTTCCTCGGTGCGCAGTGGCGCGACTTCGCTGATCGCCGAGACCATGGTGGTCTTGCCGACGCCGAACCCGCCGGCGACGAGGATCTTGACCGACGCGGCCAGTTGCGGTGTGCCGCTCGGGTCAAAGTTTTCGGATTCCATCCAGTACCGCTCGCAATATGTTGAGGTCATCGGGTCCGGCCTCCGTCGGAACGGGAGCGCGGAAGATCAGTTGCCCGTCGCCGATCAGATCACCGACGAGGATCTTCGTCACCGCCAGCGGCAAACGCAACTGTGCGGAGACTTCCGCGACGGTCTGCGAAACCCGGCACAGGCGAAGGATATCGGCGTACTCGGGTTCGCTGCGTCGCAGTGTGGCCGCGGAGGAGTCCGCGATCACGGTGGTGAGCATATCCAGTTCGGGCCCCGCGCCGCTGGTGCGTCCGCGCGTGACCGCGTAGGGACGCACCAGAGGGCCGGCCGCCTCGTCGAACCAGGGCTCACGCGGATGGGTCATGGCAGGTCTTACTCGACATGTCCGACGAGGTCTTGGCGTGCGGTCGTGGACAGATAGCTGCCGACGCGCTGGACCGTCAGATTCATCTCGTAGGCCACCATGCCGAGATTGGCCGACTCCGCGGCTTGCAGTGCCAGGCAGGCGTTGTCGCCCGCGGAGGTCACGAACAGCACCGCGCGGTCGAGTTCGATGACCGCCTGGCGGACGCCGCCGCCGTCGAACCGGTTGCCCGCGCTGCGCGCCAGCCCGTAGAGCGCCGAGGACATCGCGCCGAAGTGTTCGGCGTCCTCGCGGTTCATGCCGCTGGAGCGGCCGAGTAGTAGCCCGTCGGTGGATAGCACCACCGCGTGGCGCACGCCGGCCAGCCGGTCGACGAGATCGTCGAGCAGCCAATTGAGATCACCTGCGGGAGAAGCGGACACCCCTAGCCTTCCTGTTCGTCGGGGATGGTGGCGCGGCGGCCCTGCCTGGTTCCGTTCTCGATGGCGGACATCAGATCACGGGCCTGCTCGGCGGAGCGGGGAGCCTGCGCGGAGGCGGCTTGCTGCTCCTGGGTCGACTGCGCCAATTGCGGTGCGAGATTGGTCTGTCGGTGGCGTCGCGGCAACGGCGGGCGACCGTCGGAGCCCGGTTGCATCGGAGCCTCGGTGTACGGGCGAGGGGCGTAGCGCGGGGGCGCGGCGGATTCGACCGGCAGGGTCGCGACCGACGACGACGGGGTCTGAGCGGAATTCGCCGTCTCCGTCGCGATCGCGGGCGTGGTGATGAGCTTGCGGCGACTGCCGGGATCGGTGAGCTCCGCCGGTGTCTGCGGCACGCCCGAATCGGCCGCGATGAGGGCGGACGGAACGAGCACGATGGCCTTGATGCCGCCGTAATCGGAGTCCGACAGCCGCACCGCGATGCCGTGGCGCGCCGCCAGCTGCGCGACCACGAACAATCCCAATCGGGAGTCGGCCGACAGGGTGGCCACGCCGAAATCCGGTGGATTGCGCAGCGTCTCGTTCATCTTGGCCAGGTCGGCTTCGGACATGCCCATGCCCTGGTCGCCGATTTCGACCACGACACCTTTGCCGACCACGTTGCCGGTCACCTCGACACGCGACTGCGGCGGCGAGAAGGAGGTGGCGTTGTCCACCAGTTCGGCCAGCAGGTGGATGAGGTCGGCGACCACCGCGCCGAGCACGTGGACTTCGGGCAGCCGGGTCACCCGCACCCGGGCGTAGTCGAGGGTCTCACCGACGGCGCTGCGCACCAGGTCGACCAACGGGACCGGGTTGCGCCACTGCCTGCCCGGCTTGCCGCCGCCGAGGATGGTGAGGTTCTCGGCGTTGCGCCGCTCCCGGGTCGCGAGGTGGTCGAGACGGAACAGGGTGTCGAGCAGGACCGGGTCTTCCTGTCGCTGCTCGGCTTCGTCGAGTATCTCCAGTTGCCGGTGCACCACGATCTGGCTGCGATGCGCGATGTTCAGGAACACCGCCTTCACGCCCTCGCGGGTGCGAGCCTCGGCCACCGCCGCGGAGACGGCGGCGGAATGGGCGTGCTGGAACGCCTTGGCCACTTGGCCGATCTCGTCGCTGCCGTAGTCCAGGTTCGGGGACTCCGCGGCGGGATCGACGGCTTCGCCGTCGCGCAACCTGCGCATCATGTCGGGCAGCCGCTCGTCGGCCAGCGCGAGCGTTTCTCCTCGCAACCGCTTCAGCCTGCGAATGACGCGGTTGGCCAAAGCGACCGCGACGACGAGCACCAGAACGCCGATCACGAGCATGCCGCCACCCGTGACGGCGGATCTGGTCGCCGCCGCGGCGGCCTTGTCTTCGGCGGCCTCCTGGACATCCCTGTTGTACACCGACCAGGCGTCCAGCAACCCGCGGCTGACCTCGGCTGCCGCGCGGTGCCATTCTTCGGCGCTCAGCGGAAGCGGCGGCAGGCTCGATTGCCGTGTGCCGGTGCTCGCGCTGGCCGCGGGGGGCGATGTGGTAGCGGAAGCCGCCGCGGCGCTGACGCGCTGGATGATGGCGTTCTCCATCGCGGTCAGCTGTTGCCACGCCGTGCCGGTGGACAGCGCCTGCAGGCGGGCTTTGATCGGGCCGTCCAATTCGGTGATGAGCATGGCGATCTCGGCGTGGTAGAAGCCGGTCTGGCGGGTGTACTCATCGAGCGGGATGGGCGGGGGAGTGGCGCCGTGGACGTAGACCGCGCCGAGGGCGTTGCTGCGTGACATCGCCTCGCTCACGTAGAACAAGCGGATGCCTGCCACGGTGCCCACGGCGATATCGCTCTCCGGGGCGGTGCGCACGGTGGACTGCGCGCCCGCGGAGATCGGATCGAGCAACCGGTTGTAGAACATGTACGCGTCCGGAATCGGCAGTGCGCCCGCGTCGGCGGCGGAGCGCACCGTCGTCAGGCTCTGCGTCAGCATGACGAGGTCGGCGTCCTTCTCGGTGATCTTCGTGTCGTCGACGTCGCGCAGGTTCGCGGAGGTCGCGAGCAGGTTTCGCACCGACGCGTCCACGCGCATGCGCGCGGGGCCGAGCGCGGACGTGAGAGTGTCGTCGCCGGACAGCTGGGCGAGGGTGAGGTAGCGTTCCTGCTCGATCGCGTCCATGACCTCGCTGGTCACCGCGATGGCCTTCTGGCTCGCCGCGGCCCAGTCCTTCGCCTTGGTTCCTTCGGCTACCAGGTAGCCGGCGGCGCCCATGCCTGCCAACAGCAGAGTCAGACTCGGAATGAGCGCGATAGCCAGAATCCGGGTGCGGACCCCGAGCCTCGCTCTGAACATCGGCATAACGTAAACCACGACCCGGCGATACGGACAGCCGGTCCCGGTGAGTGGGACTGGATTTGACTCGACCGGGAAAACCGTGAGCTACCGGGGGACCGTCACCCGGCCACGCCAGAACCAAGAGGTATTCGGCGCCGAGGCGGCCGCGGACGGTGTGCCGCGCATTCCGTCCGCAGTGGGTTCATGACGGGCGATATCGGGCGTAGATTGTGTGTATCTCAAAGTTACTCACAAGTAGGAGGCACCGATGCCCGCGCCGGAAGCCGATGTATTCGACCGCCTCAGCGCGCTGGCCGCGATCGAGGCGCCCGCGGAACGTCCGCGCAGGACGATCGCCGAGACGTTCACCGGAAACTCCCTGGGCAGCGTGCCGGTCGGCACGCCGGCCGACGTCACCGCCGCCTTCGGCAAAGCCAGGGCCGCGCAGCAGCGCTGGGCGGCCCGTCCGGTCGCCGAACGCGCCGCCGTGCTGGACCGTTACCGCGCTCTGGTGGTGGAGCACCGCGAATTCCTGATGGACGTGGTGCAGGCCGAGACGGGCAAAGCCCGCTGGGCGGCCCAAGAGGAAATCATGGGCCTGATGTTCGCGGCCCGTTATTTCGCCAAGATCGCCCCGAGCGTGCTGGACACCCACCGGGTAGCGGGCGCCTTCCCCGTGCTCAACCGCGCCTCGGTCCGGTATCAGCCCAAAGGCGTGGTCGGTGTCATCGCCCCGTGGAACTATCCGCTGCTGCTGTCGATCGGCGATTCCATTCCGGCGCTCATCGCAGGCAACGCCGTGGTGGTCAAGCCCGACAGTCAGACCCCGTTCTCCACGCTGGCAGGCGCCGAGCTGCTCTACCGAGCAGGCCTGCCGCGCGAGCTGCTCGCGGTCGTCCCCGGGCCGGGCGGCGTGGTCGGCACCGCGATCGTCGAGGACTGCGACTACCTGATGTTCACCGGTTCCTCGGCGACCGGCCGCACCCTGGCCGAGCAGTGCGGCCGCAGGCTGATCGGCTTCTCCGCCGAACTCGGCGGCAAGAACCCGATGATCGTCGCCGCTGGCGCCGACCTGGACAAGGCCGCCAAGGCGGCCGTGCGCGCCTGTTTCTCCAATGCCGGGCAGCTGTGCATCTCCATCGAGCGGCTCTATGTCGAGCGGCAGGTCGCCGCGGCGTTCACCGAGAAATTCGTCGCCGCCGTACACGCCGCGAAACTCGGCGCCGCCTACGACTATTCGGCCGACATCGGCAGCCTCATCTCCGAAGCGCAACTGGAAACGGTGTCCAAGCACGTCGCGGACGCCACCTCGAAGGGAGCGAAAGTGCTCACCGGCGGCAAAGCCCGCCCGGACCTGGGTCCGCTGTTCTTCGAGCCGACCGTGCTCGGCGACGTGACCGACGAGATGGAGTGCGGCCGCAACGAGACCTTCGGCCCGCTGGTGTCGATCTATCCGGTCGACAGTGTCGAGGAGGCGGTGCGCCTGGCCAACGACACCGACTACGGCCTCAACGCTTCGGTGTGGGCGGCGAGCAAGTCCGAAGGCGAGCGGATCGCGGCGCGGCTGCACGCGGGCACGGTCTGTGTGGACGAGGGCTACGCGCCGGCGTGGGGCACCACCGGCGCCCCGATGGGCGGAATGGGCATCTCCGGGGTGGGGCGCCGCCACGGGCCCGACGGCCTGCTCAAGTTCACCGAACCGCAGTCGATCGTGGTCACCCGCTTCATGAATCTCGATGCGCCGAAGCTGTTCCCGAAGGACAAGTGGCAGCCGTTCCTGATGACCGTCGCGCGCAGCCTGCGTTTCCTGCCCGGGCGCTGACACACGACGTCCGCCCGGGTGGTCGTGCCCACCCGGGCGGACGACCCGCCGGTTCGTGCAGGGGTTACGCCAACCGGTCGGCTCCGGTGCGCGGCGGCCCTCCGGCCGCCAGCGCCGCTGCTTCCTCGTCGGTGAGCAGTCGTGATCTGATGACGAAATGTGTGTCCTCGAGAGCGTCGGAAGCACGGCCGCCGGATGCTTCGGCCACATCCACGGTGAGGTGGGTGTGCTTCCAGTGCTCGTACTGCTCGCCGCTGATCCACACTTCGGTGTGCCAGGGCAGATTTCCCAGCAGGACGTCGGCGCGGTCGATACTGGACTCCCGGATGGGCAGGCACCGTGGCGAGTCGCTGTCGCGGTGTCCCGCGGACTGGTGCAGCAGCACGGCTCCGTGCTGATCGATCACGCTGCGCAAGACCGCCCTCGCGCGGTCGGTGATGTCCACCCGGTGCGTTCGATGCGTCCCCATGCCGTTCGACCGGCGTGGAGGACGTGGCCGGGCTGCGTCGGGTAGTCGGCGATGCCGCAGTCCCGCCCCCGGTCTGGTGTAGCTCATGATTCCTCGCAGATATCTCGGACAGAGCCACTATCGTCCGCGGAGGTTGGTGCGAGGTTGGTGTGAAAGTGTCAGTCGCGCAATGCCGTATGCAGCCGAGCCGTGACCGCCGCGCGGCGCACGTCGTCGGGCGGGAGCAATCGCAGCGCGTGCTCGTGTACCGCGACATCACGGGGCGCTCGTTCGCCGAAGGTCACCGCGTGCTCGGCTCGGTCACCGGCGAGCACGGCGGTCCGCACGCCGACATCGAGGTAGTCGCGCCACTGCAGCACGCCGGGCGCCTCCGATCCGGGCAGCAGCGGCCCCCGGTACAGCCACACCGCCGAGGTGGTGTCACCAGCGGTGATGGCGGCGAACAGGTCGACGGCGTCGCAGGACACCGGACCGGTCAGCGCGTAACGGCGATTGCTGATCGCACCGCCGATCGCGCGGCGCAGATGCGAGACATCGGCTTTGAGCGTGCTGCTGGACACCGACCGGTCGCCGTACAGGGCGGCGTGTAATTGCTCCGGGGTGAAGCCGTCCGGCTGCAGCGCCAGCAGGGCGAGGATCTCCAGCTGCCGAGGCGGCAGCGGCAGCGGCACCCCGTCACGTACCAGCCGTGCGGCGCCCAGGCACTCCAGCCGGATCCCCGGCTCGGGCGCGGGCTCTGCGGTGCGCAGCATCGTCTCCACGGCCGTCACCAGCGCGCGCACCGAGGTGAGCACCGCGGGATGCGAGCGGTCCCAGGAACTCGACAGATCCAGCGCGCCGACCTGCCTGCCGTCGGGTCCGTGGATCGGCGCGGAATAGCAGACCCAGCCGTGCAGTGCGGCGATCAGGTGCTCGGCGGAGAACACCGAGGCGGGGCGGTCGGTGTGCAGCGCGAGTGCCAAGCCGGTGGTGCCCATATGACTTTCGTCCCAGCATCCGCCCGGCGCGAGGTTGACCTGCTCGGCCTGCCTGCGCAGCGTGCGGTCACCGCAGGACCACAACACGGTGCCCGCGCTGTCGGTGACCACCGCCAGATACCCGGAATCCTCGGTGATGGCGCGCAGTTCACCCGCCAGTGCCGTCACCGGTTCGCGCAGTGGCGACGCGGCCCAGCGATCACCGATGTCGTCCACCCCCGGCGCGATCGTGCGACCGGGATCGACGGTGTGCAGCGAGCGCCGCCAGGATTGTGCTACGTCGTTGCGCAGGACGGTGTCCCGGGGGCGGGGTACCGCCCGTGGAGCCGTCGCCCAACGCTCCCATTCTCTTTCCAGTTCGACCCGCTGCTGTGTGAGGGCGCGGAAGCGTGCCACGTGGAAGACCCGTCGTCGTGTGAGCTCGAATTCTCCCTCTCATTCTGGCGTACGCCGACCGGCGTGGCGAGCGCCCGGAGCCCTACCGGCCGGTCGCCGGCGCTTTCGAGCGAAGTGGCCCACGACGCCCTAGGCTGCTGGCATGGCGACCGGTTTCGAGCGGGCACGCCTCGCCGATGTGCACGAGGTGGCTTCGGGCATGCCCCATGTGACACGCGCCGACGGACCGCGCGGTAACCCGGTCTATCAGGTCGGGGGCAAGTCGTTCGTGTTCTTCCGCACTCCCCGTCCGGATGCCGTGGACGCGGTGACCGGTGAGCGCTACCTGGCCGCCCATCCGCCGCGCTGAGCGGTCACTTCCGGATGAAGATCCCGGCCACGTCGGCGTTCTTGATGGGGGTATCGGTGTTGGCCTGGGCGCCGCACAGCAGGTCGACCGACACCATCGTCGCGTCCACGACGGTCCCCGCGGGCTCGCGGTCGTCCTGGCTCTGCTGCTTGACGAACTTGGTGATCGTCGTGCGCTTGGTGTCCTGATCCTGCTTGACGTACTCGCTGCACGGGGTGTCGCCACCGCGGTTGAGGGCGCGTTCGATGTCGGTGCAGCCGGTGAGGGCCATGGCGACCATCGCGAACCCGAGGCCGGTCCGACCGGTCCGTGACAGCGTGGCGTTCATGGGCTCCTCCTGAAGGGTCGGCGGCGACACCCGCCGCGATCGGACTCCAGACTAGAGCGCTGTTCACCGAAGACGGGCACTAGGCACGGAAGACGCACAGCGGCACCTCGACTTCCGCCGGAGTGAGCGAACCGTGCTGCCCGACCAGCGACGACTGCAATGGTTCGACGCCGCTGCGGATGACACCACGCCGCCCTCGCGCGAGCACGACCAGATCGCCGATGCGCTGGGCGATCGCAGGGTCGACGGTGGGGCCGAACCAGCCTCGGGCGACGGTCTCCTCCTTGCCGAGCACCTCGAAGTCCGGGCCGAGCGTGGCCTGCCAGGCCGCCGCGACGTCGGATTCGGCGCCCGGCACGGTGTAGACGTGCCGGGCCCGCGCTTCCCCGCCGAGCGCCCGGACTCCTTCTCGCAGGACGGGGGTGGTGTCGAAATCGATGCTGTCGTCCATCTGCACCATGCCGTGGTCGGCGGTGACCAGCAGCGCCGCGCCCGGGGGCAGCTCGGCGGCGAGCGCGGCGGCGAGCCGGTCGGCGTTGGCCAGTTCCAATTCCCAGGCCCGCGACGACGGGCCGCGCACGTGTCCGGTCAGGTCGAGATCGCCGTGGTAGGTGTAGACCAGTGAGCGCGGCCCGGCCCGCAATGCCTCGCTCACACCGGCGACGAGATCGCCGAACGACAGCTGGGGCAGGAACCGGCAACCGCGCAGCACCGCCTCGGTCAGTCCCGATCCGGCCTGATCGCGCGGCGACACCTGTGCGACGGCGATGCCGTCGGCGACGGCGCGCTGGAAAACGGTTGGGCGGGGCTGGAACTCCGCCGGGATCAATTCCTTGCGCAGATCGGACTTCGGCGCACCGTGCAGCCGCCAGGACAGTGGGGTGAACAGCCGGTCATAGCCGGGGACGTGGAACAGATAGCCCACGATCCCGTGCTCGCCCGGCGGAACGCCCACCCCGAGCGAGGCGAGGCTGGTGGCCGTCGTCGTGGGGAAACCGGCCGTGAGCCGGACCGGCGCGAGGCCGGACAGGAATGGCGCCGCAATGGGATCGGCGACGAGATCCCGGTAACCGAGCCCGTCCACCAGCAGAACGCAGACCTGGTCGGCATTCAGGCCCAGGCCTAGGCGGTCTTCCTCGCCCGGCACGCCCAGACCGGCGAGCACGGAGGGGAACACATCGGCCAGGGAACCGGTACCGTAACGCGGCGCGACGAACACGAAGGTCAGAATGTCAATGTCGGCGGCTGCCTGGCAAGGGTATTCACGCCTGTCCGGTCTCGAAACGGCTCACCTTGCCGTCGCGCAGGACGAATCGCCAGGTGGTCCGCATCGAGCCCCATCGCGAATTGGTGTAGTCGGCAACCAGTTCGGTGCCGTTGTCGTCGATGGACTCGATCCGCATGCGGGCGTTGCTGTCGAAGATCTCCGCCCCGGTCCACTGCGTGAGGTTGCGCTCCACACCGTCGTCGGACATGGTGGCATCGTCGGTGAGCACCGCGTAGAACCGGTCCTGATCGTTGGCGTTGAGCGCGTCGACGAACTCCTGCACCGTCGGATCCAGCTGCGCGGTCATCCGTGTCGTCCTCTCGGATCGGTGGGAAGCATCGGACAGCAAATGCCTGGCGTCTACTCTAGGTCAGCGGCGTCGTGCTCGGCTCGATCAGAGCTGCGAAGGCTCGCATGACATCGTCCACCAACGCCGCGGCGTTCGTGCCGAACTGTTCCGCGCGTTTCTCCAGTTGGCCGTCCAGCCACAGCGAGGCCAGCCCGTGGCCGAGCCCCCAGAACATGACCGCCAACGTGTCGGCCTCGGCGGCGGGCAGCGCTCCGGCGCGGACACACTCCGCGATCGCGTCGGTCAGGACGCCGAACGCCGCGTCACCCGCCCCCATGGTGTCGGGATGCTTGTCGGGCTGGGAGAGTTCGGGCCGGAACATCAAGCGGAAGTACGCCGGGTGCTCGCGGGAGAACCGCACGTAGGCGTTCGCCAGTGCGGTCAGTGCGGCCATCGGCGTTTCCGCCTCGGCCCGGGCCGCCGCCAGTCGCGTTCCGAGTAACTGGAAGCCCTGGGTGGACAGCGTCGCGAGCAGGGCGGCCCGGTCGGGGAAGTGGTGGTACGGCGCCGCCGTGCTCACCCCCGCCTCGCGCGCCACCCGGCGCAGGCTGACCGCCGCGAGTCCTTCCGTCTCGATCAATCGCAGGCAGGCGGCCAGCAGCGCGTCGCGCAAGGCGCCGTGGTGGTAACTGGTCCGCGTCACCATCCGAGCGTATGCGACGCGTCCTGGACAACCTAACTATGCGGTGCTTAGATTATCTGAGCGGCGCTCAGATGGCCGCCGCGGTAGTCACTGTAGGAGAGGGATGAGCACATGAGCACACGGGTAACGGTCACCGGCGCAACGGGATTCGTCGCAGGCCACGTCATCGCCGAGTTGCTGGAACACGGTTACGCCGTGCGCGCGACGATCCGCGACCTCGCAGGCGCCGGCAAACGAGCACACCTGGTGGAACTGGCCCGCCGCACCGGCGGCGAACTGGAGTTCGCGCAAGCCGATCTGAACGGCGACGAAGGCTGGGCGGCCGCCGTGGCGGGCAGCGTCGGCGTATTGCACGTCGCCTCTCCGTTCCCCGCCACGCCGCCCGACGACGAGCGCGAACTCGTCGACACCGCGGTCGAAGGAACTCTGCGGGTGCTGCGCGCCTGTGCCGCCGCGGGCACCGTCCGCCGCGTGGTGCTCACCTCCTCGATCGCCGCGATCGCCTACGGTCACACCGACGACGCCCTGCGCACCGAGGCCGACTGGACGGTGGTCGAGCGCAGCCCCGCGTATCAGAAGAGCAAGACGCTCGCCGAACGGGCGGCCTGGGATTTCGTCGCGCAACTCCCGGCCGCCGAGCGATTCGAACTGGTTGTCGTCAATCCGGGCATGGTGCTCGGACCATTGCTGTCGGCGGCGACGAGCACCTCGCACGAGCCCGTGCGGCGGTTGCTGGCCGGAGACGTACCCGGCACGCCCCGGGTGGGCTGGGCGCCGGTGGACGTACGCGATCTTGCCGTGGCGCACCGGCTCGCGCTGGAGACCCCGGCAGCCGCGGGCAACCGCTACATCTGCGCGGGCGAGCACCTGTGGATGGAGGATATGGCGCGCATCCTCGCCGAGGAATACCGCCCGCGTGGATTCCGGGTGCCGACCAGACGGCTGCCGAACTGGGTGGTGCGTTGTGTCGCGCTGTTCGACAGGGGCGTCCGGCTGACACTGCCGAGCCTGGGGCGCACCGAGTCGCTCAGCGCCGACAAAGCCGGGCGCGAACTCGGCTGGACCATGCGTCCGGTGCGGGAATCCGTGGTGGACACCGCGGAAAGCCTGCTACAGCGCGGGATAGTCGCAGCGCCGCGGGGCAGGTCCGGCGCGCCTGCCGCCGCGCCGCGCGCCGCGCGCGTCTGACGGGGCGGGCATGCTGATCGCGACATTGATCATCACCACGGTCGCGATGACGCGGCGCTGGTTCGCCCGCCGGTCCACACGCGGGAACTCCGCCGGGCGCGGCGTCCCCGGCTCGGTCCGGCGGGCGTGGCGCCGCCCGTTGCCGGTGGCCGCCACCCTGCTCGCACTGCTCGGCGTCGCGGTGGTGGCGGGCACGCTGGCCCAGTGCTGAACCGCCCCCGGCGTCCGGCCTTCCGGTGTGATTCGCTAGACAGAACACGTGACTGCGCAGCGCCCCTTCCGGTTCGGTGTCAACATGGTGGTCCCCGAGGGCCGGGCGAATTGGATCGAAAAGTGCCGCCGGGCAGAAGAACTCGGCTTCGACGTGGTCGGCGTCGCCGATCATCTCGGCCTGCCCGCGCCGTTCCCCGCGATGATCCTGGCCGCCGAGGCGACCGAACGGGTGCGGTTGAACACCTTCGTGCTCAACACCGCGTTCTACAACCCGGTCCTGCTGGCCCGCGACGTGGCAGGCGCCGATCAGTTCACCGACGGGCGCGTCGAACTCGGGCTCGGCGCCGGCTACGTGCAGGCGGAATTCGAGGCCGCGGGCATCCCGTTCGAAAGCGGGAGCAAGCGCGTCGAGCACCTGGAGCAGACGGTGATCACATTGCGCCGCCTGTTCTCCGACCCGGAGTATCAGCCGCAGCCCGCCCAACCGTCGGGTCCGCCCGTGCTCATCGGCGGATGGGGTGATCGGTTGCTCGCCGTCGCCGCGCGGCACGCCGACACCATCGCCTTCACCGGGGCCGCCGCCGCGCGCAACGGCGGACCGCTGCAGATGGCCGGGCTCGCCGAGATCGAGGAGCGCGTCGCCTACGTGCGGGAACTGCTCGGTGCGCGGCTGGACAAGGTCGAGTTCAACATCCTGGTGCAGCGGGTGGTCCCGCCGGAGGAACGCGCGAGCGTCCTGGAGGTCTTCGGTCCGGCGCTGCCGCCGGACGTCGCCGACTCCCCGGAGGAGCACCCGATCCTGCTCATGGGCACCCCCGAGGAGATGGCCGACCACCTGCGCGTTCGGCGCGACCGTTACGGCATCAGCTACGTCACCGTCCTCGAGGACAGCATGGAGAAGTTCGCCGCCGTCATCCCGTTGCTGCGCTGATCCGTCGCCCGCGGTTCACGGCAGCCGGTCGACGATGACGCGCGGGTCGATCTGCCGCAGTCTTCTCGGCCTGCTGGTCAGGCAGGGCCACGTGCGTGCGACCGCCTCGCGGGTGACATGACCGGCAGCGACCATGGCGTCGGCGGCAGAGCAGGCACCGCCCGGGTTCACGGTTCGGTCGAACGCCGGGACCACGGTGTGCGGCAGGCCGACCAGCACGGCGAGGATGTCGAGCCGGTCGGCCGGGATGTGCGTGCGCGCCGCCGCGAGCACGGTGCTCGGAACGACGATGGTGTTGCCCGCGTCGACCGTCGCCCAGACGATCGCCTGGGCATAGTCGGCGCGGTTGGCGAACGCGACGACCGCCGCGGCGTCGAAGACGACGCCGCCGAAGGCTCGCAACCTCACGCCGCGCCGGCGTGAGGTGGGTCCACCTCCCGGCCGGATAACGGCGGTGGCCCTGGCGCCGCGACGGATCTCGGCGCGAAAAGCCTGCCGCCGTGCACCTTTCGCGGAACCAGGCCACCCGGTTGCGGCCGCGCGACGATGTCGTCGGGCAGCGTGACGGTGGCCTTTCGCGGTCTGTGCTCCCGAAGCGGCGGCATGCCCCGACTCTAGCCGTGTGTTGCGCCTCTGGGGAGGACGCTCGAGCGGGCTTGCGTCCGGGCGGGTGCGGCGCTGCACAAACCGTCGCCGCATTCGTGACCCGAGCAGGAGATCCGCTGTGGCCGAGCGGATCTCGGAGTGTCCATCGGTGGTTCACGAATGCGCACGCTGGGCCCCGTCGGCCCCCGATGCGGGAAATTCGTCGCTCGGGCGCCGGGTGCCGCCGGTGGGTCGTGGAAGTCATCGCGCAGCGCCACCTTTCAGGCGGCGGGCACGGTGACACCATCAGGCGACAATTGTGATTTAGGTCACATTTACCGGGGTATTTCGTCGGTGCGCAGTGGCAAGGTGTGCGGTATGCCTTTCGCCGAATCCACCGCAACGCTCGACGCCATCCGGGTCCTCGGAGCCAGTGAGCACAATCTGCGCGACGTGTCGCTCGAGATCCCGAAGAACAAGATCACCGTCTTCACCGGCGTCTCCGGCTCGGGCAAATCCTCGATCGTCTTCGACACCATCGCCGTCGAATCGCAGCGCCAGCTCTACGCCACGTTCCCGGCGTTCATCCTCAATTTCCTGCCTCGCTACGAACGCCCGCACGCCGAGGCCATCGAGAATCTCACCGCACCGGTGATCATCGATCAGCAGCCGGTGGGCGGTGGCCCGCGATCCACGGTCGGCACCATGACCGACATCTTCTCGATGGTGCGGGCCATGTTCGCCCGATTCGGTTCGCCCTCGGCCGGATTCGTCTACAACTACTCCTTCAATGTGCCGCAGGGCATGTGCCCGGACTGCGACGGTCTCGGGGTCACCGTGCGCGCCGACCCCGATCGGCTGCTCGACCGGACGAAGTCGCTGAACGAAGGCGCGATACTGCTGCCGGGGTACGGC
The DNA here is from genome assembly GCF_040630775.1 of Nocardia sp. NPDC005745. Lineage (NCBI taxonomy): Bacteria > Bacillati > Actinomycetota > Actinomycetes > Mycobacteriales > Nocardiaceae > Nocardia > Nocardia sp. NPDC005745. The sequence continues at coordinate 142,995 of NZ_JBEXYF010000008.1, forward strand.
GTGGGCAGCGGAGATTGGCAACTCTATGGCAAGTCCGGCCGCTTCGACCCGGACAAGAAGCTGACCGACTACACCGGCGAAGAACTCCACGACCTGCTCTACGGCACCGGCGGCAAGGTCGAGCTGACCTTCAGCAAAGGCACCTGGAAGGCGAATTACGAAGGTCTGGCGACGAAATTCACGCGGACCCGGTTGCAGCGCGACACCTCGACGCTGAGCGAGAAGACCCGCGAGCAGATGCGGCAATTCCTCACCGAGGGCGTCTGTCCGACCTGCGCGGGCGCCCGGCTGAACCAGGCGGCCCTGGCCACGAAGATCCACGGGCGCACCATCGCGGACTGGGCGCGCTCGCAGGTCACCGATCTGATCGAGGTGCTCGACGAGATCACCGATCCGGCCGCCGTCGGCCTGGCCCGCGCCATCCGCACCGGGCTGCGGCGGGTGGCCGACATCGGGCTGGGCTATCTGAGTCTGGACCGGCCGACCTCGACCCTCTCCGGCGGCGAAGGGCAGCGGCTGAAGATGATCAAGCATCTGTCCAGCACGCTGATCGGACTGACCTACATCTTCGACGAACCCAGCGTCGGGCTGCATCCACGGGATGTGGGCCGGTTGAACGACCTGCTGAAAGCGCTGCGGGACAAGGGGAACACGGTGATCGTGGTGGAACACGATCCGGATGTCATCCAGATCGCCGACCATGTCGTCGATGTCGGGCCGCGCGCGGGCGTGCACGGCGGGCAGGTGGTGTTCCAGGGCAGTTTCGCCGATCTGCGGACCGCCGACACCCCGACCGGCGCCGGTCTGCGCAGGCCCTTCCGGGTGAAGGACTCCTTCCGCACGGGCACCGGTGAGCTGCTCATCGAGCGCGCGGCGGTGCACAATCTCAAGGACGTGACGGTCGGGATCCCGACCGGCGTCTTGACCTGCGTCACCGGCGTCGCGGGCTCGGGCAAGAGCAGTCTCATCCGGGACGTGTTCGTCAAGGAGTACCCCGAGGCGATCTTCGTGGACCAGTCGCCCATCGCGGCGTCGTCCCGGTCCACGCCCGCGACCTACCTCGGGTTGATGGACCCCATTCGCAAGCTGTTCGCCAAGGCGACGGGGGAGTCCGCGGGCCTGTTCAGCTTCAATTCGGCGGGCGCGTGCGAGCAGTGCGAGGGCCGCGGCGTGATCATCACCGAGATCGCCTACATGGACCCCGTGACCACCCACTGCGACGCCTGCGACGGACGGCGCTTCTCCGATGACGTGCTCGCCCTGACGCTGCGAGGCAAATCCATCGCCGACGTGCTGGAGATGTCGGCGGAGGAGGCGCTCGGATTCTTCGCCGAGAAGGCGCTGCACACCAAGCTGCGCACCATGAACGAGGTGGGCCTGGACTATCTCAGCCTGGGGCAGGCGATGAGCACGCTCTCCGGCGGAGAGCGGCAGCGGATCAAATTGGCGACCCAGTTGCAGAACACCGGCAGCGTCTACGTGCTCGACGAACCCACCACCGGGCTGCACATGTCCGATGTGGACACGCTGCTCGCGCTGATGGACGGTCTGGTCGACCGCGGCAATACCGTCGTGGTGATCGAGCACAATCTCGACGTGGTCGCCCACTCGGACTGGGTGATCGATCTCGGACCCGACGGCGGCAAGAACGGCGGCGAGATCGTCTTCACCGGGACGCCCGCCGAGTTGCTCGCGCATCCGTCCTCGCTCACCGGCGAATACCTGCGCCGCTACAAGGCGGGTAGCTAGCCGGCGGGCTTCGGCACTGTGAACTGCTGAGTCCCGGTCACCCGCAACAGTTCCAGCGCCGAGGCCTCCCGGCTGCCGGGCGCCGCGGAGTAGACCACGACCGCCTGGTCGGTGTCCGGGACCAGCAAGGTGTCGCAGTCCAGCCGCAGCGCGCCGAGATCCGGGTGTTCGATCGTCTTGGTCGCGCTGCGCCACTGGCCGGATCGTCGTGCGGTCCACAGCTGCTCGAAGCGTGGACTGCGGGAACGCAGTTCGGAGACCAAGCGCAGGAGGCCGGGATCGTCGGGATAGCGGGCGCGGGCGCTGCGCAGGCCGGCGACGGAGAACGACGCCGCGTTCTCCGCCTCGGCGGGCGACATAGCGACTCGTCCCGGCTCGGTGCCGAGAAAGCGCTGCCAGATGATGTTGCGCTGGGCGGGCGGCCATGCGGAGAAATCACCGAGCAGCGCGGTCGCCATCGGATTCCAGGCCAGTACGTCGGCTTTGGCCGACAGCACCAGTGCGGGCAGATCCGCCATCCGGTCCAGCAGGCGCAAGACACTCGGACGCACCACCATGTCGATGCGGCTCGCCGGCGGGGGCGCCGCGCCCGCGAGTTGGAACAGCAGCGTGCGGTCCTCGTCGTTGAGCCGCAGCGCGCGGGCGAGCGCGGCCAGCACCGCGGTGGACGGACGGGGACCGCGCCCTTGTTCCAGGCGCACCACATAGTCCACGCTGACGCCGGCGAGCTGGGCGACCTCCTCGCGGCGCAACCCCCGCACCTGCCTGCGGGCGCCCCCGGGCAGCCCGACATCGCCCGGACGCACTTGGTCGCGCGCCTGCCTGAGTAACGCGGCCAGTTCGGTTCGATCCACATGCCGATCATGCCGCAGCCGGTGGTCGCCGGGGTAGGACCGCTGCTCCCGGGAGGCGGCAGCCCTGGTGGACCGGTGCCGCGGTTGCCTGCGGTGCCCCTCGCCGTAGTGGGGCGCTACCGGATTTCCGCGCTCGGTGCCCAGCGAGAACAGCGACGGAGGTCGGCTGCACGCGCATCGTCGGCCGTTCGCCACGGCTGCCGGCGGCGCCGGAGGGGGTTGACGCGTTAGGCGGTGACCGCGCCGAACTCCGTCGCGAGCCAGGCGGGGAACTCGGTGAGGTCGGTGAGGACCACATCCGCGCCCGCCGCCCGCAGTTCGTCGGCCGAGCACGGTCCGGTGCTGACGCCGACCGCGAAGACATCCGCGGCCCGCGCGCCGTTCATGTCACCGACATGGTCGCCGACGAAGAGGTCCGCGCCCTGCTCGCGCAATGTCGCCGCCTTGGCCGCCGACCAGAGGTCGCCCGCGAGATGGTCGATGCGCCAACCCAGTTCGGCGATGTGCAGCTGTGCCAGCGGGGCATGCTTGCCGGTGACCACGAGTACCCGTCCGTTGCGGGCCTCGACGGCCGCCAGCGCGGACTGCGCGCCGGGCATCGGGGGGATGGTCGACACCAGCGTCGGATACAGCGCCCGGTAGCGGGTCACCAGTGCTGGGACGAGTTCCTCCGGCGCGCCCGCCTCGACGAGCAAGGTGGCCAGCGGTGGGCCGAGCCGGTCGGCGAACGTCGTCCCGCACAGTGGCAGGCCGAACTCCGCGCCGAGCAGGTCGATGGCCCGGGCGACGCCGGGCCGCGAGTCGATCAGCGTCATGTCGAGGTCGAAGCCCACGGTCCAGGTCACTTGATCGACCCTAATCGCCCGCGTGGCGGCGTGCCGGGCGGGCTGTTGTGATTCACAACTCCGCCGCACGTTGGTGTGTGGGCGGTGCGGCTGTCCGAACGGTGTGGTGGTGCCGCCGTGCTTCACGTGGAACCACCGATGCACTCGATGTCACGTAACCGGATGTGCTACCGCATTTTTCGGCATTCGACGCGAACCTGCCTCAGGTGCGGATCGGTGGCGCGGTGCGCTTGGCGTAGCCGCTGATCGGGCTGATCTCCATGCGATCTATCCCGCTCAGGGTCCCGATCCGCTCGGTTGTGTAGCGGAACAGGGCATCGGTGTCGCGGCAGACAATGCACACCAGCAGATTGTGCGGGCCGGTGATGGCGCCGACGAACGCCGCCTCCGGATCGGCGCCCAGCGTGGTAGCGACGGTGACCAGGTTTGCGGGCGTGACGGTGAGCCAGAGCAGGCTTTGCACCGTGAACCCGAACAGTGCCGGATCGATCTCCACATCGAATCCGAGCACCCGGGCGTGACGCAGTTCCTCCACCCGCCGCCGGACCGCGGATTCCGACCACCCGACGGCGCGCGCGAGCCGTGGATAGGCTGCCCGCCCGTCGGCGGCCAGCGCGGGCAGCAGACGCTGATCCAGTTCGCTCGGCACCACGGGCGTGGCCTGGTCCGCGTGCGGGGTACGGATGGCCGCGCTCTGCTCGGTGGACAGCGCCGACATCCGTTCCCGCCAGCGGTGCCGCATGACGTGCCGCAAGACGCGCTGGGCGTCCACCGCCTGGACGGCCGGATGGCGGGCCAGCTCGGGCAGGGGAGCGTCGCCGGGAACTCGGAAAAGGCAGGTCAGTTCCGCTCCACCGGCGATGACCGTCACCCACGCGGTATCGGCGCGGAGCGCCAGCGTGCGGGCCAGCGCGGCGGTGGCATCCGGCCGGACCCGCAGGCGGACAAGCCACTCGGCGTGGCCCGCGTGACCGGTATCGGCGACGCCGGTCACGCGCAGCCCTCCCGTGTCGAGCAGCCGCCGGTAGCGGCGGGCCAGCGTGCGCTCGGAGACCTCCAGCACGGGCGCGAGCCTGCTGAACGGCGCACGGCCGTCGAGCTGCAAGGCGTGCAGCAGCCCTCGGTCGACGTCGTCCAAGGTGACCGAATCCACCACGTCAGCGTAGGACAGTGCCGGATTCCGCCGAATCCGCCTCGGTGACGGGCGCCGCGGCGCCGGCGCGACCAGCATCGTCGGTGTGCAGAAACCGATCGACGCCATCCACCACACCGGAATCCTGACCCGCGATCTGGACGGCCTGGAACGCCGCTACGTCGAGCTCGGGTTCACGCTCAGTCCCCGCTCGCGGCACCTGCTGAGCGCCCGCCCGGGCGAACCCCCCACGCCCGGCTGCACGGCCAACCGGTGCGCGTTGTTCGGCGGCGCCTACCTCGAACTGCTCGGCATCGTGGACGAGTCCGCGCCGGATCCATGGCACACCAAGGCCATGGCGGACGAGTACGAGGGCTTCCGCCTGCTCAACCTCGAGACCGGTGACGCCGAGTCGGCGCGGCGGCAGCTCGCGGCGGCGGGCGTGCCCGCCTCCGGCGTGCTCGACCTGGAGCGTGAGGTCGAGACCGAGGACGGCATTCGTGCGGTGCGCGCGCGGGCCGTGCACGTGGACCCGCGTTCGACGCCGGAGGCGCTGCTGGGTGTCGCCCAGCATCTGACCCGCGAATATGTGCACCAGCCGCGCTACCTGTCGCACCCGAACGGCGCCCGCGCCATCGCCGCCGTGCTCATCGTCGCGGCCGACACCGAGTTCGACGCGATCGTCGAACGCTATTGCCGCATCTTGGCTGTGCCCGCTGCTCGCAAGGGACCGCTGACCGTGCTGGAGATGGGCGCGGGGCGGCTGGAGCTGGTGCGCGCGTCCGAGGCCCCCGCCGTGCTGCCGGGCGAACCGGCGCCCGCGCCGTCGTACCTGGCCGCCATGACCATCGCGGTGCGCGATCCGGCCGTCGCGCGCGACGTAGTCGGGAACGCGGGTGTACCGGTTCGGGAGACGGACGAGGGTTTCTTCGTCTCCGCACGGGATGCCTACGGCGCAGGCCTGTTCTTCGTGGCGGGCTGAGTCAGGCCCCAGCCTGTGGGCCTGCGGCGGGGAGTGGCTCGGCGAGTGTGGAGCGCTTGCGTCCGTATCCGAGGTAGACCGCGATGCCGACCAGGACCCACACGCCGAACCGCACCCAGGTCAGGGCCTCCAGGGTGGTCGCGAGCAGGACGCAGCCGAACAGCGCGAGCATCGGAACCACCGGCACCAGCGGGGTGCGGAACGGGCGCTCGCGCTCGGGCTCCGCCCGGCGCAGCACCAGCACCCCCACGCACACCACCGCGAACGCCGACAGCGCGCCGATGTTCACCAGTTCGACCACGATGTCGATCGGCAGCAGTCCCGCGATGACCGCGCCCAGCACGCCCAGCAGCAGCGTCAGCCGCACCGGGGTGGACCGTTTCCCGGTGGCCGCGAGGCGGTAGGGCAGCAGCCGGTCGCGGCACATCGCGAACATCAATCGCACCTGCGCGTAGACGATCAGCAGCAGGCCCTTGGTGAGCGCGATGATCGAGGCGATCACGATGACGTCGCCGATCCATCCGATCCGCACCGCGCCGAACGCGGTGGCGATCGGCGCGCCGTTGTTCAGCGTGGCGAACGGCACCATGCCGGTGAGCACGGCGCTGACCAACGCGTAGAGCACAGTGGCGATGAGTACCGTGCCGATGATGGCGAATGGTACGTCGCGGCGCGGGTTCCGGGCCTCCTCCGCCGACGCCGCGACCACGTCGAAGCCGAGGAAGGCGAAGAACGCGATCGCCGCGCCGCCGATGATGCCCCCGACGCCGAACGGCGCGAACGGGGTCCAGTTGTCCACGCTCGCGTGCGGGGCGCCGACGGCGACCACCAGCACGAGCACGCCGATGGTCACCCCGACCAGCGCCTTGGTGATGCGCGCGGTGAACGTCACCTCGCCGACCAGCACCGCGACGACGGCGGCGACGATCAGGACAGCGGGCAGGTTCACTACGCCACCTTCGCCGGGACCCGCGACGAGTGCGTGCGGGATGGTGATGCCGAACAGGGAGTCCAGCGCGGAGACCGTGGTCCCGGACCAGCCGATCGCCACCGCGGCGCCCGCGATGACGAACTCCAGCAGCAGGTTCCAGCCGACCAGGAACGCCGGTGCTTCGCCGAGGGTCGCGTAGGTGTAGGTGTACGCGCTGCCGGAGACCGGCACCATCGCCGCGAGTTCGCTGTAGCACAACGCCACCAGTGCGCACACCGCTCCGGCCAAGACGAACGACAGCACGATGGCGGGGCCGGCCTTCTCCGCGGCGGCGACGCCGGTGATGACGAAGATGCCCGCGCCGACGATGGTGCCGACACCCATGGCGGTGAGATCGAGTCGGCCGAGCCTGCGCGCGAGCGTGGGAGCGCCCGCCTCGGTCGTGGTGTCGGGCAGTCGGCGGCGCCATCGCCGGGCGGATGCGGTGGTCATGACTCCCTTACGAGAACGGTCCGTCGGTCACGGCCGGTGTGCCGAACCGATAGCCCATTCTCGCCGCGCGGCCCGCGTGGGAATAACTGGGGTGTTGCGCTCAGCTACCGGAGGACGCTGCGAAGGGCGTGGCGGCGGCGACGCGGGCCGTGCGGTGTGGATGCCGCCACAAGCCCTCGCGTTCCAGGATCGGGAGCACGCCTTCACCGAACCAGTACGCCTCCTCTAGGTGGGGGTAGCCGGAGAGGATGAAGTGGTTGATGCCGAGCCGCGCGTATTCGGCCAGCCGCTCGGCCACTTCGGCGTGTGAACCGACCAGGGCGGTGCCCGCACCGCCGCGGACCAGGCCGACTCCCGCCCAGAGGTTGGGCGCGATCTCCAGCCGCTCGGTGCTGCCGCCGTGCAGTTCCGACATGCGCCGCTGGCCCTCGGATTCGCTGCGCGCCAGATTGGCCTGCACCCGTTCGATGTCGGCGGGGTCGATGCCTGTCAGCAGGCGGTCGGCCTCGGCCCACGCCTGCTCGGAGGTGTCGCGGCTGATCACGTGGACGCGCAGGCCGTAGTCCAGGACGCGTCCGTGATCCACCGCCAGACCGCGGATCCACTCCAGCTTCCTACTCACTGCGGGCAGCGGCTCGCCCCAGGTCAGATAGGCGTCGCTGTAACGGGCCGCGATCGGGCCCGCCGGTTCGGAGGAACCGCCGAAGAACACCGGCGGCACCGGATCGGGCCGGTTGCTCAGCAACGCCTGGTGGACCCGGATGTGTTCACCGTCGAACGTCACGGGCTCGGTGGAGGTCCACAGTTCCCGCACCACGTGCAGGAATTCACCGGTGCGGGCGTAGCGCTGGGTCTTGTCCAGGAAGTCGCCGTAGGCCCGCTGCTCGTGCGGCTCGCCGCCGGTCACCACGTTGAGCAGCAGCCTGCCCCGGGAGTGCCGCTGGAAGGTGGCCGCCATCTGCGCCGCGAGCGTCGGGCTGACCAGGCCGGGGCGGAAGGCCACCAGGAATTTCAATGTCTCGGTGGTGTCGACCATCATCGCGGTGGTCAGCCAGGCATCCTCGCACCACGCGCCGGTGGGGGTGAGCACCGCCTCGAAGCCGTTGTCCTCGGCGGCGGCGCCGATCTGGTTCAGATATCGCAGGTCGGCGGGGCGGTCACCGGACATGAAAGTGCCGTGCCCGCCCGCGACCAGTCCACGGGAATCGCCGTAGGTGGGGAGGAACCAGTGGAACGACAGACTCATGTGAGCGAACTTCCTTCCGGAGACCGAGCCGGTAACGGGCAGATCGAGGTGGTGCGCCCGGGGGCGCCGCAGTGATCCATGCTGTGCGCTCGCCCGGCTCGGGTCACGGTTTGGAACCATCCCGGTTTTAATCCCGGGTCCGCGCGTGTCACGATTCGTGACTAGACGTAACCACGAATAACACGTAATCTGGCCTCAGCACGCACCCTCGGGTGTGCGAGGCGGAGCGGACGAAACGAGTACCTCAATGACGCGGCATGTCGACGTATTGATCATCGGCGCTGGGCTGTCCGGAATCGGCATGGCCTGCCATCTCACCAGAGAGCGGACCGGACGCAGTTACGCGATCCTGGAGCGCCGGACGGCCATCGGCGGCACGTGGGACCTGTTCCGTTATCCGGGCATTCGCTCCGATTCCGACATGTACACCTTCGGCTACGGCTTCCGTCCGTGGAACGGCACCAAGGTGCTCGCCGACGGTCCGCACATCCGGCAGTACATCGAGGAGACCGCCGCCGAGTACGGCGTCACCGAGCACATCCGGTTCGGGCGGAAGGTGACCACGGCGCGCTGGTCCGGTGAGACGTCCACCTGGACGGTCGAGGCGCTGGATGAGCAGACCGGCGAGACCGAGGTCTTCACCAGTAACTTCCTGGTCGGCTGCACCGGCTACTACGACTACGACAACGGCTACCGCCCGACGTTCCCCGGCGAGGAGAACTTCGGCGGGCAGATCGTGCACCCGCAGCACTGGCCCGACGATCTCGACTACACCGGCAAGCGGATCGTTGTGATCGGCTCCGGCGCCACGGCGATCACCCTCATCCCGGCCATGAGCGACGCGGCCGCGCACGTCACCATGTTGCAGCGCTCACCGACCTACATCACCGCGCTGCCCGCCGACGACCCGGTCGCGGTGGGGATGAAAGCCGCGAAGGTGCCCGAGAAGCTCGCCTACCGGATCGGGCGGGCGCGCAACATCGCGTTGCAGCGCGCGAGCTTCCAACTCTCCCGCACCAACCCGGAGGCGGCCAAGAAGCTGCTGCTGGCCGCCGTGCGAATGCAGGTCGGCTCCGGTATCGACATGCGGCATTTCACCCCGAGCTACAACCCGTGGGACCAGCGGCTGTGCGTGGTGCCCAACGGCGACCTGTTCAAGGTGCTGCGCAGCGGCAAGGCGTCCATCGTCACCGACCGCATCGAGACCTTCACCGAGACCGGCATCCGCCTGGTATCCGGCGAGGAACTGCCCGCCGACCTGGTGATCAGCGCCACCGGCCTGAGCGTGCAGATGCTGGGCGGCATGAGTCTCGAGGTCGACGGCGAGCCGGTGGTCACCCGTGACCGGGTGGTCTACAAGGGCGCCATGCTCGACGGCGTGCCGAACGCGGTGATGGTGCTCGGCTACACCAACGCGTCCTGGACGCTGAAGGCGGACTTGGCCGCCGAGTACTTCTGCCGCGTGCTCAACCACATGAAGACCAACGGTTTCACCCGGGTCGAGGCCGTGGCCACCGATGGCGATCGGGGTGCCGATTCGGTGATGGGCGGCGCGCTGACCTCCGGCTACATCCAGCGCGGCGACGCGGTGATGCCGCGCCAGGGCACCAACGGTCCGTGGCAGGTGATCAACAACTATTTCCGCGACCGCAAGCTGCTGCGCAAGGGCGCGCTCGAGGACGGGGTGCTGACCTTCGGCCGGGCCGAGCGGACGCCGACCGCCGCACGCCCGCTGGAAGGCACGCGCAGCGCCTGATCCGCGCGGTCACCACGGCGGGCACGGCGAGGTGTTCGCCGTGGGGCTCGGCCCCCGATACCGGATGTCGCGTGTCTCCGTCGGCTACAGACCCAGCAGGGTTTCGGCGACTTTCTCGATGGCGGCGCAATACTCGCCGCGGCCGGACTCGTCGGCGGTCCGACGGGCGAGGACGCCCGCGGTGAGGGTGTAGCCGATGGTCTCCGCGATCACGCGCGGGTCCGTCACCGGCGCGATGCGGCCCGCGTCGAGCTGACGCTGTAGATACCGGGTGAAGCGGCGGATCGGGCGCTCGGTGATCTCCTCGGCCAGTGTGGCCACCTTCGGGTCCACCGCCCCGCGCTCGTCGATCAGGCGCAGCAAGGGTCCGGCCGTGGCGACCGCCGTGGCGAAGGATTCTATGGTGGCGCGCAACACTACTCGCGGATCGTCGTCCTCGATCCCCGGCTCCTGGGCGGCGAGGAAGTCGTCGCGAACCCGTTCGGCCAGCGCGAGGAAGATCTCCTCTTTCGAAGCGAAGTAGACGTACATCGTCGCGCGGGAGACGCCCGCCGCCCCGGTGATCGCGGCGACCGTGGTGTTGTCGTAGCCGCGCTCGGCGAACACCCGGGCGGCGGCGTCGAGCAGGGCGTGGTGCCGGGGGGTGTGCGAACGCTCCCGCGCTGCGCGCACCGACCAGGTGGACTGGGTCACACCGGTCATCGTGCCGCATATTGACGTTGACGTCAATGTCAACGAGACTGGGCGGCATGCAGGTCGTTGTGGTCAACAGGGGAGAAGTAGCGGTTCGGGTGCTGCGCACCGCCAGGGAACAGGGCTGGCGGACCGTGGCGGTGCACACCGCCGAGGAACAAGACGCGCTGCATGTCCGGTTGGCCGACGAGGCCGTGCCGCTGCCGGGCGCCGGGGCCGCCGCCTACCTCGACGTGACGGCGGTGATCGCCGCGGCCAGGAAGGCTGGGCCGGGAGCGCTGGTGCACCCGGGCTACGGATTTCTCAGCGAGAGCGCCGAATTCGCGCGCGCGTGCGCCGCGGCGGATCTCGTCTTCGTCGGTCCGTCGCCCGAAGCGCTCGAGGTCTTCGGTGACAAGACCGCGGCGCGCGCGGCGGCCGATCACGCGGGCGTCCCGGTGATCGCGGCGACCGATCGCGGCGCCGATATCGCCGCGGTCGAGTCCCTGCTCGCCACACATCCCGACGGCGTGATGGTGAAGGCCGCCGCGGGCGGTGGAGGCCGTGGTATGCGCGCCGTGCGGGATGCGGCTCACCTTCCGCAGGTGATCGAACGCTGCCGCGCGGAGGCGCTGGCCGGATTCGGCGACTCCGGGATCTACGCGGAGGCGCTGGTCACCGGGGCCCGCCACATCGAAGTCCAGATCGTCGCCGACGGCCGCGGCGCGGCGGCCGTCGGCGATCGCGATTGCAGCGTGCAGCGCAGGCAGCAGAAACTCCTCGAGGTGGCGCCCGCGCCCGAACTCTCCGCCACGTTGCGCGAGCGGTTGCACGGCTGGGCCGTCCGGATCGCCGAATCGGTCGGTTGCCGCGGGGTTCTCACCGTCGAGTTCCTCGCGCGCGGCGACGAGGCGTGGTTTCTCGAGGTCAACCCGCGATTGCAGGTCGAGCACACCGTCACCGAAGCGGTCATGGGGATCGACCTGGTCGCGGTGCAATGCGCTCTGGCCCGCGGCGCCACCCTGGCCGAGCTGGCGCTGCCCGCTCCTGCCCGCGCACGCGGCTTCGCGGTGCAGGCGCGCCTGAACGCCGAGACCGTCACCTCGGGCGGCGACGTGCTGCCCGGCGCGGGCACGCTGACCCGGTTCGCGCCCCCGACCGGTGGCGCGGTGCGGGTCGACACCGCGGCGTTCACCGGGATGCGGCAGGACGCGCGTTTCGACTCCCTGCTGGCGAAGATCGTCGCGAGTGGTCCGTCCTATCCGGCCGCGCTGCGGCGGTGCGCGGACGCCCTGGCCGAGACCGTCGTGACCGGGGTGGACACCAATCTCGCCGTGCTGCGCGCGGTCCTGGCGGAGTTGTCGCGGGGCCGCGTCGTCTCGACCACGTGGTTCGAGCAGCACATCGGTGAATTGGTCCGGCGTGCTGAGGATTTCGCTCTCGCCTTGCCCGCCGCGCCGGTCGGAGAGCCGGTCGCGGCTGCCGAGGTGGCACTGGCCGGTGACGAGCAAGCGGTGCGTTCGCCGATGGGCGGCACAGTGGTCGCACTCTCGGAGCCCGGTGCCGTCGTCGCGGCGGGCGGCGAGGTCGCGGTACTGGAAGCGATGAAGATGCAGCACGTGGTGCGCGCCGAACAGGACTTGCGCGTGTGCCGCCACGTCGTCGCGCTCGGCGCCGTCGTCGATCCGCATGCGCCGCTGCTGACCTTCGTCGCCGCCGACTACGACGGCGCGGTCGTGCAGGACGGTGCGGTAGACCTGGATTCGGTGCGCGCCGATCTCGCCGAAGTCCACGCCCGCCACCGCGTCGGCCTCGACGAAGCCCGCCCGGAGGCGGTCGCGAAACGCCATCGGCTCGGGCGGCGCACCGCCCGGGAGAACATCGCCGACCTGGTCGACGCGGACAGCTTCGTGGAATACGGCGCGCTCGCGGTCGCCGCCCAGCGCCTGCGTCGGAGCCAGGAGGACCTGATCGCGAACACACCCGCCGACGGTCTGGTCACGGGCGTCGCCACCGTCGGCGCCGAGCGATTCGGCCCCGATCGCTCCCGCGTGGTGGTGCTGTCCTACGACTACACGGTGCTGGCGGGCACCCAGGGGATGCGCAACCACGTCAAGACCGACCGCATGCTGGAACTCGCTCGCGAGCAACGGCTTCCGGTGGTCTTCTTCACCGAGGGCGGTGGCGGCAGACCGGGCGATACCGACTACCCCGGCATCTCCGGCCTGGATGTCACCACCTTCCGTGCGATGGGTGCGCTCTCCGGCCGCGTGCCGCTGATCGGGGTCGTGTCCGGGCGCTGCTTCGCGGGCAACGCGGCCCTGCTCGGCATGTGCGACGTCGTGATCGCCACCCCCGACGCGAACATCGGCATGGGCGGTCCGGCCATGATCGAGGGCGGTGGACTGGGCGTGTACGCACCGGAGGACATCGGGCCGGTCGAGGTGCAGCGCCGCAACGGCGTCGTGCACATCGTCGCCGCCGACGAGGCCGAGGCGGTCGCCACCGCGCGTCGCTATCTCGCCTATTTCCAAGGCGACACCGCGGACTGGACCGCGCCGGACCCGCGCCTGGCGAGGCACGTGGTCCCGGAGAATCGCCTGCGCGCGTTCGACATCCGCGCCGCCATCGAAGCCGTCGCGGACGTCGGGTCGGTGCTGGAATTGCGGCGCGACTGGGCGGTCGGGATCGTCACCGCGTTGATCCGGGTCGAGGGACGGCCCTTCGGCTTGATCGCCAACAACTGCCACCATCACGGCGGGGCGATCGACGCTCCCGCCGCGGACAAGCTCGGCATGTTCCTGCGCTTGTGCGACGCCCACGGCCTGCCGATCGTCTCCTTGTGCGACACACCGGGTTTCATGGTGGGCCCGGACGCGGAGAAGGACGCCACGGTGACGAAGTTCAGCCGCCTGTTCATCGACTCCGCCGCGCTCTCGGTGCCGCTGGGCACCGTCATCGTCCGCAAGGGTTACGGTCTGGGCGCTCAGGCCATGGCTGCCGGCTCGTTCCGTGCGCCCCGATTCGTCGTCGCGTGGCCGACCGGGGAGATCGGCGGCATGGGCCTCGAGGGCGCGGTCCGCCTCGGGTTCGCCAAGGAACTGGCCGCGATCGATGATCCGGTCCGGCGTCAGGAGGCTTTCGACAATCTGGTCCAGCTCGCCTACGCCAACGGTAAGGCACTCACCGCCGCCACCGTGCTCGAGGTCGACGACGTCATCGACCCCGCCGACACCCGCCGCTGGCTCCGCACACTGCGTTGATGTGCGGCGGGCGTGCGGCTCGGCCGACGCCGGGCTCGGCGCGCACAGCCGAGCCGCCGGGTCCGCGCCGCGGCTCGACAGCAGGCCCGCAGGGCCGCTCCATGAGGGTGTGCGGCGTCAGCGCACCCCGCTCAGCGCGTCGACCAGGTCGCGGGCGCGCAGGTCCAGCGCGCCTTCGACGATGTGGTTGGTGACGTAGGCGAAGGCGAGGCGGCGATCAGGGTCGGCGAAGGCGAGACTGCCGCCACGGCCCGGATGGCCGAACGAAGCGCCCCCGCCGAGCGGCAGTTCAGGGGTGGGCAGCATGTACCCGGAGGCATACCGGCCGGGCAGCATCAGCACCCGATCGGTGCCCGCCACCTGTTCGCGAGTGGCCGCTGCCAGGGTGTCGTCGGTGAGCAGGCGCCGGCCGTCGACCTCGCCGACGAGCGCCGCATACAGCCGGGCCAAGCCGCGGGCGGTGCCGATGCCGTTGCTGGCGGGCAGCTCCGCGGCCTGGACGGTCGGGGAATCGAAGTCGATGTCCGCGGGGTCGGTGATCTGGAAGGCCCGATTGACCAGCGCCTGCGGGTCGCGCATCGCGGCGAGCAGTGGACGCAGCGACTCGGGAACGTTTTCCTCGGGCACCTCGGACAGATCGGGGGCCGGAGCGAACACCAATCGGCTCACCCGATGCTGCTCCGCCGGTGGCAGCCCGATGAAGAAGTCGATATCGAGTGGACCCGCGATCTCCTCGGCCAGAAACCGGCCCGGCGTACGACCGGACACGCGGCGAATCACTTCGCCGATCAGCCAGCCGTAGGTGCGCCCGTGATAGCCGAACGCGGTCCCGGGTTGCCAGTTCGGCGCCTGCGCGGCCAGCGCCTCGACCATCGGCGTCCAGGCCAGGGCGTCGTCCAGCGGAACGGGCTCGTCCAGCGCCGCCAGGCCCGCCTGGTGGGTGAGCAACCACCGCACCGGGATGCGTGCCTTGCCCGCCGCCGCGAACTCCGGCCAGTAGCGCGCGACAGGGGCGTCGAGGTCGAGTTCGCCCCGTTGCGCCAGCAGGTGCGCGATCGTCGCGACCACGCCTTTCGTCGCCGAGTAGACCAACTGCAGCGTGTCGCGCTGCCACGGCCGCCCGGTGCCGGGATCGGCCGATCCGCCCCACAGATCGACCACCGGCTGCCCGTCCCGGTACACACAGACCGCGCCGCCGACCTCGCCGTGTTCGGTGAAGTTCGCCGCGAACGCCTCCCGCACGACCTGGTAACCGGCGGCGACGGTTCCTTCGACTGTCATGCGGCACAGCATGTCACGACGCGGCCGAGCGGGCACCCGGCCCGGTCGCACGGACCGCTCCCGGCTCCGCCGACTCGGCGGCGCTACACGACTACTCACCCGCGGACCGGGACTGCGGTGTCGGCCGGTTATGCGGCGATGGTGCGGTCGGGGTGCCGACGCGGCCGGCGGCCCGCGGTCAGGGGCAGGCCGAACGCCGCGCGCAGTGCCGTCCCGGCCATAACGAGCAAGCCCCGCACTCCGGGCGCCATGGTCGCGACAGAACGTACCGTCCGGGTCCCTGCGGGCGGCAACTGTTTGCCTGCGAATCGGTCGGCGAGCCATTGCAGGCTGATCGGCGTCGAGAGTGGCAGGAGGGTGAAGTGGTCGCTGCACCGGTCGCGCAGGTAGGTGACGTGGACGCCGGCGCGGCGGTAACTGTCGACTTGTGCGTCGATTCCCTCGATGTGGACGATCTTGTCGCGCACGGGCTGGACGACCAGCAGCGGGCAGCGTGGAGCGGATCCGCCGAGGCGCAGTTCGTCCAGCATGCCCTGCAGTTCCGGTTCGGCCATGATTTGTTCCAAGGGTTTGTGCAGGTAGTCGTCGAATTTCTGGTTGGCCAGCCGCAGCAGCGCGGTGATGGGCGGCAGCCTCCGCGCGCGATCCAGTAGGCGGTGACCTTCGGGAGTGAGGTTGGCCTCGATGACGCGATCGAGGATCGGGTACAGCGGCCGCAGCGCGGCGATGACGATGGCGGGGAAGCCGGCGTAGCGGCCGCCGTTGAGCCGGATGAATACCTGCCCGGGATCGCCGACGGGGGAGCCGAGGACGGCGCCAACGATGTCGAGTTCGGGGGCGTAGGTCGGCGCCATCTCGACGAGCCAGGAGCTGGCCATGCCGCCACCGGAGTAACCCCAGACGCCGACCATGGTGTCGGCGCGCAGATGTAGTGGCCCGAACTGCAAGGCGGCCCGGACACCGTCCAAGGCGCGGTAGCCGGGCTCGCGCGGAGCGCCGAAATTGCCTGCGCGGCCACCGTGGTCGGCGATGCTCACCGCCCAGCCGCGCCGCAGGGCGCCGGCGACCAGCAACCATTCCGCCTGCGTGATGGACCCGCGGGCCCGGGCGCCGCGTTGCAGGACATAGGAGGGGTCGCAGCGCTCGGTGACGGCGTCGATCGCCGATTGGAACGCCAGCAACGGCCGATCGGGATCAGGTACGGCCCCCGCGGGCAGGAGCACGGTCGTGACCGCGGCCTCCGCCCGGCCGTGCAGATCGCTGCTGCGATACAACAGTTGCCATGCCGAAACCTGCTGCGGCACAACCGCGAACAGCGCCACCTCGACGGGACGGCTCCGCACGATCGCGCCCGGCCTGTGCGCGGCCAGATCGGCCGGTGGTCGGTAGAAGGGATCCTGCGCGGGCAGGAGTGGGTTGCGCTCGGCCTTCCGCCTGCCACTGATATGCGAACGCCTTCTCATCACGACCTCTTGTTTCTTCCGGCGGAGGATCGACGGAGCCGGGCGCTCGGCGACGGTGCGACCGGAGCGCACACCGTGTGCCCCCGGGCGAGTGGGCATTTCCCCGCGCCGACTGCCGGAATCGGCGTGAATGAGGATCGCTCGCGTTCGGCATCAATCGACTCGGTCTGCGTATCCGGACGGCAATTCGTCCGGTGCGCAGGAGATGACGGCGTCGTCGTTCTCGCCGACATGTTCATACCACGTGATGGTGGCGAGCTCGCTGACCACATGGATCGGGTAGGTCGGGCCCTGGTCGCGATAGGAAGCCATCCGGTCGAGGAACTCGTTCTGGAACAGCACTGTTCGCTCGGGGTGCTCGTGTACCCAGCGCGGGAAGAAGATGACCCCGTGCAGAAGTCGCTGCGCGGGCAGGATGTCCACGGCGACGCTGGTGCCGGTCGGTTCGGTCCAGGAGACCTTGAAGTGGCCGGTAGTGATCCGGACGGCGTCGACATGCTGATCTTTGACCCAGCGTCCACCGACCATGCCCGAGTGGATCCGGTAGTCGATGGTGTGGCTGTTCTTCACGTACATCTCGTACCGCCACCCGTTGTCGTAGCGGTAGATGAATCGATGCCCCACGAGGCCGGTCAACTCGGCCATCGGCGGCTCGTTGCCCTCGGTGCGAGGTGGGACGCTCATCGGAAAGGCTCCTGTGCGGGGTGGCCGGGCGGTACGCGCCCGTTCAGCTAATGCTTTTGTTGCAAAAGTAATGGCGGGTGCCGTGCACCGCAAGTGCACAATGAGTTCGTGGATGCCATCACCGTCCGGGCCCGGGCGATATCGGAGCCCGATGTCGAGGCTCGACTCAGCGCTCTGCTGGGGCCGCTGCGGCGTGCGGTGCTCAACCGCACGCGCGCCGCCGAGGGGTTGCCGGACTTGCCGGAACCTCAGATCGAACTGCTGCGGTTGCTGGTGGCCACCGGTGGCCTGACGCCCACCCGTGCCGCGAGTGAACTCCGAATGGCGCCCTCGACGATCAGCAACCTCGTCAAGACGATGGCCGAGGCGGGGCTGGTCGATCGCAAGCCGCTGCCTTCCGACCGGCGCGGCGCGATGCTGGTGGCCTCCTTGCGGGCGCGGCATCTGCTCGATCGGTACGACCAGGCCAGCGCCGCGATGCTGCGCGAAGCCCTCGACGCCCTTCCTGCCTCCGACCGCATGGCGATCGACTCCGCGCTTCCCGCGCTGCAGCGCTTGCTGACCATCCTGGCGAGTGGTCCCGACGCCGAGTAGCGGTCCGCGATCCGATTCGTCCAATTCCTCCCGCCCGCGGCACCATCCCGGTAAGTTGCTTTTGTCACAAAAATAGATTTTAGGTCGGTGTGGCGATGCGTCAGGCGCTGACCTCAGGTGTGCAGGAGTGTTCTCATGCCGGTCGACGTCGGGATATCCCAGCGTGTGCGCCCGCTACGGTGGTTGGTCGTTGCCGCGGTCCTGGTCTTCGGGGCGGTCGGCTTCCCCGCCGCCGGACCGGCAGGCGCCGACGAGGGTCCGGTCACGAGTGTTTCCGGTGGGATGATCCGGGGTGCGCGCGTCGACGGGGTGCTCCAGTATCTGGGCGTCCCGTTCGCGGCCTCCACCGGGGGCGTCAACCGTTTCGCGCCGCCGCGGCCCGCGCCGTCATGGACGGGCGTTCGCGCGGCCACCGCGCATGGCCCGCAATGCCCGCAATCCTCTCCGTTGCCGTGGACCCCGGCGGTGCAGCCCGCGAGTGAGGACTGCCTCGCCATCGACGTCTACGTACCGGAACATCCCGCCGGAACCGAACTTCCGATCATGGTGTGGTTCTACGGTGGTGCGTTCGTCCTCGGTTCCAACGCCCAGTACGACTCACCCGCCCGGCTCGTGCGGGATGGCCAGGTCATCGTCGCGATACCCAACTATCGACTCGGCCCGTTCGGTTTCCTGGCGCTGCCCGAGCTCGCTGCGGCCGAAGGCGGGATGACCGGAACCTACGGCACCCTCGACCAGCAAGCAGCACTGCGATGGATCCGCGACAACGCCGCGGCCTTCGGTGGAAACCCGGACAACCTCACCTTGTTCGGCGAATCCGCGGGCGGCATGAGTGTCTGCACGCAACTGGCCGCACCGACCGCCCGCGGTCTCTACGCCAAAGCCATCATCGAAAGCGGTTCCTGCGCACGCAGCCCCCTCGCACCTGCCTCGAAAGAACAGGCCTATCAGCGATCAGCCGATTACGCCGCCGGTCTCGGCTGCGCCGAGGCCGCAACCCGCCTGGCGTGCCTGCGCGCGCTACCGGCCGACCGGATGCTGGATTCGCCCACGACGACCCTGCACACGATGGCCGTCACCTGGGCCCCGGTGCGCGACGACGTCGTCGTCACCACCTCGCCGGAGAACGCCTTGGCGGATGGGGCCGCACGAGATATTCCGCTCGTCGTCGGCAGCAACGCCGACGAAGGGGCGACGTTCCTCGCGCTGCTCGACTTCGCTCGCGCCACCGTGCCGGACTCGGCGGACTACGTGTCTTGGGCGCGAGAAATCTTCACCGGCAACGCCGATCGCGTGCTGCAGCGATACCCGGTCGTGGCCTTCCCGACCCCGGCCGAGGCCAAGCAGCACGTGATCACCGACGGTTTCTTCGCCTGTCCGGCGTTGTTCACGACCCGAGCCGCCCGTCGCGGCGGTGCTCGGGTGTGGCAATACGAGTTCAACGATGCGCCCCTGGGGCACAACCCGATCCTGCCCGGAGCCTTTCACGGCGCCGAAGTGCCCTACGTCTTCTCCGGATTGTTGGGCGTCCCGATCCCGCTGCCACCCGCGGCGGACCGTCTCTCCCAGCGGATCCAGCAGAGCTGGGCCCAGTTCGCGCACACCGGGAATCCCGAAACGCCGGCCTTCGCCCCGTGGCCGTCGGCCTCGGACACGACCCGAACCCTCGAACTCGGCAGCGACGACATCACCGTCGCGGACTCCTTCGCCCTTCGACACCAGTGCGATCTCTGGTCGGACATCGGCCACATCGGCTAGCGGCACGTTCGGTCGCCCGATGAGCGCACGCTCCGGCCGGCAGCGCCCGACCGGTCGGATCGGCGGCGAACCTGTCGTGGGTCACCGGAATACTCGGCGCCGACCGATCATCGTGACGAACTGGAGGAGCGCATGGCGCGCGAACTCGACGACCTGCCCTACGCGCGGTACCTCACGGCCCCGGACGGCGACCTCGAGGCGGAAGGCGACTACGACTGCGTCCGGATGGACGGCGGTGAACTCGACGATCTCGATGTGCGGCACGCGCGGTTCAACGAGTCGGCGTTCACCTCGATCACCTTCACCCGGGGAAGTCTGCGCTACAGCCGGTTCACCGATGTGTGGCTGCGTCACGTCCGCTGGGTGGGCACCGAACTGGCCGACACGGCATGGCTCGACGGGGAGGTGGTGTCGGGTGCGATGTCCGGCGTCGATTTCGCGGGAGCGAACCTGCGGCGGGTGCGGTTCGAGGGCTGCAAATTCGACTCGGTCAACTTCCGCGGCGCCCACGTGCGCGAAGTGTCCTTCGTCGACTGTGTACTGCGCGATTGCGACTTCGCCGAGGCCGCGCTCACCGACGTCACGGTGCCCGGCTCGGCGCTCGTCCGGCTGTCGTTGCGCAAGACGCGGCTGGCGAAAGTGGATCTGCGCGGCGCGACCGCCCTCGACTTCACCGATGGGCTCGACAGCCTGCGTGGGGCGACGGTCACCAGTTTGCAGTTGATCGACCTGGCGCCCGCCTTCGCGCGTTCCATCGGCATCACCGTGCGGGATTGAGCACGTGCGAGCATCGGATTCCGCTGTTCGGGCGACGAAAAATACTGTGCGCCATGGTGTGGCGCATCGGCATTTCGGCGAACCACCGATGCGCGCGACACCCGATTGATACATTGCGCCGATACCGCGTAGTACCGCTCATCGAGGATGCGAGCCATGGTCGATCCGGATTCTCTCCGCAGTGCCGCGGGCGTGCGCGCTCTCGTACATATCGCCGGTGAGCGGGGCATGGCGCCTGCCGAGTGCCTGGCCGGTACGGCGCTGGGGCCCGCCGAGCTGGACGATCCGGCCGCCGAGATCACCGCGCACGACGAACTGCGGGTAGTGCACGCGGTGCTCGGTCGCTTCGGTGACGAGCCCGGGCTCGGCCTCGCGGCGGCGGTCCGGCACCGGCTGCGCTCGCGCGGGCCGTGGGGGCTCGCGCTGCTGGGCAGCCGGACACTGCGCGAGCTGATCGAAGTCGGGTCGTGCTGCGTCGGTCGTACGGTGCCGTTCGGGCGATTGACCGTCGAGGAAGCGGGCGGCGAAGCGCGGCTGGTATTCGAGGACTCGAATATTCCGCCGGGGACGCGGGCATTCTTCGCCGAAGCGAGCCTGGCCGGGTTGCCCGCCTTCGATCGTGAACTGTTCTCCGCGGGTGTGCCGGTACGGCAGGTCAGCTTCCGGCATGCTGTTCCGCGCGACATCAGGCGGTATCGCGACATCTTCGGGGTCGCGCCGGTATTCGGTGCGCCGGTGAGCGCGGTGGTCTTCGACCGCGGGGTGCTGGACCGGCCGTTGCCCCCGGCGAACGACGCAGCGCGGGACAACTGCGGGCAACTGTGCCGCGATCTGCTCGACCGGCACCGGACACGCACCGGCGTCGCGGCTTCGGTACGCGACCGCCTGGTCCGCACTCCGGGTGAGATCCCCGATCAGTCGACGGTCGCCCTCGGGCTGTATATGAGCTCGCGCACGCTGTCTCGGCGGCTGCACGAGGAAGGCACGTCGTTCCGGGCACTGTTGGACGAGGTGCGCCGAACCATGTCGGAGGTGTTGCTCGCACACACCGATATGACCACCGAACAGGTCGCCGCACGGCTCGGCTACGCGGAGGCGGCCTCCTTCATCCGTGCCTTCCGCCGCTGGCAGGGCTGTCCTCCGCAGACGTTTCGCTCGCGGGGCCGGCGCCCGCATCGCGCGCCCGAGTTGGTCTGAGCGTCAGCGGCTCCCCGCCGAGCCGGTCATCCGGTGGAGTATGCCTCAGCGCGCGGACGCGGGCAGACCGTCGGCTATCGTGCCGCCTGGCAGCTGCCGGTCGGTCCAGCACTGGGACGGAAGCCCGCGACGCTCCCGTACTATCGCGATCGGAGTCGGCCTGCCGGGGAGATGAAGGAGGACGGTGTGGAAGTTCGCACCAGCAACGAGCCACTGTGGTTACGGTTGGGCCAACGACTTCCGGAGCATGCCGGATCCGCGGCATCGTCGGCCGGGGGAGCGAACCGATGAGCGATGAAGGTGCCGACCTACGCTGCGCGGGATGCTCGGCTGTCGGATTGGACAGCCGGCGGTGCCCGTCCTGCGGTCTGGAACTCGGTTACCGGTACGTCGCGCTGCCCGGTGACGATCCGACGCCGTGCGTCGAATGCGGGGGAGACCGCTTCGACGCGGAGGGGCGCTGCGCGCAATGCGGCCGGGCCCGGACGGCGCCGGATCGCTTCGACGCCGACCTCGACGCGGTCGCGGTGCTCACCGATCGTGGCATCGCCCATGCGCGCAACGAGGACGCCGTCGCTGCCGGGGTGCTCGAAGGTGCCGCGCCCGGAGCGGCCGCATCCGTCGTGATCGCGGTCAGCGACGGGGTATCGACCTCGTCGCGCCCGCAGGTGGCTTCGGCTGCGGCGGTCCGCGCCGGCGTCGGCGCCACCGCCGCCGCGCTCGCCACCGGAGCGCCCGCGGCAGAGGCGATCATGGCCGGACTGACGGCCGCGGTGCAGGCGGTCCGCGACGTCGACGTTCCCGACGGCCCCGCGCCCTCGTGCACCTACGTGTCCGCCGTCGTCGCCCACCACGGCGAGGAAACCGAGATCACCGTGGCCAATGTCGGTGACAGTCGCGCTTATTGGTTGCCGACCGGCCGGGACGGCCGGCCGGCCGACGAGCAGGCCCAACGGTTGACCGTCGACGACTCGTGGGCACAGGCGCTGGTCGACGCGGGCGCGATGGACGAGCGTGCGGCGATGGCCGACCCCCGGGCGCACACGTTGATCCGCTGGCTGGGCGCGGACAGCCCGCCGCAGCCGTGGGCGGACAACTGCGTACGGACGGTCCGCGTCTCGGGGCCGGGCCTGCTGCTGCTGTGCTCCGACGGACTGTGGAACTACGCTCCCTCCCCGTCCGCGCTGGCCGAGCAGATGGCGGGCGCGTCGCCCGCGGCGGCGGCCCGCGCGCTCGCGGAGTTCGCGTTGCGCTGCGGCGGTGGGGACAACATCACGGTCGCGCTGGCTCCTGTTCCGTGGGGAAGCCGTCCGGCCGTTCCATAGACAGCGATGTTCATGGTTGCGTATGGTCGTCCACTATGACGAAGTTCGCGGGCAAAATCTGCCTGATCACCGGGGCGGCCGGCGGTCTCGGTCGCAGCACGGCGCTCGCGGCGGCGGCCGAGGGCGCCGCGCTCGTGCTGACCGATATCGCCGCGGAGGGTCTGGCGCGAACCGCCGCGGACGTGCGTGCCGCAGGCGCGACCGTGCACCTGGCCGAGGCGGCCGATGTCAGTGACTACGACCAGGTCGTCGCACTGGCGGCGCGGGTGCACGACGCGGTGGGCAGCGTCGACATCGTCATGAACGTGGCGGGCATCGCCACCTGGGGCACTGTCGACCGGCTGACGCACAGCCAATGGCGGCGCACCATCGACATCGATCTGATGGGTCCGATCCACGTGATCGAAGCGTTCGTCCCGCCGATGATCGTGGCCGGGCGCGGCGGCCACCTGGTGAACGTGTCGTCGGCGGCGGGGCTGTTCGGCCTGCCGTGGCATGCGCCGTACAGCGCGGGCAAGTTCGGCCTGCGCGGGGTGTCGGAGGTGCTGCGCTTCGACTTGGCGCGCCACCGCATCGGCGTGAGCCTGGTGTGTCCGGGCGCGATGGCGACACCCATGGTGGACAGCGTCGACATCGCGGGCGTCGATCGCACGGCCGAAGCGGTGCAGCGGGGAATGGCGCTGTTCATGCGGCACGCGGTGACGCCGGAAGCGGCGGCGCGGTCGATCGTGCGCGGCGTCGAGCGCAACCGCTACCTGGTCTTCACCTCACCCGACATCCGGGTGGGCTTCTGGGCGCAGCGCTACTTCCCGCCCGCATACAACGTCGCGATGCGCGGGTTGAACTGGGCGATGAACCGCTATGTCGAACAGAAGGCAGGCGCCGCCGCCAACTGAACACGGCAGGGCGCCCGGCGGCGGTCGAGCCGGAATTCGCGATGATCGTCGTCATGACATCGGCTGTCTATCTGATCACCGGGATCCAGGCGGCGGGCAAATCCACCGTAGCCCAGGCATTGGCCGAACGGCTGCCGCGCTCGGCGCACGTGCGAGGGGACGTGTTCCGCCGTTTCGTCGTGCACGGGCGGGTGGAGATGAGCGCCGATCCCTCGCCCGAGGCGCTGGCCCAGCTGCGATTGCGCTACCGGCTCGCCGCCGCGACCGCCGACGCCTACGCCGAATCCGGGTTCACGACCGTCCTGCAAGACGTCGTGCTCGGCGACTTCCTGCCCTGGCTGGCGGATCTCATCGTCACGCGCCCGCTCTATGTCGTGGTGCTCGCGCCGCGCCCGGAGGTCGTCGCCGCGCGGGAGGCCGGGCGGGGCAAGGTCGCCTACGACGAATTCACCGTGGCGGAGCTGGACACGCTGCTGCGCGAGAGTACGCCTCGGATCGGGCTCTGGCTGGACACCTCGGAGTCGACGGTCGAGCAGACGGTCGATCGAATCCTGACCGAGGCCAGGCCGCTCACGCACTGACGCGGGGGTTCGATCCGGATCCGGCGGACCGTCAGCTCAAGGGGTGTCCCGCGGCACGTGCAGGGGAGTGAGCGAACTGGTGGCCGGGCCTTCGATCAGCGTGCCGTCCGCGGCGAAACGCGAGCCGTGCAGCGGGCAGTCCCAGGTGCGTTCGGCGTCGTTCCAGTTGACGATGCCGTACAGGTGCGGGCACACCGCCGAGACCCGGTTGGTGACGCCGTCCACCGTGCACACGGCGGTCGGGTGCAGGCCCTCGCGCAGTACCGTGCCGCAGCCTTCCTCCGGAGCGGCGCCGTCGTGGCGGGTCGCGACCCGCAGCCAGCCCGCGGAGAGTTTCTGCGCCACAGCACTGTTGATCTTCGTGGCCGCCGGTAGCGCCTTGAGTTCGTCCGGGCGCCAGCTCGCCAGGGCGCCCGCCCACCGGGGCGGCTTGCCGGTGAGCCGTCCGGCCAGCGCGATGGCCGCGGCCACACCATTGGTCAGACCCCATTTGGCATAGCCGGTGGCCAGCTGAATGTCGTTCTGACCGGGCAGCACCGGACCCACGTAGGGAAGTTCCCCGATGGGCGAGTAGTCCTGGGCGGACCATCGGTGCGTCGGTTCGGCGCCGGGGAACCAGGTTCGCGCCCAGCTCACCAGATCCTCCACTTTCTCGCGGGTCGAGCCGCCGCGGCCGACGACATGGCCGTTGCCGCCGACCAGCAGGAGTTCACCGTCCGGTCCCTGCGCGCGACGCAGGGACCTGGTCGGGCTGCCCGCGCTGATGTACATGTCGCGCGGAGCGGGCCGGTCCAGACGGAGGGCCGTCAGGTAGGAGCGCTGCGGAGTCAGACGGGCGAAGAACCCGCCGCGATCGAGGATCGGCGTCCCGGTCGCCAGCACCACCCGGCGTGCGCCGAGGTCACCGTGCTCGGTGGAGACGACGAGCTCGCCGCGGCCGCCGTGGTGCACGCCGCGAACCGCGGTGGATTCGTAGATCGGCGCGCCGTGCGATTCCACGTCGGCCGCGAGGGCCGCCAGTAGGGCCATCGGGTCGAGTTGTGCCTGATCGGCGAGACGGACCGCGCCGTGCGCCGGGAAGGGGGCATCCAGCTCGAAGAGTAGTTCGGTGGGCAGACCGGCCTTCTGCGTCGCGGCGTATTCCGCTCGCACGGCGGACATCTCGTCGTCGGTCTGCGCGTAGGTGAACGCCGCGGCCCGCTCGACGGTGACGTCATGGGCGGCGCAGAAACGCAGCAGCCATTCCTGGCCTTCGCGATTGGCCGCCACGTAGTCGCGCAGGACGTCATCGGAGTGGTGCTTGGCGATCTGCTGGGCACGGGTCCCCTGTAGCAGGCTGACTTTCCCGGTGGTCGCGCCGGTCGTTCCCGCACCGACGCGCTTGCCTTCGACCACGGCCACCTCGACGCCGTTCTCGACCAGCAGCAGTGCGGTCACCAGTCCGGTGAGACCGCCGCCGATCACCACCGTGTCGAAGTGCGATCCCGGCGTCAACCGCAACCGCGCCGGAACCTGCGCGCCGTGCAACCATAGGGACGTCATAAGCCCGAGATAGCCGGTCTCGGCGGCCTGAAACGCCCGCGTCGCTTCCTCGTCACACCCGGACCTGACTGCTGAGCTGCCGATCCGCCGCGGCGAGCACCTCGGCGGCGCTGATCATCGCCAACCCGGGTGCTGGCGCGTCCGACCGGGGATCGCCGACGTGTCCGGCCCACAAGGCGACATGGGCCATCCGTTCCGGGGGCGGTCCCCACACCGCGGGCGAATCGGGGCCGAAGACGAGCACCGACGGGGTGCCGAACGCCGTGGCCAGATGGCCCACACCGGTGTCGCCGCTGAGCACGAGGGCGGCGTCGGCCACCGTGACGGCCAACTGCCGCAGCGTGAGTTCGCCTGCCAGCACGCTGTTTTCGGGCAATCCGGCCGCTTCGGCCACGGCGCGCGCGAGCGGACGGTCGGCCGCGCTGCCGACGACCCGCACCGGATACCCCCATTCCCGCAGGCCCGCCGCCACCGTCGCGAACCGCTCGGCGGGCCAGCGCCGAGCAGGCGCCCCGCCCGGATAGACGACGATCCAGCGGCGCTCACCCGAGCTCTCCGGCGGCGGTGTGAGGTCCAGCCGCGCCGGATCGGCCGCGATACCCGCCCATTCCAGCAGACGGCACCACCGCACGGTCTCGTGCAGGCCCGGCTCGAACCGCGAACCCGGCAACTGCGGAAAGTCCTTGTGGCGGAAAGTGATCGTCTGTTCGGGATCGGTCGCCAGCAGCGCGCGTATGCTGTCGGCCCCGGCGTCGTGCAGATTGACCGCGAAGGCCGGCGGCGGAGCGTTCCAGCGCAGTCCGCCCGCCATCGGGGTCGCATGGAGTTCGTCGACGCAATCGGCCAGTTCTACGACGGGACGCAGCCATCCCGGCGCGGCGAGTACGAGCCGGTGGCGCGGACGGACGTCGTGCAACGCGCGCAGCGCGGGAACCGCGGTCAGCAGCTCCCGCAGCCCGTGCGCGCGCAACGCGAGCAACACAGTCACGGAAAAGCCTCCACTTCGGCGCTGAGGGCACGGCCCCGCCGCCCGGGCCGACATCGTCGGCGGCCCGGGGCGGGTATGCCGCGTAGCTTCGAGTCGTTCGCGAGAATGCCGCGAAACGGGGCTCGAAGCCCGCCGCCGTGGTGCGGTCCTCGACGCCGTTGTCGAGGGGGACGCACGGATGACGGCGGTGCTCCCGAGGGGTTCGGCGCCTGGACACCCACGGCGGGAGCGGCATTCGGAAATCGGACGAGCAGTCCTTGCTACGTCCGAAGATGCCCGTTCCGCCTGATTCGAAACCCTCGCTATTTCGGCACGAAGATGCCGGTGAGATCGGCCTTGCGAATCGGAGTATCCGGATTGGCCTGGGCCGCGCACATCAGCTTGATCGCCGCGATCGAGGCATCGACGGTCCTGGCGTCGGGCGTGCCGTCGCCCTCGCGTTCCTGCTCGAGGAACTTCTCGGTGGTGATGCGCTGCTTGTCGTCATCCTGGGCGACGAATTCGTTGCACGGCGTGTCACCGCCCTTGTTCACGATCTTCTTCGGCTCGTCGCCGCATCCGCCCGCGCAGAGTGCCAGCGCGGCGAGCGCGGCGATGCCCATGCGGCCCGCGGCGCTCATCGGCCGAACCCCGCCAGAGCGGAGGCCAGGTCCGGCACGTTCAGCGCCTGCACCGCCTGCTCCCGGACATCGGGGCAATTCTGCGTGGTGATGGTGTCGATCGTGCCCCGGTCGGTGACGACCACGTCGTTGAGACCGCCGTTGCGGGCGGCCCAGTTGTGCACGGTGCCGTTGAACGTCACTTTGGCGACCGTCGCACCCTGGCCACGCCAGTTGTCGATGTCGGCGCGCATCATGTCGCACAGCTGCTCGGCCGCCGCGGGAGTGATCTCGTCGGTATTCGGCACCTGCGAGCTGGACGGTCCCGGCATGGTGATCGAGACGGTCGCGGGTGCGGGCGTGTCCGCGGCCGAATCGCCGTCGTCGGCCGAACACGCCGTGAGCACCGAGCCCGCCGCCAGCGCGCCCATGAGCAGCGCGAAGCGGCCCAAGGGCCGGTTGGGCTGGTTTGTCATTCTTTTCTCCTGGATGTCGAAGCCGCGTTCTCCGGGCGGCGTCACGGGCGGCCGCACGGCTTCAGCCGAGCGGACGGACTCGCGATCAGTGCCCGGCGGCGTCCCGCAGCCGCTTGCCTTCTCGCGACTTGATCCGGCGATGCTCGGCGATGATCACGAGGACGCCCGCGACGATGCAGACGCCGCAGACGACACCGGCGATCACCGCCCAGCCCGCGAATCCGTACCCGGCGGCGGTGAGTGTGAGCGCCATGGCCACGATGCCTACCGCGACCAGGATGATCCCCGGCCAGTTGCGGGCGTCCTCGATGGATTCTCCGGCGTGTGTGCGGTTGGTGCGGGTGTCGTCCGGGAACGTGTGGGTCCGGGGTGCGTGCTGCTCTCCGGCGCCGGATCCCGCGGTCGGCTCGTTCGGTGCTGGCAGCATCGGATGTCCTTTCTGCTGAGCGGCAACGTCTTCGGTGCGTGGGCGGCCCGCGGCTCGAACGTTCGAACCGGGCCCGTCCGGAGCGGCCGTACCGGTCGGATGCCCGCGTTAGCGGATCCGAAACGGGGGTACGACCTCAGCGAGCCGCCCGGTTCGGGCCGCTCCTACCGGTAAGAAAGTCCCAGGAGGGATCCCGATGACAACAGCACGGGACATCATGACCGCGAATGTGGAATGCGTCCGGTCCAGTGACACGGTGGTCGCCGCCGCGCAGCGCATGGCGGAGTTGAACGTCGGCGCCCTGCCCATCCGCGGCGAGGACGACAAGCTGAAGGGAATGCTCACCGACCGCGACATCGTGGTCGAAGTGATCGCTCAGCGCAAGGACCCGCTCGGCGTCGATGTGGGCGAACTCGGAGGCGGGGAGCTGGTCACCGTCGAAGCCGACGACGACGTGCGCAAGGTCATGTCGGTCATGTCGCAGCATCAGGTACGCCGCGTACCGGTGCTGGAGCAGGGCCGGCTGGTAGGCATCATCGCGCAGGCCGACGTAGCCACCGCCGTCGACAACACTCAGTCGGGCAGCACGGTGGAGGCGATCTCGACCGACTTCTGAGTCCGGCGTTCCCTCAGACCGTGGCCGGGTGCATGTCGTAAACCGCGTACGCCGCTCGGATCACCGGCTGGGCGACATTGCGTACCCGGATGCCGCCCGGAGTGGTGCCGCGCTCGGTCCCGGCGTGCGCGTGACCGTGCAACGCCAGGTCGGCGCCGTGTTCATCGATCGCCTCGCCGAGCAGGTAGGAACCGAGGAAGGGATAGATCTCCCTCGGTTCACCGTGCAGCGTGTCGCTGATCGGGGAGTAGTGCGTAAGCGCGACGGTGACGTCGGTGTGCAACGCGGCGAGGGCTTCGCCGAGCGCGGCGGCCACGTCCACGGTGTGCGCGGCGAACTCGCGCATCAAGGGTTCGCCGAAGACGCTCGCGCATTTGCCCGCGAACCCGCCGCCGAAGCCTTTCGTGCCCGCGACTCCGAGCGTGCTCCCGTCCACGTTCAAGGTCACCGAGGTTCCTTCGAGGACGGTGATGCCGTGGTCGGTCAGCACGGTCGCGATCTCGCGGTCGGCGTCGCTGTGATAGTCGTGGTTGCCCAGGACCGCCACGACCGGCACGCCCAGGTCGGCGAACTCCGCCGCGACCACCCGGCCTTCGTCGGAGGTGCCGTGGCGGGTCAGGTCGCCCGCCAGCAGCAGCACATCGGCTCGCTCGGAGAGGCCGTCCAGGGCGGGCCGCCATTGCCCGCGCGAATCCACGCCGAGATGTACATCACCGACGGCGGCTATCCGCATGCGGCTCAACTCCTTTCGGGTCCGTCCGGCCCCAGCGTCTCGGTCTCGACGGGTGCCGTGGGACGGTTGACATGGACGTCGTTGTGGATCCGCGCGTGCGGAAGCTGCTCGTGCACGACGGTTTCCATCTGTTGTTTGCAGTTCTCGCTGCTCACCTCGCCGCACAGCGCCACGACGTCGCCGCGGATGGTCACCTGCACGCCGAGTTCGGCGGTGCGGGGATCCTCGGCCAGCGCCCGGCGCAACCGTGCGACCAGGTATTGCGGCTGCTCCATCTATTCCACCTTTCCGGTGCGAGTGATGCCGAGATCATCGAGCAGGCCCATGAAGGCCCGCGCGTAGGGCGAGGCCTTGGTCTGTTCGCGCACCGCCTCCCAGTCCACCTGTTCCCGCAGGTCCCGCGCGATGTGCAGAATCGGGCTGAGATCCAGGCGATGTGCGTCGAAGACGAGCATCTTGTCCACCATCAGGTCGGTGCCGCTGATCACCGGGGCCTTCGCGGGCCCGATCCGCATCTCGGTGGCCCGGTCGAGCAGTTCGTCGGTCACGTCACGATCGTTCGGACGGTGGATCACATCGACGAGGATGTCGTCGGCGTAGACCTTGCGCAGCCAGTTCTCCGGCGGGTCGCACACCCGCAGACCCGCGCGGGCAAGGGTGTGGATCGCTCGCCCACTGTCCTCCGGTTTGACGAAGATGTCGACGTCGTGCTGGGAGGTGGGGCCGCCACGGGCATAGACCGCGCAGCCGCCCGCCACCGCGAATCGGATATCTGTCGCCGCCAACGCGTTCACCGTGCGGGTGAGCGCATGCAGCAGCTGATCGGTGGTAACGGCCATGCAGCGGTGGTACCCGGCAGACACCGGGTTAATCGGCATTTCACCGGGTATGCGTCCGGATATCCGGAGGGCCCGCGCGGCGGCGCACCGGGCTTTCGCACTACTCCGGACCACGGGCCTCGGGGACGGGAGAGGAGCGATATATGCCCAAGACGACAGCACGCGGCGACGTCGAGCAGTCGGAGTTGCCGAGCACGCTGCAGCGGTCGGAGGAGAAGGCTCAGCGCACCTTCGCCGAGGCGCACGACGCCGCGCTCGAACAGTACGACGGCGACGAGCAGCGCGCCTATCGCGTCGCCTACGCCGCGTTGAAGCACAGCTACGAGAAAGTCGGCGATCACTGGGAGGCCAAGGCCCGCCGCGGTCCGTCCGACCAGCGCGCCGAACACGGCGGCCCGGACGCGCGGGGCGAGACCGCCGAAGGCGTCGATGCCAACGCGTCCAAGGAGCACCTGCTCGGCATCGCCCGGCGACTGGACATCTCCGGTCGCTCGCGGATGACCAAGGACGAACTCGTCGAGGCGATCAAGAAGCGCAATCGCCGGGAGTCCGCGCGTGCCCGAGGATGAGGACGACGCCTGGGCGCGCCGCGCCCGTGGCGAGACCGAACTCGAACGACTGGACCGGAACTGGGGCAGCCTGATCCAGGAGTTGCGTGTCGTGCAGACCGGTGTGCAGTTCCTCTTCGGGGCGTTGCTGATCCTGCCGTTCCAGGCGTCGTTCGGCACGCTGTCCCCGGGTATGCGAGCGCTCTATATGGCCACCTTGGCCGCCGTTCTGGGGGCCACGGTGTTCTTGATCGCCCCGGTGTCCTGGCACCGCATCCTGTTCCGCCGCCACCGCTTGGGCAATGTCGTCGCGGCGGCGCACCGCTGCGCGATGGCGGGCGTCGCACTGTTGGGTCTCGCGTTGATCGGCGCGGTGATCCTCGTGGTCGACTACGTGACGGGGACGGCAGCGGCGGTGGCGACCGGCGTCGTCTCCGTCGCGTTGTTCGTGGTGACATGGCTCATCGCGCCGTGGCGCTGGCGCAGCGCCTCCGAGGATGTCCGCGCCGACCACTCCTGACACGGACACTCGCGAGTCAACGGGTCGATCAGCGGGCCCACGAGACGACTTCTCCCGCGTGGGCGGGGGCACCTCGGTGATAGGCGCTGAGCGTCTCGGTCGCGACCCGATCCCAGGAATTCCGGCTCGCGGCCCGCTGATACCCTGCGGCGCCCCAGGTTTCGCGGAGTGTCGAGTCCTCGAGCAGGGGGCGCACGGCCCGGACGATCGCGTCGGGTTCGGGCGGGGCGACGAAGCGCCCGGTGACGCCGTCGACCACCGTGTCGAGCAGACCGCCGACGGGCGTGGCGATCACCGGCTTGCCGCAGGCCATCGCTTCCAGGGCCACCCGGCCGAACGGCTCGTACCAGGGCGTGCAGAGCACCACGTCCGCGGAGCGGTACAGCCGCGGCAAAGTCGGCCGCGTCACCGCTCCGGCCAACCGGAGACGCTCGCGCACACCGTGATCCGAAGCGAGGCGGCGCAACCGGCGACCTTCGGCGTCGTCTTCGTCGTCGTCGGCCGGGGCTCCCACGATCACCAGTTCGGTGTCCGGGAGGTCCGCCAGCGCTCGGATGACCGGGTCGAATCCGCTGCGCCGCACCAACTCTCCGGACGCGAGCAATCGGTGTGTGGCGTGCCGATCGGCGGCCGCGCCCTCCGGGGTGAACGCGGTGAGGTCGACGCCGTGCGGCACGATCGTGGTCCGGAATCGGGGCACGCCCATCCTGGCCAGCTCGGCGACCTCGTCTGAGCAGGTCGCCACCACGTGCGCGGCCCGCGTCGCGATGAGCCGCTCGAACCGGATGCGCGAGCGCGGACTCGGGTCGGCGAGCCCTTCGCAGCGCCGCTGCACGGTGCCGAGGCCGTGGAAGGTCAGCACCACCGGGATGCCGTGGGCGCGCGAGGCCAGCTCGGCGGCGAGCCCCGATTTCCAGTAGTGCGCGTGCACGATATCCGGTCGTTCGGCGGCCCAGTGCCGCCGCAGGACCGTGCCGAAATCCCCGAGGTAGGGCAAGGTCCGATCGCTCGGCAGCGGGGTGGGCGGTCCGGCCGCGACGTGCACCACGCGATAGCCGCCCTCGGTGAGCAGCTCGGCGGGGGCACGCGGCCCGATGCGCCGGGTATAGACCGTCACCTCGTGTCCGCGGCGCGCGTAGGCCGCCGACAATTCGGCGACGTACGCACCGCGGCCGCCCCCATCGGCAGGGCTCCCTTCGGCGAGGGGGCTGGCGTCTTCGGAAACCATGGCAATCTTCACCGGGTGCTCCGTTCTCGTCGCGGGGCGCCGTGCGGACGCGCTCATCCGCGCGCTTGCCCTACGACCGGCATCGCGTGACGTTCGGGAATATGTCGGGGATATGCCCGGACGCGGGCCGCTGAAACCCCACGTCAGCGGGCAGATCACAAGCCGAACGGTCGGTTTTCCCTGATCCCGGGCCCGCCGGCGACGGGTCACGTTCTCCTACCGAACGCTGTCGGGAACGTGTGGACCGTGCCACACTGTAGAGAGGTTGAGATCACAGCCGACCCCGGTTCGACGCATTCGGCGCAGCCGGTCGATGGGACGGCACGGCAACCGATTCGCGCTCGCGCCGCCCTCGTCCCGGCCGCTGCGAAGGACTGGAAACCCCCTACACGGGAGGTTCGACTTGTCTGCCATTTCTCTGCTACGAGAGCATGCCGAGGGTGTGCATCTCAATGGTTCGGGACCGGGACGTCGTCGGGACAACCGGTTGTGGGCACAGCGGGTGGATCGCCGCCGCGAATGCGTGGTGGTCCGAGTCGAAGGCGAGTTGGACGCCGCCGTGTCGGCCGAGTTCTTCGAGACGGTCGACCGGGCCCTGCAGTCACCGTGCGATGCGGTGGTGATCGATCTGCGCGCGGCGAGGTTTTTGAGCCTGCGCGCGGCCGTGCGGCTCGGCGCGCTGCGCAGGGACGCGGTGGGTGGTCGTCCGGATCTGCGGATCGTCGCGGGCGGACCGGGGGTGGAGCGAGCACTCGAGGTGACCGGCGTGCGATCGTTGTTCCCCCGCTACTCGTCCATGCGGACCGCACTGGACGCTTGAGCCGAAGGACGTCTCGAAGCCCGTGCTCGCGGTGCGCCCCCCGATCCGGTCGCACCGGGCGCACCGGCATCGGATACTTCTGCGGTGAGTGAAAGCAGGTCGGTCCAGCCCGAGGAAGCGCTCGCGCTGGACCGGGTGATCGGTACCGGAACGCCGCAGAGCGTCGGCGGTTTCCGTTTCTGGTTCGCCGACCAGCGATGGGAGTGGTCGGACGAGGTCGCGTCGATGCACGGCTACCGGCCGGGGTCGGTGACGCCGACGACGGAGTTGTTGCTGACGCACAAGCACCCCGACGACCGCGAGGCGGTGGCCAGCGCCTTGGCGCGATCGATCGCCGACGCGGAACCGTTCTCCAGCAGGCATCGCATCATCGATACGGCGGGCGCCGTGCATCACGTGATCCTGGTCGCCGATCGGATGATCGACGAGGGGAGCCGGGTGGTCGGCACTTCGGGGTATTACATCGACGTCACCGACACCCTCGCCGAACACCGGCAGGAGACGCTGGACGACGCCCTGCCCGAGCTGTACGCCGCGCGATCGGTGATCGAACAGGCGAAGGGCGCCCTCATGCTGATCTACGGCATCGGTCCCGAGCAGGCGTTCCGGGTGCTGAGCTGGCGCTCGCAGGAAACCAACGTCAAGCTGCGGACACTGGCCGCGCGGCTGGTCGCCGATCTGCCCGGTCTTACCGGTGTCCCGCCCGGGCTGCGCACCCGATTCGACCATCTGCTGCTCACCGCCCACGAGCGCATCGACGCCGACTGACCCGCGTTTCGATCCGGTCGCGGCGGGTACGTCCTCGACGAGGAACGCGGCGGTATTTCTGCTCCACAGTCCGCGTCACCTGCGGTGTTCCGATGGTCGAGGAGAACCCGCAGCGGTACGCAGGCCACGGTGGAGTGGCTGTGAGGACAAGGTGGTGATGGGCAAATGGGGGAGTGGACTTCCCGATCCTTTACCGACACAACGACTATCGGTGTACGGGTGCCCGCCCGGCTGGAGCAGCTGACCATGCTGCGCGCGCTCGCCGAGACCGTTGCCCTCATCGCCGACTTCGCCCTGGACGAGGTGACCGACATCCGCCTCGCGCTCGATGAGGTGGCGACTTCCCTCATTCTCGACGCCGCGGCGGGCTCGACGATCGACTGCGAATTCACCTACGACACCGACAAGATGTTCGTGCATGTCTCGTCGGTCGCGGTGACCGAGTCGGTGATGGGCCATGCCGGGCTGGGCTGGCACATCGTGCGCACGCTGACCGACTCGATCGCCGCCGCGCAGGGGTCCCACGACAACGTGCTCGGGGGATATCCGACAGTGATCGATTTCAGCTGGGTGCGGGGTGCCCGCAATGGCGGGTGAATCGAGGTCGCGTGGGGACACCTACGACAACATCGAGCCGCTGTTCGAGAAGATCGCCGCCTTGGATCCCGGCGACGCGCGGCGCGAGGCCATGCGCTTGGAGCTGATCGAACGATGCCTGCCCCTGGCCGAGCACATCGCACGAAAGTTTTCCGGACGCGGCGAGAACTTCGATGATCTGCTGCAAGTGGCGCGTCTGGGCTTGGTGCAGGCAGCCGACCGATTCGATGTGTCGCGCGGGTCATCATTCCTGTCCTTCGCGGTCCCCACCATCATGGGCGAGGTTCGCCGGCATTTCCGGGACAACACCTGGGCCGTCCGGGTGCCGCGCCGGACCAAGGAGATCCAGCTGAGCATCGGGCCCACGGTCGAGACGCTGTCGCAGCGCCTGGGCCGGATGCCGCGGGCCAGGGAGATCGCGGCGGAGCTGGAGGTCGATCTGGTCGAGGTGACCCAGGCCCTGATCGCGGGCAACGCCTACCAGTCGGCGTCCATCGACGCGGTCGCCGGAGAGGACGCCGAGAGCGCTCCGCAGCCGCTGCTGGACAGCCTCGGCATCGAAGAGCCCTCCTATCACCTCGTCGAGGACGTCATGGCCGTCGAGCCGCTGCTCGGCGAACTCCCCGAACGCGAGCGTCAGGTGCTGATCATGCGATTCTTCGAATCGTTGACGCAGAATGAGATCGCCGAGCGGCTCGGGGTCTCCCAGATGCACGTCTCGCGCATTCTGTCCAGGACCTTGAATACGCTGCGCGAACAGGCGATGCGGGACTGAGCACAGGCCGGGCTACACCGGATTCGGTGGAGCCGGATCCGGTGACGGTCCGGGCAGGCCGGGGTCCGGCGAGGGGCGACCGGGGTCCGGTATCGGAGGCGTCGGTGCGGGGCCGGGTGCGGGTGGCCGTGGCGCGGGACCGGGCACCGGCGGCAGCGGATCCGGATCGGGTTGCGGCGGAACGGGATTCGGATCAGGAATGGGGTCCGGCTCGGGAATAGGTGGTACCGGGTCCGGCTCCGGGATGGGCGGCACCGGATCCGGCTCGGGTGTGGGCGGGACCGGCTGTGCCGTGCTGTGACTGGACATGCCAACTCCTTCTCGTACAGGCGAACATCGGCCGGTTACCCATCGCCCGCCGGACGAACCGGTGCACGCTCGGCCGCCCGCGGTTCGGCCGACCAGTTTGCGGAAGATCGCGGACGGGTACCAAGACAGGAACCGGACAACAGATGCCGATGGCTCGAGGAGCTCGTCATGACCGACCAGCGCCGCCCAGGCACCCGGAATCCGCGGTTCGGACCGGGTTGGCCAGGGCCGTCGCCCCATTCTCGCGGCATTTCCGTCACGAGGAACCACGACGTCATCCGCCGCTGGGCCGAGCAGCGCGGCGCACGGCCCGCCACTGTGCCGGGCAGCGAGTACGACGGACGGCTCGGGGTGCTGCGTTTCGACTTCCCCGGGTACGGCGGAGCGGTGCTGCGCCGGGTGGACTGGGACGAGTGGTTCGCCACGTTCGATGCCCGCAAATTGCGCTTCTGGTATCAAGAGCCTGGTGCCGACCGTCCGCCGAGCAACTTCAACCGGTTGGAGCCGCCACGGTAGCCGGTGGGCCGCTGGCGCTGCCGTGAGACCGCTCACCGACGAGCCGCCGCTATAGATGAATCCGAAGTATGTGACACCCGGCACGCTGCTTTGGTGAGCTTCGCACTCGGTACTGCGCGCCGCGCGGATTTCGGATCGTTCGATCGTTCGACCGAAATCACCTGTAAACAGATGCTTTTGGTGGGCCGAGTCGTCTTGTGCGTACTGCGCGCGGCGCGCGAGAGCCGAGCTGCGTCAGTGCCCCGCTGCCCGGCGAGCCGGGCGGGCGTATAGCGTCGACGAAGGACGAGGAGGTCCCGCGTCGGTCTGCCGGAGGTTTACCGGCCGGGCACCGGGGTACTCGAAAGCGAGCAAAGTTTGCTTGAAAAGCGGAAGGTCGCGTCGGTATGGGGATGCGGTTGTCCGCATCGTGACGCGCTTCCGCATGTCTGCAAGGGATAGGGTCTTGAGCGCAAACCTGATGATCGTGGAAGACGACGACCGGGTCCGTGGTGCGTTGCGGCTCGCTATGGAAGATGAAGGGTACGACGTCGACGAGGCGGAGGAAGCCGAGGACGCGCTCACTCATCTGCGCAGCAATGGTGTTCCCGATGTGATGATCGTCGATCTGATGCTCGGCGGCATGGACGGCTTCGAATGTATCCGCGAGATCCGCCGCGACCATGACGTCCCGATCATCGTGGTCAGCGCTCGCGACGACACCCACGACGTGGTGGCCGCGCTGGAGGCGGGCGCCGACGATTTCGTCACCAAGCCGTTCGAGATCAAGGAGATCACCGCCCGCATGCGCGCGGTGCGCCGCCGGTCCCGGCTTTCCGCCGAACGGGAGACCCCCCAGGAGATGGTGCTCGAGGCCGACGACACGGCTCCGCTCGTCCTCGCTCAGGACAGCGGTGTGGTGCGCCGCGGCGACGAGGAGATCCGGCTCACGCTCACCGAGTTCCGTCTGCTGTGTGAGCTGGCCGAATCACCCGGCCGGGTGCTCAGCCGCACGGTGCTGCTCGAGCGCGTGTGGGACCGCGGATTCTTCGGTGACGAGCGCATCGTCGACGTGCACATGCGCCGGTTGCGCACGAAGATCGAACGGGATCCGTCCGATCCACGCATCGTGGTGACGGTGCGCGGGCTCGGCTACCGCCTCGATGTGCGGCGCTGAGCGCTGTCTCGACGCCGAACGCTGGAATCCGAACGCTTGGAGCCTGCGCGCCCGGGTGACCGCCGTCTTCGCGACGATCGCCGCGCTGATGTCGCTGGTACTGGTCGTCTCGGTGTTCGTGATCAGCCGCGGCTATCTGGAAGCGCAGCGACCGCCCGCGGGCAGCGAATCGCCGGGAGACCTCAACGCCGATCTCGATCTGCTGCGCAATGTGCTGATCGGCTGCGCCGTGGTGGTCACCCTGATCGGCGCGGCGGTCGGCTGGTGGGCGAGCAGGCGAGTGCTGACCCCGCTGCACCAGCTCGCGGGCACCGCCGCGCGGATCGCCTCCGGCGACCTCGACCAGCGGTTGCCCGCCACCGAGGACCAGGACTTGGCGATCACCGTCGAGGCGTTCAACACGATGGTGGACTCGCTGCAACGGCGCATCGAGCGGGAGCACCGGCTCTTCGGTGATGTCAGCCACGAGCTGCGTACGCCGCTGACCACCTTGATGGCCGGTGTCGACGTGCTCAACCGGCATCGCGGCGATCTGCCGGAACGTTCGCAGCGGGCGCTCGGCCTGGTGACGGCGGAAGTCGAGCATCTGCGCAAGCTGCTGGACGATCTGCTCGCCCTGGCGCGGGTGGAAGCGCGGATGCACCACGGCGACGCCGAGCCCCTGTCGGTGCGCGACCTGCTGGTCCACACCCTGGCCGATCGCCGCTATCCGGGCGAGCTGCTCACGGTGCGCCAAGACGTCACCGTGCGCGGCCGCAAGGTGGAGCTGGAGCGGGCGGTGGCCAACCTGCTGCACAACGCCGACCGGCACGGCGGCGGTGTGGTCGCGGTCACCGTCGACCGCGACGGCACCGAAGCCGTACTCACCGTCGACGACGCGGGCCCCGGAGTACCACCCGTGGATCGCAACCGGATATTCGAACGCTTCGCGACCGCCCGCAGCGGCCGCCGCTCGCCCGACGGGACGGGCATCGGCCTCGCGCTGGTCGCCGAGACGGTCGCCACGCACGGCGGCCGGGTGCATTGCACCGATCGCCCTGGCGGGGGCGCGCGATTCGTCGTGCGGTTGCCCCGGCTCGGCGACATCCAACCGTAATACGACCGTAAAGAAGTCGACTGGTTCACCTCAAAGTCGCTTCGGAAGCCTGGATGAGTACGGCTGATCGACGAGGGAGTTGTATGTCAGTGCCAACCCTGTCCCCAGCGGAGATCGAACGATCGCGCGTCGGCAATGCCGCTGCCGCTCTCGGGGCCACCCCGTCTCGGAAGGACACCGGACCCGCCGTGGTCCTGCGCACGCCCCGCCTGAGCGACGGCGCTCCGATGTGGCGCATCGCGAAGGATACCGCGGTGCTGGACCTCAATTCGAGCTACGCGTACCTGATGTGGTGCCGCGATTTCGCCGGAACCTCGGTGGTCGCCGAACTGGACGGCCGCGTCGTCGGCTACGTGATCGGATTCGTCCGCCCGCAGGCGCCCGACACCGTCTTCGTCTGGCAGATCGCGGTGGACCGCTCGCAGCGCGGACGCGGGATCGGCGCCGAGCTGCTCCACACGTTGCTCAACAGTGTTGCCGCGCAAGGTGTCTCGGTGCTCGAGACGACCATTTCACCAGACAACGCAGGTTCCATCGCCCTGTTCACGTCGGTGGCGGCGGCCCGGGGCGCGGATCTGACCAAACGCCCCCTGTTCGACGCAGGCGTCTTCCCCGACAGCCATGCACCCGAAGACCTGTATCACATCGCCCCGACCGCCCGCACCACCGAGGAGGATCACCGATGATCAACGCCGACACCACCGTTTTCGAAAGCCTGGAGTCGAACGTGCGCGGTTATTGCCGTGCCTGGCCCACCGTGTTCACCACGGCGAAGGGCAGCTGGCTGCGCGACGAGGAAGGCAAGGAGTACCTGGACTTCTTCGCGGGCGCAGGCGCACTGAACTACGGCCACAACAACGACGTGCTCAAGCGCTCGCTGCTGGACTACATCGCCAGCGACGGCATCACCCATGGTCTGGACATGTCGACCGTGGCCAAGCGTGAGCTTCTTGAGACGTTGCGCGACACTCTGTTCACCCCGCGCGGCCTCGACTACAAGGTCCAGTTCCCCGGCCCCACCGGCGCCAACGCGGTCGAGGCCGCGCTCAAGCTGGCGCGCAAGGTGACCGGTCGCGAGACCATCGTCAGCTTCACCAACGCATTCCACGGCATGACCCTCGGCGCGCTGTCGGTGACCGGCAACGCCGCCAAGCGCGCGGGCGCCGGTGTGCCGTTGGTGCACGCCGCGCACATGCCCTACGACGGCTACTTCGACGGCACGACCGCCGACTTCCAGTGGATGGAGAAGGTGCTCGACGACACGTCGTCCGGCTTCGACCGCCCGGCCGCGGTCATCGTGGAGACGGTGCAGGGCGAGGGTGGCGTCAACGTCGCCCGCGCGGAGTGGCTGCGGCACCTCGCCGGCCTGTGCGGGGAGCGGGAGATCCTGCTGATCGTCGACGACGTGCAGATGGGCTGCGGCCGCACCGGGCCGTTCTTCTCCTTCGAGATCGCGGGCATCACGCCCGATATCGTCACGCTGTCGAAGTCGATCGGCGGCTACGGCCTGCCGATGGCGCTGGTGCTGTTCAAGCCGGAACTCGACGAATGGTCGCCCGGTGAGCACAACGGAACGTTCCGCGGCAACAACCCCGCGTTCGTCACCGCGACGACCGCCCTGCGCCACTACTGGTCCGACGACGCCCTCCAGAAGGCGACCGAGGTCAAGGGCGAGAAGATCGGGCGCACCCTCGGTGAACTCGCCGGATACTTCCCCGGTGTCTCGACCCGTGGCCGCGGATTGGTGCAAGGCGTGGTGTTCGACGATCCCTCGCAGGCGGGCAAGGTGTGCCAGATCGCCTTCGAGCGCGGGCTGCTGGTGGAGACCTCCGGTTCCACCGACGAGGTGGTGAAGCTGCTGCCGCCGCTGACGGTCACCGACCAGGAACTCGACCAGGGTTTGCAGATCCTCACCGGCGCCGTCGAGTCGGTGTGCGGCGGAATGGGGGCGATGGCATGATCGTGCGCAGCACCGCGGAGATCACCGGCACCGAGCGTGACGTGGCGGGCGAGGGCTGGCGCAGCAAGCGCATCGTCCTCGGCGGCGATGGCGTCGGCTTCTCCTTCCATGAGACCACCATTGACGCGGGGACGGTGCACGAGTTCCACTATGTGCATCACGTGGAAGCCGTGTGGCTCGTCGAGGGCGAGGGCACGCTGACCGATCTGGACAACGGCGTCACCTACGAGCTCGCACCCGGCTCGATGTACCTGCTCGACGGACACGAGCGGCACCGCTTGGAAGTGCGCACCACGATGCGGATGATGTGCGTGTTCAATCCGCCGGTCACCGGGCAGGAGGTTCACGACAGCAACGGCGTCTACCCGCTGGTCGCCGCGAACATCGGAGGTTGAGAACACCAATGGTTCTGCAGCACACCGAAACCCGGCCCGAGGCGGCCCGCTACGATCGCTACCCGACCCGTCTCGGCACGCCCGCTCCGCATCTGGAGCGCGCCGACCCCGCGGTGTGGGGAGAGATCGAGAGCCCGGAACTCGCCTCGTTCGACGCCGACGGGTTCGCCATCATGGACCAGTTGCTCACGCCCGACGAAGTGGCCGACTTCAGCGGCGAGATCAGCAGGCTCGCGAACGACCCGGCCCTGCGCGACGACGACCGGGTCATCGTGGAGAAGTCCTCGAACCGGGTGCGCTCTGTCTTCGAGGTGCACGAGCTGAGCGAGGCGATCGCCGAACTGGTGCGTCAGCCGCGGGTGCTCCGGCTCGCCGAGCAGGTGCTGGGGTCGCCGGTGTACGTGCACCAGAGCCGGGTGAACTACATGCCCGGATTCCGTGGCACCGGGTTCTATTGGCATTCCGATTTCGAGACCTGGCACGCCGAGGACGGCATGCCTGCGCCGCGTGCGGTGAGCCTGTCGATCGCGCTGACCGACAACTACCCGATCAACGGCAGTCTCATGGTGATGCCGGGCTCGCACCACACCTTCGTGCCGTGCCTGGGCAGCACCCCGGCCGAGCACTATCGGGAGTCGTTGCAGGAGCAGGAGATCGGCGTGCCGACGACCGACGACATCACCGCGCTGGCGAACCGCTACGGGATCAGTCAGTTCACCGGCAGGGCGGGCTCGGCGCTGCTGTTCGACTCCAATCTCATGCACGGGTCGTCGAACAACATCACGCCGTTCCCGCGATCGAACATCTTCGTGGTGTTCAACAGCGTGCACAACACGCTGGTCGAACCGTTCGCCGCGCCCGCCCCGCGACCGGGCTACATCGGCAGCCGCGACTTCACGCCGCTGTCGGCCTGAGCCGGAGCGGCCCCGCGCGTGCGGCTCGCCCAACCGCTGGGCGAGCCGCACGCGCGGGGCGTTTCGCACGGCAGCCGCCGACCTCGCGCACCCACAGGTCAGGCAAGCCGCCGGATCGCTTCCGGACCCAGGTCCGCGATCGTCGGGTACCCGTCCACCGCCATCAGCAGGTCCGCCTCGGCGAGCAGTGAACGCACCACGTGCACGAGGCCGTCGACGCCGCCGAGGGCCAGTCCGTACGGGTAGGGACGGCCGATCCCGACGGCCGTCGCACCGAGCGCCAGCGCTTTGACGATGTCGGCGCCGGTGCGGACGCCGGAGTCGAACAGCACGGGCAGACCGTCGGCCGCCGCGACCACCTCGGGCAGATGCTCGATCGCCGGGATACCGCCGTTGGCTTGCCTGCCGCCGTGATTCGAGCAGTAGATGCCGTCGACGCCCGCGTCCTCGGCGCGCCGCGCGTCGTCGGGATGACAGATGCCCTTCAGCACGAGCGGCAGCGTCGTCAGCGACCGAAGCCATGCCAGGTCATCCCACGTCAACGCGTTGCCGAAGAGCGAGATCCAGGTCAGGATGGCGGTTTTCGGGTCTTGCTCGGGTGGGCTGGACAGCAAGCCGCGGAACACCGGATCGCTGAAATAGTTGGCCAGGCAGTGTCCCCGCAACTGCGGGAAGTTGGATATCGCCAGATCGCGTGGGCGCCAACCGGGCACCCAGGTGTCCAAGGTGACCACGATGGCCTTGAAGCCCGCGGCCTCGGCCCGCTGGACCAGGCTCTGCGCGAGGTCCCGGTTGGTGGGGGTATAGAGCTGGAACATTCCGGGGGTGTCACCGAACTCCGCCGCCACCTGTTCCAGCGGATCCACGGTGAGGGTGGAGGCGACCATCGGGACGCCGGTGCGCGCCGCGGCCTTCGCGGTGGCGATGTCACCGTGCCCGTCCTGGGAGCACAATCCGATCACCCCGACCGGGGCCAGGAAGACCGGCGTCGGCAGCGTCATCCCGAACAGTTCGATCGAGAGGTCTCGCGTCTTGCTCGCGCGCAGCATGCGGGGGACCAGCCCCAGTTTCTCGAAAGCCGCCACGTTGGCACGCTGGGTGCGTTCATCGCCTGCCCCACCCGCGACATACGACCAGACGCCAGGAGGTAGCGCCGCCTGGGCCTTCGCTTCCAGTTCGGCGTACGTCATCGGGAAATCGGGCAGCACACCTCCGAGGCCTTGGAAATAGATCTCGTTCTGATAGTCGCCGAAGTTGGTCACGCCGCTCCTGTCCTCGTCTCGATGCATGAATGTATCCGATACGTTCCTGTAGCGAGCCTGGTTCACACCCGCAGCACCTTGTACAAGATCAGCCAGCGATCGGGAGAGACCAGCCCTACCGGCTGTTCGAGCGAGATTCCGGCTGCCCGGCAGGCGCCGCGCACCGCGCGAGCGGGGAA
Source organism: Nocardia sp. NPDC005745 (assembly GCF_040630775.1). Lineage (NCBI taxonomy): Bacteria > Bacillati > Actinomycetota > Actinomycetes > Mycobacteriales > Nocardiaceae > Nocardia > Nocardia sp. NPDC005745. The sequence goes on from NZ_JBEXYF010000008.1 coordinate 186,736, forward strand.
CTCCCGCCGCAGCGACGCCGCCACACTGCCGCCGACCCCCGAGAAACCCAGCTCGACCAGTCTGCGGTACTCACCGATCCGCTCGCGCGGCAGCAGCGGAGCCGGCCGGGTGCGCAACCGCAGGATGGCCCCATCTACCCGTGGAACCGGATGGAAGCTGTGCCTGCCGACGCGCGCGCCCAGCTCGATCGCCGTCGTCGGCCAGTGGGCGACGGTGAGCTTGCTCCAGCGCCCGTAGTCGCCGGAGTGCTTGCGGGCGAATTCGAGCTGGGTGAGCAGAGTGGCGGAGGTCAGTCCGCGCGCGGCCAGACACCAGCGCACGATGTCGGTCGTGCTGCCGAACGGCACGTTGGCCACCACCGCGAACGGTTCGCGCGGCGGGCGCACCGTGCGGAAATCTCGGTGGTACAACCGAATTCGCGGATCGTCGGCGTAGCGGCGGCGCAGCAGTGCCGCGTAGCGCGGATCCTTCTCGTACGCCTGCACCCGGCCGCACGCCTTCAGCAATTGCCTGGTCAGCATGCCGTCGCCGGGTCCGATTTCGAGGACGAGATCCTCGGCGGTGATGCCGGAGGCGCGCACGATCAGCCGTGCGGCGCCGACATCGGTGAGGAAATTCTGCGACAGAAGTTTTCGCGTGTTCGAGGAGACGGCCGCGCTGCCGCGGGCACGCGAAAGGGAACGATGGTGGGACATGGGTGTCCTCCGAACGGAGTGGTCGAATCGGGAAGGTCGATTCGCCCGGACCCATGCCGGGGCACGAAGAACCCGGCGGCCGCTATCGGCCGCCGATGCGGATTCCGCTCGAACGGATCAGGAGATCGGAGCGATACGGTGCGCCGGCAGAGCCCGGGCCTCCGTACGCAGCCGGATGTGATACGCGCCGACCGCGTACGTTCCGTTCACGCCAGGACTGCCACACATGTCCCGCAACGTATGACATCCGCGCTTCCAGGTGCCACTTCTTTTCCCGCGCGATCGCGAGTGGGCGGGCTGGGATTCAGAGAGATGTCGGCTGACCCACCACGTCCGGGTCTTGCAGCTCGGCGGCGAATGTCCGCCAGGACTTGGCCTCCGCGGATTTGCCGAGCTGGTCGAGCAGATCGGCGAGTTCGGCGATGGCGCGCGGCTCGCGGCGATCGGCGGCGGTGCGCCACCAGGATTCGGCTCCGACCGGATCGCCGCGCCGTAGTCGAACCATGCCGAGTTCGTATGCGGCGCCCGCGTGCCCGGCCTCCGAGGCTTGCGCCCACAATCCGCACGCCTGGTCTTCCTCGCCCCGGCGGTACATCGCTACGCCCAGGTCGTAGAGCGCACCACGATATCCGGGATCGCCGGACTGCCTGGGCTCGCTCGACCGCCGCGGCGCATCGACCGGCGCAGAGTGCTCGGCGAGCCCCGGCAGTCCGTCCGAAGCCGGAGCGGCGTCGGGAAGAATGCCGGGCGCGGGGATCGGCGTACTCGCCGCGGGAGGGGTGCTCTTCACCGGCGGGCTGATCTCCGGAGCCGGTGTATTCGCTGCGGGCGTCGTCCGCGACACCGGTTCGCCGGAAGATTTCGACACGACCGGTGCGGGATCCGGCTTCGCGGCGCCGGAAACGGCGAGCGCAGTGTCCGCCGCGGGTTTCGGGTGCGTGCCGACCGGCACGAATGCGCGAAATGGGGCCGCCGCGGTCCGGGGGTCCGCGACCGGCGAGCTGGTATCGCTGTGTGGCGCTTCCGTCGCCGGTCGAGTGATGGCAGAGCCGGGAGAGGATTCGGTGGGATGCGGATCTTCCTGCGCAGGTACCGAAGCGGGAGGCGAGATCTCCGCCTGGGACCGGGTGTGCCTGCCGTTGCGGGCGAATGCGTGAAAGGGGTCCGGTGCGCTCCAGGGGTTCGCGACCAGCGGGCTGGATCCGGTGCGCGTCCCGTCGGCCGCGGGGCGAGGGATGGGCGGGAAGTCCGGGGCGGGTGGCGTAGTGCCGGTTACCGGGCGTGCCGGGTCTTCGGGCGGATGCGTATGCGCGACCGGGGGGCCGAAGGCGCCGTACGAGTCCGCCCTGGATCTCTCGGTGCGGGGACGGATGTAAAGACCTTGCGCGGGTACTTCGGCATGCGTCTGCGGATTCTGCGGGACGCCATTCGCTTCGGACCGGCTGTCGGCGGCGCGTGGAACGGGACCACTGTGGGCGGCGTCGGTCACGGATTGCCCGGCGAGCGGGCTCGGCGCCGGGTGCGGGTTGTCCGGGCCGCGGGAGCCGGAAGCGGAGTGCGGAATTTCCGGAGTGGATCGCGCGGCGCGGGACGACTGCAGATTCAGGAAAAGGCTGCCCGCTCGCTGGGGTGGCGTGCTCTGGGACGCTTGTCCGTTCCCGCCACCCACGGCGGCGGACGGATCGGCGGCAAGCCACTCGGCCGCAGCCGCGGGTTCGACCGCGGAAGCAGTGGCGTCGATCCGCGGAACCGGCATGGTCGGCGCGGTGGGCGGACCCGCCGAAGAGGCGGGAAGCGAGGCGGGCGGGCTCATGCCGATCGAAGTCGTCGCCGGTGTGGCGGTCGCCGGCGGCTCCGGCGCGACAGGTGTGGGAGCGGTGGAGACTTCCACCACCAGGTTCGCGAAGTTCGGCGGTCCCTCGCCGATGCTGCACCACAAAACGACGCGACCGTTGGGCCGGTGCTCGACAACGATGCCGTAGTTGCCCGCCCAGGACTTCTGCGTGCCGAATTCGTCCACCCAGACCGGTGTCAGGGTCACCAGGGTCACCGGCGCGGCGGGCGTGACGTCGAAGCTCACACCCGCGGCCAGCGCGTCGCTCCACGCGTCGACGCCGGCGAGTGAACGTCCGTGCAGGTCCAGATAGCCGTCGACGACCGAGAGCCCCATTCCGAGCCCGCGCAGTCCGGCGGGTGGCGCCGCCGAGATCATCGTCAAGGTGACGGTGGTGGGTGCGGGACCGACCTGCTCGGTGTACATCGGGTAGACCATGCTGCCGTGCCAGCGAATCGGGTCCGCGCTCTGGTAGCGCGCGGCCAGCGGCAGCTCTTCGGGCGTATTCCGGGCAGCCCACGACGAATACCGCTCGTTCACTGTCGCGCGCCTGCCTTTCCACCCGATCCCGACCGCCGCCCCCGCGCCGGGCGGCGGGGTATACCGTACTCGCCGCGAACCACGACTGCGTTGCGATCCCTTGGCCGTAGGTAATGCCCCGAGGCTCAACGCTACCGGGGGGTTCGTCTCATTTCCCAATGGTGCGCAGCGCGCCGCTTCCACGGAACGCCGAACAGTCGACCAAGCGCTTGCTACGCTCGATCGATGATCTCCACGGTGGTCTGGGGGACCGGCAATGTCGGCCGGGCGGCCATCCGGGCCGTCGACGCCCACCCGGCGCTGCGTTTGGCCCGGGTGCTCGTGCACGATCCGGCGAAGATCGGCCGCGACGCGGGCGAACTCGGCGGCCTCGGCCATGACCTCGGCGTTCCGGCCACCGACGACATCGGCGGCGTTCTCGACACGCACCCGGACGCGGTGGTCTACGCGGCCTCCGGCGATATCCGTCCCGACGACGCGCTCACCGATATCCTGCGCGCACTCCGCGCGGGCGCGGTGGTCGTCACCCCGGCCCTCTACGCCCTCTACGATCCGCGCAACGCACCGCCGGAGGTCCGCGACCCGGTGCTGGCCGCGATCGCCGAGGGTGGTGGCTCGCTGTTCGTCTCCGGCATAGACCCCGGTTGGGGCAACGATGTTCTGCCCCTGCTGATCAGCGGGCTCGGCAGCACCGTGGAGACGATCCGCTGTCAGGAGATCTTCGACTACTCCACCTACGACCAGCCGGACTCGGTGCGCTACCTGGTCGGCATGGGTCAGCCGATGGACTATCAGCCGCCGATGCTCGCGCCGTCGGTGCCGACGATGGTGTGGGGCGGGCAGATCCGGCTCATGGCACGGGCTCTCGGCGCCGAACTCGACGAGATCCGCGAGACGCTGGACCGGCGTGCCCTGGACGCCACCGTCACCACGACATCCATGGGCGAGTTCGCGGCGGGCACGCAGGGGGCCGTGCGATTCGAAGTCCAGGGCATCGTCGATGGGCAGCCGCGTCTGATCATCGAGCACGTCACCCGAATCCATCCCTCCTGTGCGCCCGATTGGCCCACACCGGCCGACGGCGGCGCGGGTGCGCACCGGGTGATCATCGAGGGTCACCCGCGCATCGAGGTGACCGTCGAGGCCACCGACGAAGACGGCAACCGCTCCGCGGGCGGGAACGCCACGGCCGTCGGCCGCCTGGTCGGCGCCATCGACTGGCTGATCGCGGCGCGGCCCGGACTCTACGACGCACTGGACATCCCGCTGCGGCCCGTGGCAGGCAAACTCGGAAGGAAGCACCCATGATCATCGACGTCCCCGAGGGGAAGGATCCGATCGGCTACGTCTGGGGCGAAATGGTTCCCGGTATCGGCGTCGCCGCCTCGAATTTCTCGCTGTCGGTGTACTCGCACAGCACGCTCGGCCTGCGCGAATTCGAGGCCGCGCGGCTGCGGATCGCCCAGATCAACGGGTGCCTGTTCTGCATGGACTGGCGCACGGAACGGGACGGCGCCAAAGTCGAGCCGGAATTCGCCGACGCGGTCACGCAGTGGCGCACCACCGACGCCTTCGACGAACGCACCAGGCTCGCCGCCGAATACGCCGAACGCTACGCCACCGACCACCACGATCTCGACGAAGAGTTCTGGAACCGGATGTTCGCCCACTACACCCAGGTGGAAGTGGTGGAACTGAGCATGAGCATCGGCTCATGGCTCGCTTTCGGCCGGCTGAATCGTGTGCTCGGCCTCGATTCGGTCTGCGTACTGCCCGATCATTCCGCCGGCCGATGAATCGACGCCGGAGAAGCTAAGCCGGGATTCTCGACACCCACGCGGGCTGCCCGTCGACCAAACCCAATTCGAACTCCTCGGGAGCATCCAGCACGGCGCCGAGTTGACGGAGCGCTCGATCCGCCGAGATCTCCGCCGGAAAACGAATGTATTCGAGGGTCGCGCCGGATATCCGGGCTCGGAATCGGTACCGGAATTCGACGTGACCCGCGTAGGTGAGCGCGATGCGGCCCTGCCAGTCGATGTCGTGCCTGCCGTCGGGACGCCGGGTGAAGAACACCTCCTGGTCGGCGACCGAGTCGTGCCCGAGCAGATAGATGTTGAACGCCAGGCATTCGACGTCGTCGGCGTGCGCGAGGGGCAGTGGATCGACCGTGAGACGTTGCGGCTGTTCGGATCTCAGCAGGAAAGGACGGCCGGGGGCCGCGGCGCGCAGCCCGGTGGCGTCGTCTTCGCCCCAGTACGTGGACGACAGCGTACAGCTGTGATAGTTCTGCCAGGTGATCGGCGACATCCAGCTCTCGCCGTTGTCCTCGTCGTCAGTGGCGTCGCGTTCGGCGTTGTACGCCGCGGAGCGCAGATGCAGATCGAACCACAGGCTGCCGGCCTGGTCCATGCGGCCGGTCCACGCGAACTCTTCGATCGCGTGCCCTTCCGGCCACGGATTACCCGGGAACACAATTCTCCCGGCGGGCGAGAAACGCACCAGGTCGGTCCTTTCCATGCCGACACACCCTAGCGACCGAGACCGACAAACTCGACATGCCAGAACCGGGAAGCCGCGCCGTGCCGGGTTCCGCCTCAGGCCTTGGCCGGTGTCTCCTCCTCCGGTCGAGCGGCCGGAGGCTCGTCCACCGTCCGCTTCGGCCCGGTGAACCAGGTCCGGGCCGACACCAGCCACCAGATGCCGATCGCGCCCACCACGCCTACCAGGGTGATCGGCGCGTAATTCACAGCGCTCCACGTGAATTCACTGTGCCACGGATACCCGCGGGCGTCGGTGGGCAGGATGAACAGCACGCTGATCAGCGCGATCCAGATCAGCGCGACCGATCCGACCGGGCGGTACCACGACCCCAGTTGCCATGGACCCGTGCGGAATCGAGCCCCGTGGCGCTGCCGCAGCAGGATCGGGATGCCGTAGGCGATATAGAGCCCGATGGTCGCGATCGAGGTGGCCGCGGCATAGGCGGTCGGTGCGTTCGCCGGGGGCACCAGCATCGAGGGAATCAGCAGCACGAACGCGAAGAACGAGATGAACAGCACGGCGTGCACCGGCACCTTCCGCGGGGACAGCCTCGACCAGAACTTCGACCCGGGCACCGCGCCGTCGCGGGCGAACGCGAACAGCATCCGGGAAGCGGAGGTCACCGAGGCATATCCGCAGAACAATTGCGCGACCGCCGCGATGATCAGCAGCAGCCCCGACCAGAACCCGCTCAGCGAGTTCTCCAGGATGTAGATGACGGGATAACCGCTGTTCTTATCCGGGTCCAGCGCGTCGTCCAGATTCGGAACGGCGAACGTCACCGCCATGATGAGCAGATATCCGGCGATCGACGATACGACGATCGTGTTGATGATCCCTTTCGCGGCCATTCGGGACGCGTCGTGCGTTTCCTCCGACATATGCGCCGAAGCGTCGTAGCCGGTGAACGTGTACTGCGCATGCAGCAGGCCGAGCAGGAAGCTGAACGCGACCCCGCCGAATCCGATCGCGCTGTTGTCGACGGTCTCGGTGAAGACCCATCCGGCGCTCTGGTGGTGTTGCGCCCCGAATCCGAGGACCACTACGAAAATCGCCACGCCACCGACGTGCCACCACGCGGACACGTTGTTGATCACCGCCGACAGATGCGGGCCGAGCGCGTTCAAGACCGCGTGCAAGACAAGAATGGCGGCGAACACCAGGAAGATCGCGGTGCGGTCGGTGCCGATCTCGATCCCGACGACGTTCAGCACGACCGTGGTGAAGATGGCCGCGCCGTAATCGATCGCCGCGGTGACCGCGATCTGTCCGATCAGGTTGAACCACCCGGTGAACCAACCCCACACCGGTCCGCCCAGTTCGGCGGCCCACCAGTACAGCCCGCCCGAGGTGGGGTAGGCGGAGGCCAATTCCGCCATGGCGAACCCCACGAACAGCACCATGATCGAGACCAGTGGCCATCCCCAGGACATGGTGATCGGGCCGCCGTTCGCCAAACCGATGCCGTAGCTGGCCAACCCGCCGGTCAGGATGGACACGATGGTGAAGCTGATGGCGAAATTGGAGAAGCCCGACCAGGACCTGGCGAGTTCTTGTTTGTAGCCCAGTTCGGCGAGCCGACGTTCGTCGTCGGAAGGGGGTCGGGTGTCGGTCATATCGTGCTCCCGGGTGAAAACGCTGCCCTCATACCGCGTTTGCCAGAAGATCAGTGTGCGGCACCGACCGGTCGACCGCAGGGCAACCAGCGAATTCGCGAAACGGCGGCCCAGGCGCCCACCCGGGGGACGCCGAACGTAGCGTGAGGGCCATGAGCGAGCGACTGGTGGTCATCGGCGGTGACGCGACGGGCATGTCGGCGGCCTCGCAGGCACGCCGGATGAAGGACGCGAGCGCGCTGGAGATCGTCGTCTTCGAACGAGGCGGGTTCACCTCGTACTCGGCCTGCGGCATTCCGTATTGGGTCGGCGGGCACGTCGCCGAGCGGGACGCCCTGATCGCCCGCACACCCGAGGAGCACCGCTCCCGCGAGATCGACCTGCGGCTGTACAACGAGGTGACCGAGATCGACGTCGACGCGGGCAGGGTGCGCTACCGCGACCGGGAGACCGGCGCCTCGGCGTGGATGCCCTACGACCACCTGGTGATCGGCACCGGTGCGCGCCCGGTCCGGCCACCGCTGCGCGGTATCGACGCGCAGGGTGTGCACGGAGTGCAGACCCTCGACGACGGGCAGGCACTGCTCGGGACGCTGGAGCAAGCGCGCGGTAACCGCGCCGTCGTGGTGGGCGCGGGCTACATCGGAGTGGAGATGGCGGAGGCGCTCATCCGGCGTGGTTACGACGTCACCATGGTCAACCGCGGTCCCGAACCGATGTCCACGCTCGATCCCGACATGGGCGCGCTGGTGCGCGAGGCGATGTGCGGGATGGGCATCAAGGTTGTAGGCGACGCGGAAGTGGCCGGGCTGCGGACAGCCGAGGACGGCCGGGTCGCCGCGGTCGTCACCGATGCCGCGGAATATCCGGCGGACGTCGTGGTGCTGGGCATCGGCGTGCACCCGGAGACCGAACTGGCCCGCGCCGCCGGACTTCCGCTGGGGCAGCACGGCGGGCTGCGGACCGATCTCGCCATGCGGGTGCGCGGGCACGAGAACATCTGGGCCGGCGGCGACTGCGTCGAGGTGCTGGATCTGGTCTCGGGCCGGGAACGTCACATTCCGCTCGGCACCCACGCCAACAAACACGGTCAGATCATCGGCGCGAACATCGGCGGGGGGTACGCGATCTTTCCCGGCGTCGTGGGCACCGCGGTCAGCAAGGTCTGCGAACTCGAGGTGGCCCGAACGGGTCTGCGCGAGAAGGACGCGCAGGCGGCCGGTCTGCAATACGTGACCGTCACGGTGGAGGCCACCAACCGGGCGGGCTATTACCCGGACGCGGCGCCGATGACGGTGAAGATGCTCGCCGAGCGTTTCACCGGCCGCCTGCTCGGCGCGCAGATCGTGGGTCGCGAGGGCGCGGGCAAACGCGTCGACATCGCGGCGGTCGCGCTGACCGCCCGGATGACCGTCGAGCAGATGACGATGCTCGACCTCGGCTACGCGCCGCCGTTCTCCCCGGTGTGGGACCCGGTTCTGGTGGCCGCGCGCAAAGCCGTCACCGCCGTGCGCGAGCGTCGGTAGCGCGCTCAGGCGCCGAAGAGTTCGAGCAGTTCGTTCTTGCCGAACATGACCGCGGCGTCGCGGGCCGACGGAGTGCCCGCGTCGGGGTCGGCTCCGGCCGCCGTGAGGTGCCGGACGATCTCGGTCTCGCCCTTGAAAACCGCCCCCGCCAGCGGGGTTTGGTTTTTGTCGTTCGCGCGGTTCGGATCGGCCGACCGCTCCAGCAGCGCCGCCACGGCCTCGGTGTGCCCGTGGTAGGCGGCGAGCATGAGCAGCGTGTCGCCCGCGTCGTTGGTGAGGTCGACCGGCACGCCCGCGTCCACATAGGCGGCCAGCCGCGCGGAGTCACCTCGGCGAGCGAAGTCGAACACCTTGCCGGCCAGTTCGAGCAGTTCCGGATCGATCTCCTCGGCGCTCATCCGCTCACTCCTCTCCCGGGCCGCGCTCCGGTCAGCGCGTTGCCGCGGGCTTTCCCAGTTGCTCGCGCACTATGCGCAGATCGGCGACGAACGCATCGTAGGCCGCGGTGCGGTCGGGCGCGCGCAGCACCGACGACGGGTGCACCGTGGCGATCGCGCGGAACTCCGCTGTCTCGACAACTTCGCCCCGACGTTCGCTGACCTTGAACGACGGGCCCAGCAGCGCCTGCGCGGCGATCGCCCCGAGGCACACCACCAACCGCGGTCGCAGCAGAGCGAGTTCGGCGTCGAGCCATGCCGAACAGGCGACCACCTCGGTGCGGCCGGGTTGTTTGTGAATTCGTCGTTTGCCGCGCTCGACGAACTTGAAGTGTTTCACCGCGTTGGTCACGTAGACCGCGTCGCGATCGATGTCGACGTCCGCCAGCGCCCGGTCGAGCAGCCGTCCCGCCGGGCCGACGAACGGCTGCCCCGCCACGTCCTCCTGATCGCCGGGTTGCTCACCGATCAGCACGACATCCGCGTCCGGGGGACCGGCACCGAAGACCGTCTGCGTGGCGTGGCGGTAGAGATCGCAGCCACGGCAGTCGCACGCCGCTTCGCGCAGCCGCGCCAGGTCCGCGTCCTCGGGGACGAACATCGCGGCGCCGGGCGCCTTCATCGCTGTTCTCCTCCTGCCCTTCGCGGGGCTGCGACCGCCATTCGCCGACCTCCTCCGCCGACCGATGCTGCTGGCGGCTTACCCGTTTGCGCGGCCCTCACGCGCGGGTCGCGAATCTCCCTCCCACGTGCTGAACGACCGGGCATGGGTCGGTATAGTCGCCGCGGATGAGTAGTGTCACCGCCACCGCCGCAACGCCGATGTCCCAGAACCGTCGACTCGGGCGTGTGCTTCGGCTGGCGCCGGTCCTCTCGATCGCGTTCTCCGCGTTCTGTCTGCTGACACCGGTCTGGCCGTTCCACAAGATCACCGGCGGGTTCATCGATTTGCAGGTGTATCGGCTGGGCGTGGACGCCATGCGGCACGGCGCCGACATGTACGGCCAGCTGCCGCAGACCACCATCGGGGCGGGCCTGCCGTTCATCTACCCGCCGTTCGCCGCGCTCGCGCTCGGCCCGTTCGCGATGCTGCCCTGGGACGTGGCCGCACCGAGCTTCTTCGTCTCCTCGGCGGCCGCGCTCGCTCTCACGCTCTATCTGGTGGCGCGGCGGGTATGGCCGCACGAGTCGCAGCGCGGGCTGGCGGTCTGGGCCACCGCGTGTGCCACTCCGTTGGGACTGCTGCTCGAGCCGATCCACTCCACGCTGGACTTCGGTCAGGTCAACCTCCTGCTGATGGCCTTGGTCGCGGCGGATTGCCTCACCCACAAGCCGCGCTGGCCCCGGGGCATGCTGGTCGGCATCGCCGCCGCGATCAAGCTGACACCCGCGGCGTTCGTGCTCTACTTCCTGGTCCGCCGGGACTACCGTGCGGCCGCGACCGCCGCGGTCACCGGTGCGGCCGCGACGGCGCTCGGCTTCGCGATCCTGCCGAAGGAATCCGTCAAGTATTGGTTCGGCGGTCTCGGCAACGTGTCCGGGCTGAGCGGCTCGGCATTCCACACCAATCAGTCGATTCAAGCGGTGTTCGCTCGGTTCGAAGTGCCGGAGCCCGCCTTCACCGCGATCTGGTTGGTGCTCGGCGCCGTGGTGCTCGCGCTGGTCGTCACCGCGATGCGCCGGGCCGCCGACTTGCCCGCGCTCGCACTGGCCCTCAACGCCGTCTTCACGCTGCTGGTCTCGCCGATCTCTTGGTCGCACCACTGGGTGTGGATCGCGCCCGCGTTGTTCTCGGTCGTCGGGTACGCGACCCGCCTGCCCGTCCGGCGTGCGATCGGTTGGTGGGTGACGTTCGTGGTCACCGCCGCGGTGTTCGTCGTCGGCCCGCACAACTGGCTGCCCGACGGCGAGCACCGGGAGACCGCGTGGACGCCCTGGCAGCACTTCATCGGCAACACCTACGTCTGGTTCAGCGTGGTGCTCGTCGTGCTGTTCCTGATCAGCAGCAGGCGCAGCGTCGCTCGGGTCGCGAACCCGTTACCGGACGAACCGGTTGACGCGTCCGATGCCACTCCTTCGGCGTTGACCGCACGCTGAGTCGGCGAGCGGCGGCTCCCTCTCGCCGCGTCAGCCCATGCCTGGCGCGGACGGCGCGACGAATAGGAAGCTCTTCTCCTCGACGCGCTTCTTGATACGCCACTGCCCGTCCGCACGGACGAACGTGTCCAGGTACCACAGTCCGCACAGCATCATCGTCGGCGGCCCGTCACCGCCGGATACCAGCATCGGGTTGTGGCACATCGTCCGCCCGGTGGCCGTGTCACCGTCGACCGTGATGGACGAGTTGCTGATCAGATGTTGGAAGGCCGGGAAGTTCGGGAGGACGGAGGCGAGGAATTCCTTCGTTGCCGCCAGATCGCCCACCGAGCCGCCCATGGCCGAGTAGTCGATGTGCGCGTCGGGGGTGAACACCTCGTCCAGCAGGTCCCACTGCCGAGTGTCGACCGCGTGCGAATACCGCACCATCAGGTCTTCGATCTCGAGTCGATCCGAAATCTCCTGCAACGACAGCATGCCTGCCTCCGATTGACGTCGATAACCGGTAGATGCCACCAGGATTCGGCGTGCGAGGCAAGGGGTCGTGTGGTTACGCCCGGTGCGGCAGGATGTTCAGTACCAGCGTGAGCCCCGCCACAATGCTCACGCACGCCACCAGGGTGGTGAACGCGGATTGGGTGATCGTCGCGATGCCGATGGAAAAGGCAAGGCACGTGGCTAAAGCGAGCGCGCCGGTTCCCGGTTCCACACCGGCGATCCGGGTTGGTCGGTGATCCGTCATAGCTATGTAATACCCAGAGCATGCCGTTACGAAACCGTGATAGACGGCCGGTTTTCCGGCCCGGGCGTGTTGGCAGGTCGGGCGTGTCGAGCGCGGCTGCGGGCGACGGGCGTACAGTACGTACGTACGGTTTGGTAGCGCGTCTCGGAGTGGCCGATGTGGGATCCCCAGCAATACCTCGCGTTCGACGACCACCGGTCCCGGCCCTTCTTCGACCTGCTCTCCCGGGTCACGGCGGCCCGGCCGAGGGAAGTCGTGGATCTGGGCTGCGGTCCCGGGCATCTCACGGGCATTCTCGCGCGGCGCTGGCCCGAGGCGATCGTGCGAGCGCTCGACTCCTCGTCGGAGATGGTCGCGGCCGCGCGTGAGCGCGGCATCGATGCGACGCTCGGCGCGGTGCAAGAGTGGCACCCGGGCCCGGAGACCGATGTCGTCATGTGCAACGCCGTCCTCCACTGGGTGCCCGGCCACCCCGACCTGCTGGTGCGGTGGATGCGCGCGCTGTCCTCGGGCGCGTTCCTGGCCGTTCAGGTGCCCGGCAACTTCGACGCGCCCTCCCATCGGGCGATCCGTCGAGTGGCTGCCCGCGACGAGTGGCGCGACCGTCTCGGCCGAGCGGGCATCCTCGAACCGCGAGCGGTGCTCGATCCCGCCGGATACGCCGACCTGCTCGGCACCGCGGGTGCGGCGGTCGACGCCTGGGAAACGACGTACTTGCAGCGCCTGACCGGTGACGATCCGGTGCTCGAGTGGGTCTCCGGCACGGCGCTGCGGCCCGTGCGCGGCGCGCTCGACGACCCGCGGTGGCAGGAGTTCACCGCGCAACTCGCTCCGCTGCTGCGCAGCGCCTATCCCCGGCGCGCCGACGGCACGACTTGGCTGCCGTTCCGGCGGGTCTTCGTCGTCGCCCGGAAGCGGTAACCGACGCGGCGGCGGCGGACGAGACCGGACAATCAAGTGTCCGCGTCCGGCGTCGGAGCTGCTCGCGCGCCGGCCCGGCTGTCCATGCTCTCGTCGGTGCGCCGGGCGTCGATGGGCTTGCTGGTGCGATGTGGACAGCAGCCGCTCGACGCGGTCGCGTAGTGCGCCGGACACGGCGGGAACGCCGATCGACGGGAATTCTGCGGCTATGCGTCCGGGTGGCTACCGGATCGAGATCCCCGGCTGCTGTGCCGTCACCGTCGTCGCTCACAGTGACGCACTACCCGCCCGCGGTGGTCCGACACGGCCTCGCGGCGGGAGGAACGACGACACCGCTGATGTCCTCGGCCCCGCGGGAGGGTTGACGCGGGCCGCGCGGATCGCGATACTTCGAACGTCATATCGATTGCGTATAACTCGTCCTGCGGAAACGCGATGGAGACAGATCAATGATGATCCATACGGCAGTCGAAGCATTTCTTCTGGCTCAGGTGGACGACCCGGTCCCCGAAGCCCCGCCGAACTCGGAAAAAATTCTCCAGCTGTTCCGGTATTTCACCTGGTTCGTGATTCTTTCGGGTGTCACCGGAATCGCCTACGCAGGCGGAAGATTCGCCTGGGAGAAGTGGAACGGCGGTCCGCTCGCGTCGGCGAAAATGGTCGCGGGCGGCATGCTCGGCGGCGTCATCGCCACCAGTGCGGGAACGATCATGAACGCGTTGATCGGGTGAGCCGGCCTGCGCGGTGCGGCGGGAGCGATGATCCGTCCGTGGCCGCGGTTATTCGGTGACCTCCAGTTCCACCAATTGACCTGGCGTGAAAGACTTCTCGCGCCGATTGGTCTCCACGCCGAAAACCGCGACCACGAGGTCGCCGCCCGGCTGGACCACTCCCGCTTGGGTGAGGGTGCCGTACCCGACGACGGATTCGCCGACATGATCGGCGAGTTCCGCCGCGGGAATTCGAATTGTCCTGCTCACGGGGCACCTCTATCGAGTCGAAGTGTCACTGGCTGCTGTGTGACTGTTCGCAGGAATCGATCCTAATCCGAGAAAGCGGACGCAGAACCCTTCGATCGCCACCGAAGCGCAGCGCGCCGACGCCGTGGCCGCAAACTCCGTCGTCAAAGCGGAATTCGGTGCGCCATAACGATTTACCCTCGCGGCCTTGACCGGTTCGTGACCAGCGCGAGCGCGTCGGCGACCTCGGCCTGGAAGTGCGGGCATTCGCGAAAGTCCTCGGAGGCGCAATCGAGAGCGTGCGAGACGGTGTCCAGCGCCGCGGTGGCCGCGGCGATGCGTCGGACGAGCCGAGCGCGGTGCGCACGCAACAGCTCGCGGCGAGCGGCCCGGTCGGACGCCCCGGCGAAGAGCGCGGCGAGTTCCTCCAGCGACAAACCCACTTGCTTGCCGAGCAGGATCATCGCCACGGTCTCCGCGTCGTCGTCGTGATATCGACGCCGGCCCGCGCCGTCCCGCCGCGGCGCGAGCAATCCCACCTCCTCCCAGTGCCGCAGCACGTGGGGGGCCAGACCGAAGCGCGCCGCGAGTTCACCGATGGACATGTCACCGCCCGCCATACCCGCACTCTAGGCGGCGCGGGCGGTGAGCCGCATGTACAGCCCGATCGGATGCCACCGCGGACGTACCGGCTCTCGCCGTACCGTCGCGGCCTCGAACGACCGGCGCAACGCGCTCTGCGCGGCCGCCGAGCGCACGAACCGGAAATCGTAGATCGCCGCGGTGCCGCCGGGGCGCAGCACGCGTGCCAGTTCGGTGCTCGCGCGGTCGACCTCCGGCCCGTCGTGCATGCTGAGGCTCGAGACGACCACGTCGAAGCTGTCCTCGGGGTAGGGCAGCGCGGCAACGTCACCCACCGAGAGCTCCGCCGCGCCACCGGGGAGCGCCGCATCGGCGAGCTCGATCATGTGCGGTGAGAGGTCCACGCCGTGCAGCCGCAGGTCCGGCCGTCGAGAATGGAGCTGCGCCAGTAGTTTTCCCGGACCGGTGCCGACGTCGAGTATGCCCGCGCCCGGTCGCGCCGCAGCGTCGATGTCGGCGGCGATCCGCCGGTACAGACCGCCGAGCAGGCGAGCAGCCCGCTGGTCGTAGTCTCGGCTCTGCTTTTCTCCGAACGTTGTCATGTTTTCCTCTCTCGCAGTGCGTTCAGCTTGCGAGTTGAGGTCGACCTGAAGTCAAGGGAAAGCGAGCCCGCGGTCCGGGTGCGCAGGTTACGGCTGTGCCGGGTACTTCTGCTCGAGCCACTGCTCGAAAGTAGGGCCGGCGAGGATCGCGCCCGGCCCGGCCAAGAGCGCACCACCGGCCAGCAATTCCTGATCCGGGTCGCCGGTGTCGACGATCTCTTCCACCCGAGCCGGTTCGCCCCGCCGGGCGGCCACCTCGGCTACGGCCGCGGCAAGGTCGAACTCCTCCGGCCCCGCGATCTCGACGCGCTCTGGCGCAGTCTCCGCGACGGCCAGTCGCGCCAAATGCTCGGCGACAGTTCGCGCGGCGACGAGCTGAGTCCGGTACTTCGGGACGTAAGCGGTGTCGCCGCGAGTGGTCCAGTCGAGCATCATCTCGGTGAATTCGTGGAACTGGGCCGCGCGGAGGATGCGCACGGGCACCGGACCTTCGCGGTAGGCGTTCTCCTGTGCCAGTTTTCCGGCGTAGTGCCCGGCGGTGAAAGAATCGATGCCGATGATGGAGACCACCGCGATCCGGCGTACCCCGGCGGCGGCCGCCGCATCTTGCACGTTGCGCGCGATGGTGCGGAAGAAATCGGTCACCGCATGGGTCTCGGTGGTCGTGGCGTTCACCGCGTCGATCACGACATCCACCCCGGTCAGCGCCCCCGCCAAACCGTCTGCGGTGTAGACGTCCACGCCGGTCGCTCGGCTGATCCGTACGACCTCGTGACCGTGGTTCGCCAAGACGTCGATCACGTCCCGGCCGATCCGCCCGCTTGCACCGATGACCGCTATCCGCATCGCCTACTCCTTCGTCTCATTGGTTCATCGAGTGGACGAAGCGGCGAGGCGGGGTGTGACACAAGGGGCGTGCGTCACAGTGCCGCCGCGACGGTCGATCCACGTGCGGCGGCAACTACTGTGCTGTGCCTCCCTACTTCGATTCGTGCTGGAGCCGGCGGGACATCGCCGGTTGTCGAGATGGAAGAGGCTTCGGGCCGAGGAGTGCGACCCGCCTCGCCTCGGCGCGGCCGCACACCAGGTGCTGTCAGATGCACCAGACGACGCTGCCGAGCGGGAAGCAGAGCACTACGGAGCCCCAAACCGGCGTCGCCAGATCCGATGGCGTTTCGGCGGAAGCGGCGGGAGCCGCGAGGACACCCACGGAAACGGCCATTGCGGTCGCGGCGAGAACTTTCGTGATTCTGGTGGTCATTATGCATCCTTTGACTCGAGTGAAACTTATCTCTGACTCACGGATTTCATGCTTCACCTTAAGCCCGGTGAACACCAGGCAAAGAAATGTCAAGGTCCCCGGCGATGCGTAACAGGAAGATCACCATTGGTGCGTTTTTCGGGGGAGTGGACCCGAATGTCGGCCTGAAACATACCGAAAGATTTCTAGGTCCCCATCTCGCGCCCTAATTGTGCACGCCCATGAACATACGCGGATGTTTGCACAATGGAGACCGGCGTTGCCAGGTGGTGGCGTGTGCGCGATGGTCTCCGGTAGGTGCGGCTGCTGCGGTCGGAGTCGGTGGATGGCGGATCGGCGAGGGGGCGACGCACGATAACGGGGATCGTTACCTAACCGATGCGGCCCGCACCCTGCCGTACCAGGTTTCAGCCTGGGTGCGTCCCCGGTTCGCTGTCGACGCCAGAAGCCGGAACTCTCGGTCGGTAGGTCGGGGGCACCGCATTGCGACACTTCCCACTGGCGGTGAGTCGTGCCCGAAATCCTACGGTTGCGCGACCCTAAACTGAGACAATGGTGCAGCCAACGCCCTGGCAGTCGAAGGAAACTCCAGACGGCCAGCCCGCCAAGCAGAACTGGGCGGAGAGGGGCGCCGTACCGGCAAAGGCGATTTCGGTCGCGCTGCGCGGGTATTGGGGCTATGTCTGGGCCGCGGTCGGAAGCCTCGTGACGCTGATTCTGCTGTTCCAGCCGTGGATGACCGCGCGCGGCGCGGATGGCAGCGTGAGCACCAACGCCTTCGGCCGGATGCAGATCACCACACGGTTCATGAACGTCTGGTCCCGCTCCGGCCCGCGTCCTGCCCAGATCACCGGCTTCTGGGCCCTGCTGGCCTGTGCGGCCATCGTCATCACGAT
Source organism: Nocardia sp. NPDC005745 (assembly GCF_040630775.1). Taxonomy (NCBI): domain Bacteria; kingdom Bacillati; phylum Actinomycetota; class Actinomycetes; order Mycobacteriales; family Nocardiaceae; genus Nocardia; species Nocardia sp. NPDC005745. Next base: position 203,989 of record NZ_JBEXYF010000008.1, read on the forward strand.
TTTGGTGATCGTGATCAACCTGCGTCTGCGCCTCGCCGCCCTCAGTCGGCTCGCGACGCTGTCCTCGCTGGTCTCCGCGCTGCTCGTGTTGTTCACCGTGCTCTACATCAACAGCAAGGGCGGTGACCTGAAGGCCATGGTCGGACGCCGTACGGATCTCGGCGGCCAGATCGGATCGCTGATGAGCTGGGCGTTCGGCAACGGCAGGCTCGTCGTGCCGGGAATCGGGCAGGTCGCGTACTCGTCGGCGGGTCTGACGCCGTGGGCGTTGATCGCCGGCGCGACCTCGCTCAGCTCGGCCGTAGCCGCGCTCGCGCAGTGGATCCGCAACAGATCCGGCGGTCTTTTCACTGTTCCGTGGCGTGTCCAGGTCATTTCATCGAAGCCATCGGCCGAACCCGAAGACACGGAATAACCGTCGGCTGTCGGCGGTAGCCGAGCCATCCTGCGATTCCTTCCTCTTGCGCACGACGGGCCCGTGGAGTACCCCGGATACCAGGAGGTGTTCGATGCCGTCCGCACCCCGGTTCCCGACGCGGACAGAAGAAGTCATCGTGCCGTCGGGATACGCCCGACCGGCCGGGATACTGGCCGTGCCGGCGGACAGCACCGCCCTGATCGCCTTCGCGCACGGCAGCGGCAGCGGCAGGCGAAGTCCGCGAAACCGGTTCGTCGCGGAGCAACTGAACCGGGCGGGGTTCGCGACGATGCTGGTCGATCTGCTGACCGCCGAGGAGGAGGGCGACCGCGCGCGCGTCTTCGACATCCCGCTGCTGGCACATCGCCTTGTCGAGGTGACCCACTGGTTACGGACGCGGCCGGACGTCGGCGGCCTGCCGACCGGATATTTCGGGGCGAGCACCGGCGCGGGCGCCGCACTGTGGGCGGCGACGGAACCCGGGACCGAGATCGCGGCGGTCGTCTCCCGGGGCGGTCGACCGGACCTGGCGGGTCCGCGTCTGGGGTCGGTCCGCGCACCGACGCTGCTCATCGTGGGTGGTGACGACAAGTGGGTGCTGGAGGTCAACCGCGAGTCCCAGCTACGGATGCCGTGTCCGAGCGAGCTGGACATCGTCCCTGGCGCGACACACCTGTTCGAGGAACCCGGCGCGCTCGAACAAGTCGCCGACCTGGCGGTCGGGTGGTTCCACCGCCATCTCACCGTCGTGCTGCACTGACCACCACCGGCAGACCGTCGGATCGGGGCGCTACGCGGGTGCCGAAGCCACGGCTGATGTCCTCGATCTTCTCGCACAACCAGCGGGATTCGCTGCGCGGAGCCCATTCCAGGCGCATATGCCGCACGCGCAGCGGAATCAGCCGGACTTCCGCCGAGCCGGTATCGAGTGATACCAGATACAACGGATGCAGGTCGGCGTGATAGCGCTCGTGGCCGCGGATGCCTTCGTAGTCGTCGATGACGTCGCCGCACCCGTACAGGATCGGTTTGCCGCGGTAGATCTCGATCGGACGCGGATGATGGGCGGAGTGCCCGTGCACCACGTCGACTCCCGCCTCGATCAATCGATGCGCGAACTGTATTTCGGTTCGCGTGACTTCGTAACCCCAGTTCGGTCCCCAATGCACGGAGACGATGCCGATATCGTTGTCGCGCTTGTGTGCCGCCACCTCGGCCGCGACATCCTCGGCGGCCGCGGCCCCGGGAGAGTAGCCCACTCGCCACAGCCCCGGCCGGTTGTCGCGCGCCGACCAGGATTCCGGCACCCCGCTCGAACCGGCGGCGACCGAGACGATCACCACGCGGCGACCATCGGTGAGTTCCACCGTGGCGGGCGCACGGGCACCCGCCAGGTCCGCCCCGGCCCCGGCACGGCCGATCTTCGCGGCGTCGAGCGCCGCGAGCGTGTCGGCCATCCCGGGGATTCCGAAATCGAGGACGTGATTGTTGGCCAGCGCGCAGACCACCGGTGCGATCGCGGTCAACGCGGGCATGTTGTCCGGATGCATCCGGTAGTGGATGCCTTTCGCGGGCGCGAACGCGCCGTCCGCGGTGATCGAGGTCTCCAGATTCAGCAACCGCACCTCGGGGGCGATCCGGGCGAGGATAGGCAGGACATCACCCCACAGTTGCCGGTAGTCGACCGGATGGGTGAACTCGCCGTACGCGCGTTCGGCCAACTCGACGTAGGTTCGCGCGTCGTCGACATATCGTTCGCGCAGCCTCGGGTCGCCGGGGTGCGGCAAGATCTGGTCCACACCCCGCCCCAGCATGACGTCGCCGCCCAGCAGCACGGTCGCCATAGAGACCATTCTCGATCATCGCGATGGCGATGTGAACGCGTGCTCGTCGACTTTCACGAGCCGGTTGCGGCTGCCGAAGGGTGCTGTGTCATCGCCGGGTCTTCCGGGCCCGCGTCGCCGGGTGGATCACCTGCTGGACATCGAGAGCAGCTGTTGCGGGTCCTCGGCGTAGACGGTGGCGATGACGTTCGCTCGCGCGGCGAGATCCCGGGCGAGGTCACGGATCTCGTCCGATGCGTCCGGGTCGGTGTCGATCCGGGCCAGTAGATCGCGGGTGTGGATCGCCGTTGTCTGCGCGCAGCGCCGCAGGCGGGCTTTCGCGACGGTATCCAGCGCGACGGGACTGAGGTAGCGCTGAATGTGCTCACCACGGTCGGTGATCTGGTTGACGACCGGTTCGGTCGCCGCGTCGGTGAGCCATCGTTCCGCGTCGGCCGTGATCTCGAAGACGAGATCGTGGTCTCGGATGTCGGTGGGATTCGCGGATGTGGTCAGCAGGGCCATGCTCGCTCGCCCGATCGCCAGGAACCCGCTCATCGCGTGCGCGAGCAGGACATGCGGGTTTGCGGTGGGCAACTGATGTAGACGTTGCCCGACGACGGTGACCCAGCAGGCGAGGTGTTCGGCTCCGGTGTCGATCGACGTCGCAGTCGGCATAGCGCGACAATACGCCGTTACCCGGGTGAGACATACGAAGAAACGCTGGAAGTTCGCCAGATGTCGTCGATCGCATGACGGAAAGGTTCGGCCGACCGCTGAGTCCGCTTGTCGCGCGGCGAAACCAGCGTCTCGCCCGTCCCATCATTCGTGTCTCCGCCGGACAGCGGCCCTGCGTGTTCCCTAGTGTGGCAGGGAGTGCCGGAGCGGTCGCGGGCTGTCGCGGCGAGGTGATGGCAGTGCTCCGCCGAGGGGTTAACTGCAATTGTGCCCGTCGCCGTCTGTCGAAAGAGTCGGCCGCTGTTCACGAATCGACATGTGCACGTGCATCCGGAAACGAGTTCGTCTGCCGTTCGCGGCGCTTCGACGTATCACCTGAGGCCGGGGCCGGGGTGTGCCGAGGTCGGATGCGGCGAGAAACCGCGACAGTGATCCGATGGTGCTCAGGAGTCCAGACGGGCCTGATAGACGCTCGCGAGGTCGCGCAGGGCGGTGGCCCCGTCGCCGGCGAAACTCGAACCGTGCATGATCGCCAACGTGGTCGGCGCCAACCCGGCGAGCCGATTCAGGGCGGCGGGCACAGCGGGCCCCAGCGACGTGGGATGGAAGACGTCCTCCGCGACGCCCGCCTGCTCCACCACATCCGATGAGGTCAGCGCTGGTCCGTTGCCGAGTTGAGTCATCAGGTCGCCGCAGAACAGCACGCCGGTGGTCTCCTCGTAGAGCACCCGCGCCTCCCAGTTGTGCGGCGCGTGCGGGGTGTCCAGATGCCGAATGCGACGGCCGCCGAGATCGATCACCTCGCCGTCGGACAACCGGCGTGGCAGCCGGTCGGCCAGATCGTCGAGTGAGACGAGGCATCCGACCACGCCGTGGGCCACCTGGGCGTGCGGTGCGGCAGCGAGGAAGAGGTTCATCGCGCCGCATTCGTCGGCTTCCACGTGTCCGAACGTGATCCAGCGCAACCGCTCCACCGGCATGATGCGCGTGATCGCCGTGGACACCACCGGGAACAGCGCGCGCATGCCGCAGTGGAACAGCAACGGTTCCTCGGCGTCGAGAAGGAATTGGTTGAACGTGAAGCCGGTGGGACCCACCTCCGGAATGAAGGTGGAGATGCGGTAGATCTTCTCGGCTATCTCGTCGGTGTGGGTTTCCATGGGAAGTCCCTGGTCGAAGTGGTCCCCCTATTGTCGTGGACCACCGGCTGCCACGTGGCAAATTCCTGGTTCTCCCGGGGCAACCGGATCGACAGCGGGGATGTCGTCGCAGATGTGGTCGTCAGGCGAAAACCGGCGGCCGTGCGGTGGCGGGACCCTTCGCCCGTATGACATGCGCGCTCGTGATGACACGCGGAAGCCAGCTGCTAGCTGATGGGGGCTTCCGCGGTCGGGTGGTGCAGAGGGATCGGCGGGCGAACGTTTCCGCTGAGCTTCAGCGCATTTCCCGCTATCCGAGACTCATCCTATGTTTTTAAAGAGGATAGTAGTACTCTAAACCATCTACCTGCAGTTTCACTATGTTAGATTCGGGGCGTCCTCCGGACGATGCTCGAATCTATCCAGCGAGGAGTGTCGCGTGCTGGAAATCGACCACTTCAGCTACGGGTGGCTCACACCCATCGTCGCCTATGTCATGTCGTTCACCGGTTCATTGCTGGGATTGCGATGCATGGCCAGATCTCGCAGCGGTTCCGCCCGCGACGGCTGGTTGCTCGCCGCGGCGGTCGCGATCGGCGGCACCGGGATCTGGGTCATGCACTTCATCGCGATGCTGGGTTTCGCCATCGACGGCGCATCGATCCGGTACGACGTCCCGATCACCCTGATCAGCGCACTGATCGCGATCGCGGTGGTCTGGTTCGGACTGCGCATCGCCCATCAGCGGACGCTGGGGCCGCTGGCGCTGTTCTCCGGCGGCGCGATCACCGGTCTGGGCGTCGGCGCGATGCACTACGCGGGCATGTACGCGATGAAATCCGACGCGATGATCGGCTACGACGGACGGATCGTCGCGTTGTCCATGGTGATCGCCGTTGTCGCGGCGACCGCCGCGTTGTGGTTCACGTTGCACGTGCGAGGCACGGTCGCCACCGTCGGCGCGGCACTGGTGATGGGTGTCGCGGTGTCGGGCATGCACTACACGGGCATGTTCGCGATGCATGTCCACGAAACCCAGTACATGCATCCACCGTCCGGGGCCGGCGCGACGCAGTTGCTCACCCCGCTGATCGTGAGCATCAGCCTGGTTACCGTGCTGCTACTGCTCCATCTCGGGGTCACCGAGGTCGACGACGAGAACACTTATGTCCCGCAGGGCAGGCACGCCGCCAGTTACTGGCCGACTCGCGACTGAACGAACCGAGCGCTCCTGTCGTCGGTCCTGTCGGGTGACGCGGTAGCTGCCGCCGGGAGCGGACCTGCCGCGTACGGGCGCGGGGAAGTTTTCGCTGCCGGATGCGGGGTAAGCGCGCCGAGAGCCGGTTGCCGAGATGACCGGCCGCTCCCAGCCGAAGCAGGAGGTGGCGATGCGCATCGGGTACAAACTGGCGGCCGAGGCTTTCGGCCCGAACGAGCTTGTCCGCCAAGCTGTCGGGGCGGAGGAGGCCGGGTTCGACTTCGTCGAGATCAGCGACCACTTCCACCCCTGGCTGGACAATCAGGGGCATTCGCCGTTCGCCTGGACCGTGCTCGGAGCGATCGCGGCGAAGACCGAGCGGATCCAACTCGCGACCGGCGTGACCTGCCCCATCCTGCGATACCACCCCGCGATCATCGCGCAGGCCGCGGCCACTCTGGCGATCATGTCCGACGACCGTTTCACCCTCGGCGTCGGTTCGGGCGAACGTCTCAACGAACATGTCGTCGGCCGTGAGTTCCCGCCTGTGCGTATCCGGCAGCGGATGCTTCGCGAGGCCCTCGAGATCATCCGTTTGCTCTGGAGCGGCGGCTACCAGTCCTACGACGGTGAGTTCCTGACCGTCTCCGAGGCTCGCGTCTTCGACCTGCCCGAGACGCTCCCGCCGATCGCCGTCGCCGGTGGCGGGCCGGACGCGGCGCGGATCGCCTCCGAACTCGGTGACGGCCTGTTCGCCACCGAACCGAAGCCCGAGCTCGTCGACAGCTATCGCGCGGCGGGCGGCACGGGGCCCCGATACGCGGAGGTCGGGATGGCGTGGGCTCCCGACGAGGAGACGGCCGCGAAGGCGGTGCTCGATACGACGCGCTGGGCGGTGACGGGATGGAAGGTGATGAGCGAGTTGCCCAACCCGGTCAATTTCGCCGCCGCGACGACCACCGTCCGGTTGGAGGACATTCTCGACAATTTCGCCTGCGGTCCCGACCCGGCCCGCTACCTCGAGGCCGCGAAACAGTACACCGACGCGGGCTTCGACCACCTCGTGATGCAGAACGCGGGCCCCGACCCGGACGGCTTCCTCGACTTCTACCGCCGTGAACTCGACAAGCCGCTCCGGGCTCTGACGCCGAGCGCCTGAGGCCGAGAGGTCCGGACGCGTCGATCGCGACGCCGACGCTCCGGCCGGGGTCGCGGCGCGGTGTACCCGGTCGCTCGCGCGGCGCTCCTTCGGTGCCCGGCCTGCTCATCGGGCCTCCGGTGCGGGCAGGCGAGGGGCAGGGTCGATCAGGACGCCGGGATTGAGTATGCCGGCGGGATCGAGCGCGGATTTCGCCGCCCGCAGTGCCGCGACGAAAGGTTCGGGCCGCTGGCGGTCGTACCAGGGGCGGTGGTCGCGGCCGACGGCATGGTGGTGGGTGATGGTCGCGCCGCCGACGTGCAATGCCTCCGAGACGGCGGTCTTGATCTCGTCCCACTGCTCGACGGTCCGGCCCCAGCGGCCTGCGGCGTAGATGCCGAAGTAGGGCGCGGGCCCGTCCGGGTAGACGTGGGTGAACCGGCAGGTCAGCACGCCGGTCACCCCGGCGGATCGGAACGCGGCCGTGGTCGCTTCCCGCACTGCCGCGCGCAGGGCCTCGAAGCGATCCCAGGTGCACGCGGTTTCGAAGGTCTCCACGATCATCGACTGTGCCGCGAGCGCGTCGCGCTGGTAGGGCATGCGGAGGAACGACGAACGCCACGTGTCGGCCGCGCCCGCGCGCGCCGGGTCTCTCGCCGAGTCGGTGGTGCGGATCCCGCCCGGAACGGCGCCGCCGTGCTCGCGGCAGATCTGCGCCGCCCGGCGCATCGGTTCGTCCACGGGGTGGTCCGCGGACTCGAATCCGAGGACCAGCACTCCACCGGCCGCCTCGACGCCCGCGTTGATGAACGCCTCCATCGGATCGAGCAGCCTGCAGTTCGCCGGATACAGCGCGGACTGGGCGATGGCGCGCGTCGCGGCCACGGCCGCGCCGTAGTCGTCGAACACCACCGAGGCTCCGGATCGCCGGCGCGGACGATCCTGCACGCGCATCCACGCCTCGGTGATGACCCCGAGGATGCCCTCCGATCCGAGGAACATCCGGTCCGGCGAGGGGCCCGCGCCCGACGCGGGAAGCCTGCGCGATTCACTGATCCCGGCCGGGGTCACCACCCGCATCGATTCGACCATGTCGTCGATGTGGGTATAGACGGTCGCGTAGTGGCCGCCCGCCCGGGTGGCCAGCCAGCCGCCGAGCGTCGAGAACTCGAACGACTGCGGGAAGTGCCGAAGGGTCAGGCCCTCCGGCCGTAATCCCGCTTCCAGCGCCGGACCCGAAATGCCCGCTTGAATCCGCGCCGCCCGGCTGGTGCGGTCGAGTTCGATGATCCGGTCCATGCGGCCGGTGTCGAGGGCCACGGCCCCGGCGTAGGCGTCGGCGCATCGGGGTTCGACACCGCCCACCACCGACGTTCCGCCGCCGAACGGCACCACGGCGACGCCGGCGCTCGCACACCAGTCCAGGATGTCGACCACGTCCTGCTCGGCACGTGGCCGCAACACTTGATCGGGTACGTGATCGACTCGGCCGAGCAGATTTCGTACCACGTCGCGAAACGCCTGCCCGTTGCCGTGCGCCACGCGATCGCCGAGGTCTTCCGAGGCCAGCGCGGCCAGGGAATCCGGCACCCGGACGCGGGGCGCGGGCACATCCAGCGACGTCGGGTCCGGCGCGTCGTGCACTGTGAGATCGGCCGTCGGGAGCAGGGCCGCCACGCGCTCGGTCAGCGCCTCTCGTTCGCGGCCGGTCACCGCGTCTTCCCGATTGCCCCATCCCCACCATGACCTCGTGGCCATCTCGGCTCCATTCGCAGAACGCGCGGCCTCGGCTACGGGGCGAGCGCGTTGTTCCGGGTGACGATCAACGGGTCGGTGGGAGTGAAGGGCAAGTCGGGGAGTGCGTCGAGGGCGACGCCGAAGGTCGCGGCGAGCACCTTGCGGGAGTAGGCGCTCATCGAGGCACGGTAGCCGATGTCGGCGGGTGTGGGTTGGTCGAAGAAGATCAGCAGGTGGATCTCCGGTGCGTCAACGACCTCGATGTGATGCGGATAGGCCCGGGGGACGAAGTACACCTCGCCTTCGTGCACGGTGTAGGTGTCCAAGGCGCCGTCGGGATCCATGATCGTCATCCGTGCCGAGCCTCGGTGGACGTAACCCATCTCGGCAGTCACGGGGTGCCAGTGCGGCTCGCGCATACCGTCTTCCCGGACCCGTAACGAGTACATCGATATGTCGTGCAATGCCGGCCAGAACTGTGCGCGGGCCGTGCGTGCGGAGCCGACCGGCGAGTCCACCGGCGCGGGCATCGCCTCGAGTGCGAAATGGTGCGGGTCGCCGAAGTGGGCGGTGGATGGGATGTCGGGGTCGCCGTCGCGTTTCACCACGTACTTCGCGGTGGTGTCGCGCCGGATCGCGGCGAAGTCCTCGGCGGGCAGGTCGTAGGTATTCCCGAGAACCGAATCGGTCATCGCGCCGAGGGCGGCGCTGAAGCCGAAGTCCTCCGGTCGTTCGTGGCGGAAGGCCAGGATGAATTCCGCGTCGGTGTCTCCGACGTTCTCCACGTGGTGCAGCGCGCCGGAATCGATGTGGAACATCTCGCCCGCGCGCACCAGGAACGAGGAGAATCGGCTGCCGTCGTCCAGGACCGAGACCAGTGCCCGTCCCGCGGTGCAATAGGTGAGTTCGGTGGCGTTGGCGTGCCAGTGGGGTTCGCGGATCGCCCCCGGTGCGAGCGTCAGGCGTTTGATCGACAGCCCGCTGAGGATCGGGAAGCTGTCGGCGGTGAGTCGCGTGAGTGAGCCGAGTTCGCTGCGGTAGATCTCTTCGCCCTCGCGTAGAGAGGCGACATGAAGGGATGGGCTTCGCACGGTTCCTCCTCGCTCGCGGTCAAAGGATCGTTCCGGTTCGATCATGCCGGTCTCGGCGCGCGAGCCCCCGGGAAACCCGGAGTCGGAAGGCGGAAAACCTCGGCATTCGTGGTGATTTAGCTCACAGTTATTACGTGCAGAAATGAATGTACTTCACATCACACCATGTCGTAGCCCAAAGTGTGCCGGGGTACTCCTGTTACCTTTCCCAACCTGAGCGCGCCGATCCGCGCCGAGTTCGCTAAGGTCCCATCCGCACGCTCGGGTCATGGTTCACGCATTTGAGGCACTGCTTCTGGCTCCATAGCCAGAGCGGACAGTGATCGACCAGAGAGTGAACTCGCCGCCGTATGACCACGACACGCCGTTCCGCACGTCGCGCCCAACATTCACGAGCACGCAATCTCCTGTTCCCCCAACTGCTTACCGCCGCGGTCGATACGGCGTTCGATTCCGCAGCTGTCCGGTATAATCCCACGGGCGATCCGGCGGATCAGCGTGAGCTCAGCTACCGCGAGTTGGACGAGACGTCCTCGCGATGGGCCCGCTACCTGATCGGGTTCGGTGTGGGGCCGGGAGACTCCGTCGCGGTGGCCATCACCCGCTCGGTCGAGTCCGTGCTGGCGGTCTGGGCGGTCGCGAAGACCGGCGCCGCCTACGTGCCCATCGATCCGTCGTATCCGGCGGAGCGAGTCGCGCACATGCTCGCGGATTCCGGCGCGGCCGTCGGCCTCACCACCTCGGCGCACCGGGCCGCACTCACCGCGCCCGGGATGGAGTGGATCGAACTCGACGACGAGGTCCACCGGCGGCGAGCCAACGCTGAGCCCGGTCATTCGGTCTGCTATCTGGATCGGTCGCGTGCGCTGACCGAACAGCACCTCGCCTACGTGATCTACACCTCCGGCTCGACGGGCAAGCCGAAAGGCGTCGCGGTCACCCACGCCGGCCTCGCGAGCCTGGTCGAGCACGAGATCGCCGCGCGGGCGGTGACCAGCCACTCGCGTGTCTCGCACCTGTGCACACCGAGCTTCGACTTCTCGGTGATCGAGATGCTGCTCGCCTTCTCGGCGGGCGCGACTCTGGTCGTGGCGCCGCCCACGGTGTTCGGCGGGGTCGAGCTGGCCGATCTGCTACGGCGCGAGCGCGTCACGCATCTGTGCATCACCCCGGGAGCGCTCGAATCCATCGAGCCGGCCGGACTAGACGATCTGAAGGCCATCTTGTGCGGTGGCGAGCGGGTGCGCCCCGAACTGGCCGCCCGGTGGGCGACCGGCGACCGGTCGTTCTACATCGTCTACGGCCCCACCGAGACCACCATCTTCGCCACCGGCACCGAGGCGCTGCGCCCGGGCGGCGCGACCCATATCGGTACTCCGGTACCGGCGCTTGGCGTCCATGTTCTCGACGCGCGGTTGCGGATGGTGCCCACCGGGGTGATCGGCGAGCTGTATCTGTCCGGTCCCGCGCTGGCAGAGGGGTATCTCGGCCGACCAGCGCCGACCGCCGACAGGTTCGTCGCCAATCCGTTCGCGGCGGTACCCGGCGCGCGCATGTATCGCACCGGTGATCTGGTACGGCGCACCTCGGCGGGACTTCTCGAACATCACGGCCGGGTGGACTTCCAGGTCAAGATCCGGGGGCTGCGGATCGAGCTCGGTGAGATCGACAACGCGCTGACCGCCCACCCCGACGTCGACTACGCCGCGACCCTGGGCGCGACGCTGCCCTCCGGTGGCGCGGCGCTGGTGTCCTACGTGCTGCCACGGGTGGAGCCCACTCCGTGCGGCAGCGGCCGGGTGGCGCTGGACACCACCGAACTCATCGAACTGCTCGCGAAAACCCTTCCCGCCTATATGGTTCCGGCCGCGATCACGGTACTCGACGAACTACCGCTGACGCCGGTCGGCAAGCTGGATCGCGCGGCGCTGCCGGAGCCCGTGCTCACCGCCAAGCAGTTCCGGGCGCCCGGCACGCCGACCGAGCGGTTGGTGGCCGAAGTCTTCGGCTCGCTGCTCCTGCCGCAGGGCGCCGCCGAGCCCGGCCGCGTCGGCGCGAATGACGACTTCTTCGAGCTCGGTGGCAATTCGCTGATCGCGACGCAGGCGGCCGCGCGGCTGGGCGCCGCACTGGGCGTCCGCGTTCCGGTCGCGCTGCTGTTCGAGGCGTCGGTGGTGGCGAAACTCGCCGGACGCCTGGACGAACTGGGCCCGGGGTCGCATTCCGTGCCGCGGCCGATGGTTCGACCGGAGCGGGTGCCGCTGTCGTTCGCGCAGCGGCGGATGTGGTTCCTCAACCGGTTCGACCCGGCCGGAGCGAGCAACAACATCCCGCTGGCGGTGCGGTTGAGCGGGCAACTGGACGTGGACGCGCTGCGGGCCGCGATCCGGGACCTGGTGCAGCGCCACGAGGTGCTGCGGACCAGCTACCCCGAGCACGAGGGGATGGGCAGCCAACGGGTGCACCCGATGACGGATCCGGTCGCGGTACCCGAGCTGCCGGTGCTCGACGTCGCCGAAGCCGAGATCCCCGAGCGTACGGTCGCCGCGGTGGTCGAGGGCTTCGATGTCACGGCGGCGCCGCCGATCCGGTTGCGCCTGCTGCGCTCCAACGAGACCGAGCACGTACTGGTCGGCGTGGTCCACCACATCGCCGCGGACGGCTCCTCCATGGGCCCACTGACCGCCGACCTGATGACCGCGTACTCGGCCAGGGCCGCGGGCCGCGCTCCCGCCTGGACGCCGCTGCCCGTGCAATACGCGGATTACACGCTGTGGCAACGCGAAATGCTCGGTGCGGAGAGCGATCCGGACTCGCTGTTCGCCCGTCAGCTCGGGTTCTGGCGGGAGCGGCTCGCCGAGCTGCCGCCACGGCTGGACCTGCCCGCCGACCGGCCGCGCCCCGCGGTGTTCTCGGGCCGGGGCGCCACGCACGAATTCAAGATCGACGCGACGGTGCACGCGGCGCTGAACCGGCTGGCGCACCGAAACGACGCGACGTTGTTCATGGTCGTGCACGCCGCGTACTCCGTCCTGCTCGCCCGGCTGTCGAACACCCGCGACATCACCGTGGGCACGCCGGTGGCCGGCCGCGGCGAGGCCGCGGTGGACGGCCTGATCGGCATGTTCGTCAACACCCTCGCGCTGCGTACCGAGATCGATCCTGGCCACACCTTCGCCGAGCTGCTCGAGCGGGTGCGCACCCGCGACCTCGAGGCGTTCGGGCAGGTCGACGTGCCGTTCGAACGCCTGGTGGAGGTGCTGGACCCGGTGCGGTCGAGCGCCCATCACCCGCTGTTCCAGACGATGCTGACCTTCCAGAACTTCGCGCAGGCGACGCTGGAACTGCCCGCGCTCTTGGTCTACGCGCTGGACTTCACGCTGCCGCTGACGAAATTCGATCTCGAACTGACCATGGTGCCGCACGAGGACGAGCGGACGCCGCTGGGGATCTCGGCGGCGTTCACCTATTCCACCGAGCTGTTCGACGAGGCGACGGTGGCGGGGTTCGCCCGGCGGCTGTGCGGGATCCTCACGGCCGTCGCCGATTCGGCGGATCAGGTGGTCGGGGAGATCGAACTGCTCGATGCCGCGGAGCGCGCCGCGATCCTGGGCAAGTGGAACGAGACCCGCCACCAGGTCCCCTCGGGCCTGGTGCTCGACGGGTACCGGCGCGCGGTGCAACGGCATCCGGACGAGGTGGCGGTCGTCCACCTGGACCGGCAACTGACCTATTGCGAGTTCGACGAGCGGGTCAACCGGCTCGCCCGGGTGCTCATCGACCACGGTGTCGGCGCGGAAACGCTGGTGGGACTGTCGGTTCGGCGTTCGCTGGATCTCGTGGTCGGTATGTACGCGATTCTCACCGCCGGTGGCGCGTACGTTCCGCTGGACCCTGATCATCCCGCCGAGCGGATAGCGCACGTGCTCGAAGCCGCGCGCCCCGTCTGTGTGCTCACCACATCCGCCGACGCGGTGCCGATGCCCGGCCACGTCGCCGTCCTGCGGCTGGACGCCCTCGGGGCCGATCAGCGCTCGGGCGCTCCGCTGCGTTCCGAGGAGCTGACGCGCACGGTGCTGCCGGAGCACCCGGCGTATGTGATCTTCACGTCGGGCTCGACCGGACGCCCGAAAGGTGTGGCGGTCTCGCACAAGGCGATCGGCAACCAGATCGAATGGATGCTCGCCCAGTACCCCATGGGACCGGGGGAGGCGTACCTGCAGAAGACCGCTGCCACCTTCGACGTCTCGTTGTGGGGCTACCTGATGCCGCTGCGGTCGGGCGCGAAGCTCGTCGTCGCCGAACACGACGGGCACCGCGACCCGGCCTGTCTCGCCGCGACCATCGCCGAGCACGGCGTCACCGTCACCGATTTCGTGCCGTCGATGGCGACGGAGTTCGCCGCGCACGCGGCGGCGGAAAGCCTTGTGACACTGCGGCATCTGTTCCTCATCGGCGAAGCTCTGCCGCCGGAGACCGTGCGCGCGATCCGGTCGGTCACCGGTGCGCAGGTGCACAACCTGTACGGCCCCACCGAGGCCGCGGTGTCGGTGACGTACCAGCCCGCCGGGACGGGCGACGCGACGACGGTGCCGATCGGCAGGCCACAGTGGAATACTCAGGTCTACGTGCTCGATTCGCGACTGCGGCCGGTGCCGCCCGGTGTTCCCGGCGAGCTGTACCTCGCCGGGGACCAGCTCGCCCGTGGATATGTGCGCCAGGCGGCACAGACCTCGGGCCGTTTCGTCGCGAACCCGTTCGGCCGCGGCAACAGGATGTACCGAACGGGCGACCTGGCCCTCTGGCGCGCACCCGGCCCGGACGAGCCCCAGCGACTGGAATATCTCGGGCGCACAGATTTCCAGGTGAAGTTCCGCGGACAGCGGATCGAGCTCGGGGAGATCGAGACCGCGCTGCTCGCACAACCGTCGGTGAGCCAAGCGGTCGCGGCGGTGATGTCCTCGGCGTCGGGGGAGCGGCTGGCGGCGTATGTGGTCGCGTGCCCCGGGCAGGTAGTCGACCGCGACGAACTCACGGCCGCGATCTCGGCGGTCCTGCCCGCGTACATGATGCCGTCCGCGCTGGTGGAACTCTCCGCCCTGCCGCTGAACGCGAGCGGCAAACTCGATCGCAAGGCGCTGCCCGCACCGGCGGTCGAGCTCAGGGAGTTCCGAGCCGCTCGCAACCCCGTGGAGCAGGCCGTGGCGCAGGTGCTGGCCGATCTGCTCGGCGTCGAGCGAGTGGGCATCGATGACGACTTCTTCGCGCTCGGCGGCAATTCGCTGCTCGCCACCCGAGCCGTCGCGCGGGTCAACGAGGCGCTGCGATCGCAGGTCACCGTGCGCGACCTGTTCGAGGCGCCCCTGGTCGCGGCGCTTGCCGCGAGGGTGGAGGCCGGTGGCGCGGGCACTGCTCGTCCGCCTTTGGCGCGGTCACGACGGCCGGATCGCATCCCACTCTCGCTCGCCCAGCAGCGGATGTGGTTGCTCAACCGCATCGACCCGGACTCGCCCGCCTACCACCTGCCCTTCGCCGTCCGGTTGACCGGCGTCCTCGACCCGACCGCACTGAGCCGCGCGGTCGCCGACGTGATCGAACGGCACGAAGTGCTGTGCACCCGCTACCCGGTCGACGCCGACGGACAGCCGTATCAGGAGATCCTTCCGTCGTGCGCGGTCCTTCCCGGCGGCCTCGCGGTCGAGCACGGCGTCACCGATGTCGCCGACATGGTGAACGAGCTGATGTCCGCGGGCTTCGACGTGACCGCGGCCGCACCCGTTCGGCTCCGGCTGTTCAGTTCGGGCCGTGATCATCTGCTCGTCATCGTGACCCATCACATCGCGGCGGACGGATCGTCGCTCGCGCCGCTGGCCCGTGACCTGGTGACCGCATACTCGTCCCGTCTCGCGGGCACTGCGCCGGACTGGCCACCCCTGCAGGTCCAGTACGCCGATTTCGCGATCTGGCAGCGCGCCGCCGTGGGATCCGAGGACGACAGTGAATCCGTCGCGGCACAACAATTGTCGTATTGGCGCGGCAGGCTGGCCGGTTTCGCGGGGCCGCTGGAGCTACCGACCGATCACCCGCGCCCCTCGACCGCATCGACCCGCGGCGCGTCGATCGGCGGCACCATTCCGGCGCTGATCCATGATCGGCTGACCCGGATCGCGCGCGACCACGACGCGACGCTGTTCATGGTGGTGTACGCGGCGCTCGCCACGCTGGTCGGACGCCTGTGCGGCGCCACGGACGTCGTGATCGGTACCCCGGTCGCCGGGCGCGGCGACCGGGCACTCGACGACCTGGTCGGGATGTTCGTCAACACGTTGGCGCTGCGTGTCGAGGTCGATCCCACCGCGACCTTCCACGATCTCGTCGATCGGACCCGGGACACGGCTCTCTCGGCGTTCGCCAACGGTGACGTGCCGTTCGAGCGTGTGATCGAGGAAGCCGCCCCCGCGCGCACCGGAGCACACAACTCGCTGTTCCCGGCGATGCTGTCGTTCCAGAACATCGAGCTGCCCACCCTGGAGCTGCCGGATCTGACGATCACCGCCGTCGGCAACGGCGAGGTCACCGCGAAATTCGATCTGCACGTCGTCGTCGAGCCACGGCTTCGCCACGACGGCCGGTCGGAGCTGGCCGTGACCTTCACCTACGCCACCGAACTCTTCGACGAGCCGACCGTGCGCGCCTTCGCCCGCCGGTTCGAGCGCATCGTGTCCGCGGTCGCGGAAGATCCCTCGGCGCGGGTGTGGGACATCGACATTCTCGACGAGGACGAAGGCTTTCCGGCGATAGCGCGATCGTCCGAGGCAGCGAATGCGCCGACAGCGACGCTGCCCGAGCTGATCGGTGAGCAGGTCAGGCGCAGGCCCGAGGCGGCGGCCGTCCGATTCGGTGCCGCCACGCTCGGCTTCGGGGCGCTGCAGCGGCGCGCGAATCGCATCGCCCGCGCGCTGATCGCGGCCGGAGCGGGCCCCGAAACCGTTGTGGCCGTCGCGGTGCCGCGCACCGAAGACCTGCCGGTCGCGCTGCTCGGGGTGCTCACGGCAGGCGCCGCCTACCTGCCCATCGACCTCACCTACCCGGCGCAGCGGCTGGCCTTCGTCCTCGCCGACGCGGCGCCGGTGTGCGTGCTGACCACCGCTGCCGAGCGCCCGGCGCTCCCGGACGGCGAACTGCGCACCGTCTTGCTGGAGCAGACGGCGGAGTTCGCCGACGATCCGATCACCGACGCCGACCGGATGGCGCCGCTGCGGGCGGACAACCTGGCCTACGTCATCTACACCTCGGGCTCGACGGGCGTGCCGAAGGGCGTCGGTGTGACGCACCGCAATGCGGTGCGGCTGTTCACCGAGGCGCAGCCGCTGTTCGCCTTCGGCGAGGGTGACGTCTGGACGCTGTTCCACTCCTTCGCCTTCGACTTCTCGGTGTGGGAGCTGTGGTGCGCGCTCGTGACCGGCGGCACCGTCGTCGTGGTCGACTACGCGACATCGCGGTCACCGGAGCTGTTGCGCGAACTGCTCATTCGCGAGCGGGTGACGGTGTTGAACCAGACGCCGTCGGCCTTCCGCCAACTCGTCGAAGCCGATCGCGACGCCTCGCCCGCCTCCGGGGAATTCTCCCTGCGGTACGTGATATTCGGCGGTGAGGCGCTGGATCTGCGGCACCTGCGTCGCTGGTCCGAGCGCCATCCGGGGGACACGCCGCGATTGGTCAACATGTACGGCATCACCGAAACCACCGTGCACGTGTCCTTCCTCGAGGTCGGTGCGCACCTGATGGACAGTCCGGCCAGCCTGATCGGCCGGGCGCTGCCCGGGCTGGACACCCACGTGCTGGACCTCCGCCTGCGCCCGGCGCCGTTCGGTACTCCCGGTGAGATCTATGTCGCGGGCGCTCAGCTGTCCCGCGGTTACTCGGGGCGGCCCGGGCTCACCGCGACGCGGTTCGTCGCGAATCCGTTCGGCCCGCCCGGATCCCGGATGTACCGCTCGGGCGACCTCGCGCGCTGGGGCCGATTCGGCGACGAGGCCGGGCTCGCCTACGCCGGTCGCGGCGACCAGCAGGTGCAGTTGCGCGGCTTCCGTATCGAGCTGGGCGAGATCGAAGCGGCGCTGCTGCGTTGTCCCGGCGTGTGCCAGGCCGTCGCGCTGGTCCGGACCGATCCCACGCTCGGTGATCAGCTCGTGGGCTACGTGCGACCCGAGCCGGGCGCGCGGCCGGACCCGGCCGAATTGCGCGGTCGGGTGGCCGAATACCTGACCGGTTACATGGTGCCCGCCGCGATCGTCGTGCTCGATGCCATCCCGCTGACCCCGAACGGCAAGCTCGACCGGCGGGCCCTTCCCGCGCCCGCATTCCGTACGCGTGAATTCCGCGCGGCCGCCACCCCTGTCGAGGCGACCGTCGCCGCCGCCTTCGCCGCCGTGCTCGGCGCCGAGCGCTTCGGCATGGACGACAATTTCTTCGAACACGGCGGAAACTCCCTGCTCGCCGCGAAGCTGACGCTTCGGCTGTCGACCGCGCTCGGCACCAGGATTCCGGTGATGCGGGTCTTCACCGCACCCACGCCCGCGCAGCTGGTCGCCGACCTGGTCCGCCGTGCGAGCGGCGCGGTGGAGACCGAAGCGGCCTTCGACATGCTGCTGCCGCTGCGCCCCGCGGGTTCGGCCGCGCCGCTGTTCTGCGTGCACCCCGTCTCGGGAATCTCCTGGTCGTATGGCGGCCTCGCCGCCTACCTCGACCCCGAGCGACCCCTCTACGGTCTGCAGACGCCCGTGCTCGCGACCGACGAGATGATGCCGGCTTCGATCGAGGAATGGGCCCACCGCTATATCCGGCTGATCCGCTCGAAACAACCGGCCGGTCCCTACCATCTGCTCGGCTGGTCCTTCGGTGGCGTCCTCGCGCACGAGATGGCGGTGCAGTTGCAACGCGAGGGCGAGCAGGTCGCGTTGCTCGCGGTGATGGACAGCTACATGGCGGACCCACCGGGCACCCCGCCCGGCGACGCGGGCAAGGTGCCGGTGGCCGAGTTGATCGGCGGTTTGCTCGGTGAGCAGGCCGGCGACCTCGGCAATGTCGCGGATGTGGACTGGGCCGCGCTTCCCCAGAAGATGACCGAACTCCCCGAGCCGTTCGCGTCGTTCGGCTCCGACCGCGTCACCCGGATCCTCGACGCGGCGGTGCACTCGGTGGCGCTGCGCAGCGCCTATGACCCGCCCGTGTACCGGGGCGACGTCGTCTATTTCACCGCCGCGCTCGACGATCCGACCGGAACTGTCGGGGCGTCGATCTGGAGCGAGGTCATCGACGGGCAGGTGCACAACCACGCTGTGCCGACGACGCATTGGCGGATGACCACGGCATCGGGTCTGGCCCGGATCGCCGAAGTGCTGACCCGGGCGTGGCATGCGGGCGAACCGGAGGGGGAACACCCGGTTCGCCGGTGATTCAGTGGCGCGGCCGGGCTTCGGCGGCGGCATTCGGCGGGATCCACCGACGGTGCGACCGGAGCGGAAGCCGGAGTGCCCTGCTTTCGGTGACCTTCGGCCATCATCTCGCCCGGCGCTTCGCGCCATGCTGAGAGGACGAACCGGAATGAGCATGCCCATGACAGAACTACGGCCCCTCGATTCGGGCTTCATGGAACTAGAGGACTCCGACCGGCATATCAGTCTTGGAATCGGCGCGGTGGCGATCATCTCCGGCGCTCCGCCGGGCAGGGGTGAGTTCGGCCGCATCCTCGCCAGGGGAGTGGAGCAGAACGCACGCCTGCGCCAGAAGGTGCGGCGGGCGCCGCTCGACCTGGCCACGCCGGTGTGGGAGGACGACCCGAATTTCGACCTCGCACACCACATCCGATGGACCGCGCTGCCCACGCCGGGTGACGAGCGCGCGCTGTGTGAACTGGTGGCCACGGAGCTGGAGGAGCGGCTCGATCGCGACCACCCGCTGTGGCAGTGCGTCGTCGTCGAACACCTCGCGGGGGACCGCTGGGCGCTGCTGGTCAAAGCGCATCACAGCCTGGTGGACGGCGTGTCCGGTCTGTCGGTGTTCCGGAGTCTGTGCGACGCCGTACCGGGAGAGGCCGAGAACGCCGCGCCCGCGCTGCGAAGTCGTGGCGAGATGCGGTGGCTCGACGTGGTGCGAGGTGTGACGCGGCTGCCCGTCGTGGTGCCGCGCTCCGTGGCCGCCATGACGCGAGGTCTGACACCACTGGTGTCCGCCGTCGTGTCGCCCGCCGCGGAATGTTCGCTCAACGGACCCATCGGACGTCAGCGCCGGTACGCCGTGGCCCGGGCCGCCCTGTCGGACATCCACGAGATCCGCGCGGCGTTCGACGTCACGGTCAACGATGTCGTCCTGGCCGCGGTCGCCGCCGCTTATCGCGACCTGCTGGTCGGCCGCGCTGAGCGGCCCGCTCCGGACAAACTGCGCGTTCTCGTCCCCGTGTCGATGCGATCCGAGCAGGCGAGATCGACGCTGGACAATCGTGTTTCGGCGATGCTGCCATTCCTGCCGATCGATGTCGCCGACCCGGTGGAGCGGCTGGAGGTGATTCGGCGGCGGATGACCGGACACAAGTCGCGAGGCGAAGCGCAAGCGGAGAACTCGGTGCTCGCGCTGGCGGGCCGGCTCCCGTTCGCCCCCATCGCGTGGAGTCTGCGTCTGCTGGCGCGGTTTCCGCAGCGAACCGTCGCCGCGCTGGTGACGAACGTGCCCGGCCCACGCGAGCGGTTGACCGTGCGGGGGCACGCGGTAACCGAACTGCTGCCTGCCGCGCCCATCGCCATGCGGTTGCGCACGGCGATCGCGGTGCTCAGCTATGCGGGGCAACTGACGTTCGGGATTACCGGGGATTACGACACCGCGCCCGATATCGCGGTGCTCGCCGAGGGCATCGAGCGGGAGATCGAGCGGCTCCGGGAGCGTGCGGGGATCCCGCGACCGTCCCGGCCGGAGGTGACCGGGCCGTGAGGAGTATCGGTCGGCGGGTGGCTCGGGCCGCCGCGGCGCCTGCCGGGAGAGGACCGATCGGGGACTTTCTGCTCTGTCCGGCAGTGGGACCCGGTGATGGTATGGGAGGCCGTGGTGTCGAGTGAAGACCGGATAGCGAGGTCGTTGCCAGGTGGAAGCACGCGCGATGTGCCCGGGCACGAGATCATGATCGCCTCCGGCGGCCGCGTCGCGGACAACGGCATCCCCGGCCGCACGATGGTCGAGATCGACCGTGACGAGGCGCTGCGGCTGCTGGCCGGTGTGGCCTACGGGCGCGTGGTGTTCACCCGCGATGCGCTGCCGGCGATCCGCCCGGTCAACCATTTCGTCGACGGTGGCGCGGTGATCGTGCGTACCCGGGTCACGTCGCGGCTCACCGGCACCGTCCGTACCGATCCCTCCGTCGTCGTGGCCTATGAGGCCGACGACATCGACGGGGTGAGTCATGTGGGCTGGTCGGTCGTCGTGACCGGCCTGGCCAGGACGATCACCGACCCCGCCAGGATCGCGCGCTATACGCGGCTGCTGCGACCGTGGGCCGAGGGGATGATGGATACGGTCATCGCGATCGAACCCACCATCGTCACCGGCTTCCGGCTCGTCGAGGAACAGCGTTAGGCCGCAGCGGGCGAAGGTGGTTCGGATTTACCGAACCCTCATCCCGAGAATTATTTGTGGGCATATCCGGCGAGGTCCTGCGCGGGTTCCGCCTCTCGAGCGCGAGTTCGTTGCGGGAATAACGCACTCCATGGCGGTGGGCACGATCGGCGCAGGCGCGGTGGGCGTTTGTGCCTGCCGGACGCCGGTCGCGCACATGCGGACTCGCGTCGATCGGCGGAGCCGAATCGCGGTCTGACCGGCCGAATACCCCGCGGCGGCCTGCCACCGACCGGCACCCGCTCTCGATTCGCGCGCCGAACCGTGCGAAACCTGAGCGCTGAAACGCCCGTATTCGGCGGCATCCTCTCGGAGAGCACGCCGCCCCCAGACGCGAAATAAGAATAACCATGTACCTGATTCCAGGCGGAACTATGCGATGAGAATTTGCATTCCGAGATGTACTTTGGATCGAGTTGCATTCATGAGTATTCGGAAATGTGCACGCCGGATCGGAATGTAGTAAGGGCGCGGAGGTAGTACCGGGATGGGTGATTGCCAATATATTGCTATTGGGATGTACATTCCCTTGTGGTGCCATCTATCGAGCTGGTGGATCGGCTGTCGGCGGACGCTGTCCACCCGGTGGATCACGATGGCCCTCCCGGCTTGATTCCGGCTCCTGCCCGGCATGTACGATGCCCGATCGCGGGTGTTTCTGTCTGGATCAACCCGCTTGCACCAGGCACTTCTACGAGCGATACGGGCGCGCGGCGGCTCCATCACGCGGGCGGTGGCACGGCCGCATTGCTCGAAACGAGATTCGAAACGCCCGGGCTCCGTGCGGAGCTGGGAGGTTTGATACCACTAGACTGACCCGAGCTGCTGTCAGATAGCTTGTCCCGCCAGAGTGTCGATGCTTCACGGTAGATTCAAAAGTTCTGTTTTCAGATTTTGAGACGACTGAAATGCCGACAAACGGGAGGTGTGGAAGTCGCCGTAGATGTCCGATTAGTGCCGGACACCGGCGGATCGAGCTACCCGCGAAACCTGAACGGCGCGGCGCAGAGCAGGGGTTGCGCCGCTTCGAAGTAGACGAAGTGCATACAAAGCCAGATTTCGGATGCGGTGGGCCGACGTCCTTCCGTCGTGCCTTCGCGCGTCCGGTAGGAATAAGGGGTCATGCGATGAATCTGAAGTCAGACGGAACCGCCGATGGCGATCAGGGGCTGATTCCGCTCTCGAGTGCGCAGTACGGTATGTGGCTCGCGGACCATATGCCCGGTGGACCGGCTGTCAACATCGCACACTGCGTCGAGATCAAGGGCCCGGTGGACCACGACGTGTTCACGCGGGCGGTGAACGACGGCGGCCACGAAACCGAGTCCCTCGTGGTGCGCGTGGTCGAATCCGACGGTCGGCCGTATCAATTCGTCGACCGCGGCATCATCTACGACGCGCCGGTGCTGGACTTCAGCGATGCGGAGGATCCGGTCGCGGCGGCGATGGAATGGATGCGCCGCGACTACAACACCAAGGCAGTCGACCTCGGCCGCGACCGGCTCACCGAGACGAGGCTCATCCGGGTCGGTGCGGACCACTACTTCTGGTACGGCCGCGCGCACCATCTGGTGATCGACGGGTACGGCGCCTTCAACAGCCTGACCCGGATGGCCGAGCACTACAACGCGCTGCTGGAGGGCAGGCCTCCGACGCGACTGGATGCGGCGAGCCTGCGCGACATCGTCGAAGCGGAGCGTGCCTATCGCGCCAGTTCGCGCTACGAGGCGGACAAGACATTCTGGCTGAACAAGGTTTCCGACCTGCCCACGCCGGTCAGCCTGTCCGGCCGCACGGCCCGTTTCGGCAAGGTCGACCGCGTGGCCGGCTTGCAGCTGCCCGCCCACCTGTCCGACCGGCTCGACCGTTTCGCCGACGAGGTGAACGCGTCGGCCGCGCAGGTGGTGATCGCCGCGTTCGCCGCCTTCCTCGCCCGGATGACCGGCACCGAGGACGTGGCGCTGTCGCTGCCGGTGACCGCCCGCGTGACCAAGCGCCTGCGCAACGCCGCCGCGATGCTGGCGAACATGGTGCCGATTCGTTTCGCCGTGCACCACTCGACCACCGTGGAGGAACTGGTCCGCGCCTCGGTGTCCGAGATCGTCTCGGCGATGCGCCATCAGCTGTACCGGTTCGAGGATCTGCGCCGCGACTCGGCCGCGATCGACTCCGCCGCGAATTCGTTCGGCCCGATCGTGAACATCCTGTTCTTCGACTCCGAGATTCGTCTCGGCTCGGCCGTCGGCCGCTACCGCGCACTGACCTCCGGCGCGCTCGACGACCTCCAGCTCAACCTGTACCGCTCGGGCGCGGACGCCCCGTTGCTGATCGAGCTGCACGGCAATCCGAACCTCTACGGGCAGGACGAACTCGAGTCGCACGCCGACCGGTTCCTCGATTTCCTGCACCGGATGATGGACTCGCCCCTGGACACCCGCATCGGTGATCTCCAGCTCGTCGGACCCGCCGAGGAATTGCGCATCGTCGAGGAACTCGCCGGCCACGACGGCGAATCTCCCTCCGCCACGCTGGTGGAACTGCTGACCGAACAGGCGGCGGCCACGCCCTCCGCGGTGGCGGTGACCTCGGACGCCACCACACTCACCTACCGCGAACTCGACGAACGATCCAATCGGTTCGCCCGCGGGCTCATCGCGCTCGGCGCGGGGCCGGAATCGTTGGTGGCCATCGCGATGCCACGGGACGCGGATCTGATCGTCGCCGTGCTCGGGGTGCTCAAATCGGGCGCCGGGTACCTCCCGCTGGACACGGCCCATCCGGCCGAGCGGCTCGAATATGTACTGGGTGACGCGAACCCGATCGCGGTGGTGACGAAGGGAAGCATGCGCGAACACGTACCGGGCGATCCCGGCCGCGTCGTGCTGTTCGACGACCTTCTCGCCGCGGAGCAGGCCGCGGACCCGATCACCGATGCCGATCGGACCGGCTTGCTGCGCCCCGACCACCTCGCCTACGTCATCTACACGTCCGGATCCACCGGCCGGCCGAAGGGCGTTTCCATCACCCACCGCGCCGTGTCCACCTATCTGGTGAACTCGTGTGCCGAGATCGGCATCCGGTCCGATGATGTCTGGACGTTGTTCCACTCCTTCGCCTTCGACTACTCGGTCTGGGAGATCTTCGGTGCGCTGATCACCGGCGGCCGGATCGTCGTCGTGGACAGCCTCACCTCCCGATCGCCGGACGACGTGGTGCGTCTGGCGGCGCGCGAACGGGTCACGGTCTTCAGCCAGACGCCGTCGGCGTTCTACCAGTTCGCGGCCGCCCGGCAGCGCTACGCGCACGCCGGGGAGCCCGAAGGCGAGTTGTCGCTGCGGCTGGTCGTCCTCTCGGGTGAAGCTCTCGATCCGGCCGCGCTGGCCGACTGGTACGAGCACAACCCGAGTCTGCCGGTCCTGGCCAACAGCTATGGCATCACCGAGACCACCGTCTTCGTCACCTACACCGACCTCACGCCGGACATCGCCGTTCCGGGCGCACCGAGCACGGTCGGCCCGGCGTTGCCGGGCTTGCGCACATATGTCCTGGACGAGCGCTTGCGTCCGTGCCCGCTCGGTGCCTGGGGCGAGATCTACGTCGCGGGCGCACAACTCGCTCGCGGCTACCTCCGGCGACCGGCGCTGAGCGCGGCACGTTTCGTCGCGAATCCGTTCGGGCTGCCGGGAGAGCGCCTCTACCGCAGCGGGGACGTGGCGCGCTGGAATCACAAGGGTGAGCTGGAATACCGCGGCCGCGCCGACCAGCAGGTGCAGTTGCGCGGGTTCCGGATCGAGCTGGACGAGATCCGCAACGCGCTGCTGGGCCATGACAGCGTCGCCACGGCCGTCGTCGTCGTGCATCTGGCGGGCACCGAGGCCGCGCGGCTGGTCGGCTACGTCGTACCCGCCGTCGGCGCGAGCTGCGAGCCGGACGCCCTGCGCACGCACGTCGCCGGGATGCTGCCGGAATACATGGTGCCGTCGAGCGTCGTCGTGCTCGAGGCGGTGCCACTGACCGTGAACGGCAAGGTGGACTACCGGGCGCTGCCCGAGCCGGTCTTCGATTCGGCCGCCGCGTACGTCGCGCCACGCACGGTGGTCGAGGAGTCGATCGCGGACGTCTTCGCGGAGGTTCTCGGCACCGACCGGGTGGGCGTGTTCGACAGCTTCTTCGAACTCGGCGGCAACTCGATCACCGCGACCAGCGCGGCCGTGCGCATCGCGGAGGTGACCCGGTGCGACGTGTCGGTCCGCGACCTGTTCGTCAAGCAGACCGTCGCCGAACTCGCCGCGCACCTCGAGGACGGTAGCCGCTCCGGCAGGCCCGTGCTGCGCGCGGCAGCCAGGCCCGAGCCCATCCCGCTTGCACCGGCGCAGAACAGGATGTGGCTGGTCAATCAGACCGACCCGGACTCGGCCGCCTACAACATCCCGCTGATCGTGCAACTGACCGGACGTCTCGACACCGCGGCGCTGCGAGCCGCGCTGACCGACGTGATCGATCGGCACGAATCGCTGCGCACCGTCTACCCCGCCGTGAACGGCGAGGGGATCCAGGTCGTGCTGCCCGCCGAAGAGGTCGTCGCCGGTCTGGACCTGACCCCGCGGCCGACCGATCCGGACGACGTCGAGCAGCGGATCCGCGAGCTGGCATCGGTCGGGACCGATCTGCGTGAACGCGCCCCGATCCGGGTGGCGCTGCTGGCCACGACCGACCGCTCGCGACATGTGCTGGCCGTGGTCCTGCACCACATCTGCTGTGACGGATCCTCGCTGCGGCCGCTCGCGGTCGATGTCGCCGTCGCCTACGAGGCGAGGGTGCAGGGGAAGAAGCCGGACTGGGAACCCTTGAGCGTCCAGTACGCCGACTACAGCGTCTGGCATCACAGCCTGCTCGGCGACCCGGACGATCCGGAGTCGCGAGCCGCCCACCAGCTGCGGTATTGGTCGCAGCGATTGGCGGGCATGCCGCCGGTCCTGGAGCTGCCCGCCGACCGTCCGCGCCCGGCCCGCCAATCCATGCGCGGCGACGTCGCGGACACCGTGATCCCCGCCGAGACCTTCGCCGGAATCGAGCGGCTGGCCCGCGCGGCCAACGTCACGACGTTCATGGTGGTCCACGCCGCGCTGGCCGTGCTGCTGGCGCGGATGTCGGGTTCGGCGGACATCACCATCGGCACGCCGGTCGCCGGTCGCGGCGAGCGTGCGCTCAAGCCGCTCATCGGCATGTTCGTCAACACCGTGCCGCTGCGTACCGAGGTGTCCTTCGAGGAGTCGTTCACCGAGTTCCTGGCGCGGGTCAAGGACATCGACGTCGATGCCTTCGCCAACAGCGACCTGCCCTACGAGCGTGTCGTGGACGAACTGCATCCGAAGCGGTCCATGGCGTACGCGCCGCTGTGCCAGGTGTATCTGGCGTTCGAGAACATGGACCGGGCGAGCCTGGAACTGTCCGAGCTCACCGTCGAACTGCTGGATCCCGGCGCCGAACCGGCGAAAGTGGACATCATCGTCACCGTCGCCGAGAACACCGCGGCGGGCGGCGATGTCGCGCTGCGCATCAACTACGCCACGGACCTCTTCGACCGGGAGACCGTCGAAGAACTCGCCGAGCGGCTGAACCGGATGCTCGACGCGTTCGTGTCGAATCCCCGGGCCCGAGTCGGCGAAGTGGATCTGTTGTCCGGTGTCGAGCGGCTGGGGTTGGTCCCGGCCTCCGGCGGTCGCGCCGAGAAGCCCCGGGTGCTGGCGGATGTGCTGCTGGTCGGTGATCGGACCGCGCCGGCCGTGGTGGCGGGCGCTCGGGTGCTCTCCTACGGGGAGCTGGACGAGTGGTCGAATCGTCTCGCGCGAGTACTGATCGACTGGGGCGTCGGGCCGGGAGACCAGGTCGCGCTGGCGATGGGGCGGTCGGTGGAGTTCGTGGTCGGTGTGTGGGCGGTGGCGCGTGCCGGTGCCGCGTTCGTCCCGGTGGATCCGCGCCACCCGGGCGAGCGGGTGGCGCACATGGTCGCGGACTCGAATGTGGAGGTCGCGCTCACCGTCGAGGCCTCGAGCACCCTGCTTCCCGGTCATGTGCGGCAACTGATCCTCGACCATCCGGGCACGCAGGCGTTCGTCGCGACGCAGTCCCCGGCCCCGGTGACCGACGCCGATCGCGTACGCGCCTGCCGGATCGCCGACGCGGCCTACGTGGTGTACACCTCGGGCTCGACCGGCAAGCCGAAGGGCGTGGCGGTCACACACGAGGGCTTGGCGAATTTCGCGATCGAGCAGCGTGAGCGCTATCGCGTCGATCGCAGGTCGCGCGTGTTGCAGGTGGCCGCGCCCGGCTTCGACGCGGTGATGCTGGAGCTGCTGATGGCGCACGCGAACGGCGCGCTGCTCGTCGTGTCGCCGCCGGAGGTGTTCGCCGGGGCGCAGCTGGCGGAATTGATTCGCGCCCAGGAGGTCTCGCACGCGTTCGTGACGCCCAGCGTGCTGGCGACGATGTCGCCCGCCGGTCTCGATTCGCTGCAGGTACTGGTGGCCGGCGGCGAAGCGGTGTCGGCCGAGACGGTCGCGGTATGGGCGCCGGGGCGGCGGCTGCACAACGGGTACGGTCCCACCGAGACCACCATCATGGTCGCGATCAGCGATCCGCTGTGCGTCGGCGACACGGTCACCATCGGTGGCCCGATCCGCGGCGTCGACGCGGTGGTGCTGGACGAACGGCTGCGGCCCGTCCCGGTCGGGGTGACCGGTCAGCTGTACGTCTCGGGCGTGCAGTTGTCGCGCGGCTATCTCAACCGGCCCGCGTCCACGGCCGCCACGTTCGTGGCCAACCCGTACGGCCCCGCGGGCACCCGCATGTACGGCACCGGCGACCTGGCACGCTGGACCACCGATCACACTCTGGAATACCTGGGACGCACCGACTTCCAGGTGAAGATCCGCGGCCAGCGCATCGAACTGGGCGAGATCGAAGCCGTCCTCGCCGGACATCCGAGCGTCGCGGCAGCGGTCGTGGTGGGCGTGCAGGCCGAGAGCGGATCACGGCTGGCGGCGTACGTCGTGCCCGCGTGCGGCGCCGTCGAGACCGCGGAGCTGACGAAGTACGCGGCACAACGCCTGCCCTCGCACATGGTCCCGGACACGGTCATGGTGCTCGACACCCTGCCGCTGTCGTCGGTGGGCAAGGTCGATCGCGCCGCGCTGCCGGAGCCGGAATTCGCGCCCGCCGTGGAGTTCGTCGCGCCGCGCAACGCGACCGAGCAGATCGTCGCCGACATCTGCGCGGGCGTGCTGGGCATCGACCGCGTCGGCGTGCTCGACAGCTTCTTCGATCTCGGCGGCAACTCGCTGTCGGCCACCCGCGCGGCGGCGCAGCTCAGCGGCGCGTTCGGGGTCGAGGTACCCCTGCGCGCCATCTTCGAGACGCCGACCATCGGTGCGCTGGCCGAACGCCTGCGCAGCGCCGACACGGCGACCCGGGTGCCGCTTGCGCCGCAGGAGCGCCCGGACCGGATCCCGCTGTCGCCCGCTCAGGCCCGCATGTGGTTCCTCAACCAGTTCGACACGAGCTCGCCGGTCTACAACATTCCGCTGGTCGTGCGGATGTCGGGTGACCTCGACGTGGCCGCGATGCACGCGGCCGTCGCGGACGTGCTGGAACGGCACGAGGCGCTGCGAACCGTCTACCCGGACAGCGACAGCGGCCCGCATCAGGTGATCGTCCCGGTGGAAACGGCGCTGCCCCCGCTGACACCGGTGCCGGTAGCGGCCGGCGAGGTCGAGGCGCGCGTGGCCGCCGAGGTCACGGTGGGCTTCGACGTCACGACCGAGGTTCCGTTCCGGGTCGTGTTGCTGCGCAGCGCACCCGGCGACCATGCCTTGGTGCTCGTCGTCCATCACATCAGCTTCGACGGGTCCTCGCTCGCGCCGCTGGCCGCGGACCTGATGACCGCCTACCGGGCCCGGGTCGGGCGCCAGGCGCCGCAGTGGGCGCCGTTGCCGGTGCAGTACGCCGATTACGCGCTGTGGCAACGGAAGATGCTGGGCAGCGAGGACGATCCGCACAGCCCGACCGTCGCCCAGACGCGGTACTGGCTCGCGGCCCTCGCCGACCTGCCCGAGGTGCTGGATCTGCCGACCGACCGTCCGCGGCCCGCGAAGCAGTCGTTCCGCGGCGGGACGGTCTCGGCCGTTCTGCCCGCGGATCTGCATCGTGCGGTGGTCGCCTTGGCCCGCCGTCACGACGCGACGGTCTTCATGGTGATGCACGCGGCCTACGCGGCGTTGCTGGCGCGGCTGTCCGGCGCCGGGGACATCGCGGTCGGCACACCGATCGCCGGTCGTGGCGAACCGGGGCTGGACGGCTTGGTCGGTATGTTCGTCAATACGCTGGTGTTGCGGACGTACATCGCGCCCGGCGCGTCCTTCGTCCGGATCCTGGATCAGGTCAGGGCCACCGACCTCGCCGCGTTCGAGAACGCCGACATCCCGTTCGAGCGTCTGGTCGAGGTGCTCAATCCGCCGCGCTCGACGGCACACGCGCCGCTGACCCAGGTCGGCTTCTCGTTCCAGAACATCGAAATCCCCACGGTGCGGTTCGAGGGCCTGACGGTCTCGGCGCAGATGGCCGATCCGAGCGTGGCGAAGTACGACCTGCACCTGAATCTGGTCGACGCCTTGGAGCCGGATGGCGAACCGGGCGATATGGCGGTCGAATTCGGCTATGCGACAGATCTTTTCGACGAGGCGACGGTCGCGGCGATGTTCGACCGCTACCTGCTTCTGCTGCGCGCGATCGTCCTCGATCCCACCCGCGCCATCGGCGACATCGACCTGCTGACCGAGCAGGAGGCGCGGCGGATCGCGCAGCGGTCGAGCGGTGCGGCCATGCCTGCTCCGGCGGTGACGGTCGCGGACTTGTTCGCCGTGCAGGTCGCACTGACTCCGGAAAACCCGGCGGTCATCGACGCAGTGAGCGGTGCGCGGCTGGATTACCGGCAATTCGGTGCGCGGGTGAATTCCCTGGCCCGTGCGCTGATCCGGCGCGGGGCAGGCCCGGAAACCGTGGTGGCGGTGGCGATGCGCCGCTCGGTGGATCTGCTGGCCACGCTGTACGCCATCCATGCGGCGGGGGCGGCCTACTTGCCGCTTGATCCGGACCACCCGGCCGACCGGGTGCGTGCCGTCCTCTCCGCCGCGCGGCCGGTCGCGGTGCTCACCCGTCCGGACGACCGGGCGGGTCTGCCCACCGGCGTGCCGGTCTGGGCGCTCGGCGACCTCGAGGCCGAGCACTCGGACGGATCGGCGCTGACCGATGCCGACCGGACGCGGCCGCTGCGCCCGGAGGATCTGGCCTACGTCATCTACACCTCCGGTTCGACGGGTGTGCCCAAGGGCGTGGCCGTCCCGCACGCGGCGGTGGTGAACCAGTTGCGCTGGATGCGCGAGCACTACCGCCTCGGCGGCGACGACGTCATGCTGCTGCGCACGCCCGTGACGTTCGACCTGTCGGTGTGGGAGCTGTTCTGCGCGCCGACCTGTGGCGCGGCGCTGGTCGTCGCCGGTCCCGACGCGCAGAGCGATCCGCGTGAGGTTGCCCGGCTGCTGGCCGAGTACCGGGTGACCACGGTGGATTTCGTGCCGTCGTTGCTCTCGGCGTTCCTCGAGGTGGCCGCCCCGCGGCAGTTCCCGGCCCTGCGGCGTGTGCTGTGCATCGGGGAGGCGCTCCCCGCCGAAACGGTCCGCCGTTTCCGGCAATTCAGCGATGCCCGCATCGACAACCTGTACGGCCCGACGGAGGCGGCGGTCAGCGTCACCGCGCATCGGATCGACACGGCCGAGGGCGCGGCCGTACCGATCGGCGTGCCCGAGGCGAATGTGACCGTGCACGTGCTGGATTCGCGGTTGCATCCGGTGCCGGTGGGCGTCACCGGTGAGCTGTACCTGGGCGGTGTCCAGCTGGCTCGCGGTTACCACGACCGTTCGGGCCTGACCGCGGCGACGTTCGTCGCCGATCCCTTCGGCGGCGCGGACGGCGCGCGCCTCTACCGCACCGGCGACCTCGTTCGCTGGGACGAGACCGGCGACCTGCGCTACGTCGGCCGCGCCGACACCCAGGTGAAGGTGCGCGGCCTGCGCATCGAACTCGGCGACATCGAAGCTGCGCTGATCGCGCACGAGCAGGTGCACGCGGCGGTCGCACAGGTACGCGCCGACGGCGGCGAGCAGCGGCTGGTCGTCTACGTGGTCGCGGACGCGGCGCTCGACGTACGGCAGGTCCGGGGCTTCCTGCTGGATCGGCTGCCTGCCTACATGGTGCCGTCGTCGGTGACCGGGATCGACTCGATTCCGCTCAACGCCAACGGCAAGGTGGACTACCGGGCGTTGCCCGAGCCCGACCCTGGTGTCCAGGAGTCCGAGTTCCGTGCGCCCCGGGGCCTGGTGGAACAGGCGATCGCCGCGGTCTTCGCGGAATTGTTCGACCGGCCCGAGATCGGCGCGGACGACAATTTCTTCGAGCTGGGCGGGAACTCGCTGGTCGCGACGCGCGCGCTGAGCCGGATCGGCGACGTCGTGGACGTGACCATTCCGGTGCGCGCGATCTTCGAGGCCCCGACCGTGGCCGGTCTGGCCGAGCGGATCGCCCGGTTGCGCGCGGTCCCGAGTCTTCCGGCGCCGACCGCGGCGGCCCCGCGGCCGGACCGTATCCCGCTGTCGCACGCGCAGACCCGGATGTGGTTCCTCAACCAGTTCGATCCGGCGGCACCCGGATACATTGTGCCGCTGGCGATTCGATTGGAGGGCGAGCTCGATCCGGCGGCCTTGACGGCCGCTGTCGGCGATGTCGTCGAGCGGCACGAGAGCCTGCGCACCATGTACCCGGCGGTCGACGGTACGCCCACCCAGGTCGTGTTGGACGCCGAGGACGTGCTGGCGACGTGCGACCTCACCCCGCAGGCGGTGGGCGAGCGGGAACTGCCGCACCGGCTGGCCGAGTTCTGCGGCACCGGATTCGACGTCGCCGTTGGCGTGCCACTGCGCGTGGCGCTGTACCAGTTGTCCGACCAGGCCTGGACGCTCGCGCTGGCCGCCCACCACATCGCCTGCGACGGCTTCTCGGTGGCTCCGCTGGCCGCCGACCTGGTGACGGCGTATCGAGCGCGCTCCGGTGGTGCCGCGCCGGACTGGGCGCCGCTGCCCGTGCAATTCGCCGACTACGCCCTGTGGCAGCGTGCGGTCCTCGGCTCCGCGGACGACCCGGACTCGTATGTGGCCCGCGACATCGCCTACTGGCGAACACAACTCGCGGGTGTGCCCGATCTGCTCGAGTTGCCGACCGACCGGCCGAGGCCGCTCGAACAGTCCCAGCGCGGCGCGGTGCTCCAGGTCCCCATCCCCGGGGAACTGCAAGGCCGGGTGGAAGCGCTGGCGCGGCGGTCCGGGTCCACCACGTTCATGGTGGTGCACGCGGCCCTGGCGGTGCTGCTGTCGCGGCTGTCCGGCAGCGACGACGTCACCGTCGGCGTGCCGCACGCGGGACGCGGCGACCGGTCGCTGGACGGCATGGTCGGAATGTTCGTCAACACCCTGGTGATGCGGACGCCGATCACGCTCGACCAGACCTTCTCGAGCCTGCTGGACCAGGTACGGCGCACCGACATCGAGGCGTTCGACCATGCCACCGTGCCGTTCGAGCAACTGGTGGACGCGCTGAACCCGGTGCGCTCGACCGCGCACACGCCGCTGTTCCAGGTGCTGCTGGCCTACCAGAACATGGCGCGGGCTCGCGTCGAGCTGCCGGGGCTGATCGTGGAGAACGTGGACCCGGGCGACAGCGCGGCGATCTACGACCTGCTGCTGATGGTGAGCGAAAGCCACGGCACGCACAACGAGCCGACCGGCATGACGCTGCGCCTGACCTACGCCACGGACCTCTTCGACGAGGACACGGTGCGGCGCTTCGCCGACCGATTCGTCGGAGTGCTCGACGCCGCGGCTCGAAACGCCGAGGCCACCGTCGGCGAGATCGGGTTGCTCGACGAGGCGGAGCGGTCCCGGGTGCTGGAACGGTGGAACGACACGGGAGGCTCCGCCGCACCCGGCCGTACGCTCGTCGATGTCTTCGACGAACAGGTCGCGCGCACCCCGGACAACACGGCGCTGCGACTTCCGGACGGCAGTACCTCGACCTACCGGGAGTTCGACGCACGGGTCAACCAGCTGGCCCGCTGGCTCATCGCACGCGGCGCCGGGCCGGAAACGATCGTGGCGGTGGCCGTCCGCCGGTCGGCCGAACTCGTCACGGCTGTCTACGCGGTGGTGAAGGCGGGCGCGGCGTTCCTGCCGATCGACCCGGATCACCCGAGCGCACGGATCGCGCACGTGCTGGGCGTGGCCCGTCCGCTGCTGGTGCTGACGACCGCGGCCGATGGCGGCGACCTGCCGGAGGGTTTCGAGTACGCGCCGATCGACCGGCTCGACGTGACCGATCTGTCCGGCGACCGCATCACCGACACGCAGCGGCGCACACCGCTACGGCCGAACCATCTGGCCTACGTGCTGTTCACCTCCGGGTCCACCGGTGTCCCCAAGGGCGTGGCACTGACCCATGGCGCCACCGTGAGCCAGTTGGCGTGGGCGCAGCGGCAGTGGCCGCACGGAACGTCCGACGCCGTGCTGTACAAGACGCCGATCACGTTCGACATCGCCGTGTGGGAGCTGTTCTGGCCGTTGCAGACCGGTGCGCACATCGTCGTCGCCGAACCGGACGGACATCGCGACCCCGCGTACCTGGCGGACGTCATCGCGCGGCACGAGATCACGACCGTTCACTTCGTGCCGTCGATGCTCGATGTCCTGCTCGAATCCGCGGGCGTCGCCGAACTCCGCTCGGTCCGGCAGGTGTTCGTCGCGGGTGAGGCGCTGGCGCAGCGCACGGTCGACGCCGCGGCGCACGTCTTCACGCGGGCGGAGGTGGTGAACTGGTACGGGCCCGCGGAGGCGGAGGTGGTCACCGCCCAGCGGTGCGCGCCGCGGGCGACGACCGCCGCGACGGTGCCGATCGGAGCGCCTGCCGCGGGCATGAAGGTCTACGTGCTGGATTCACGATTGCGGCCGGTGCCCGTCGGCGTGGTCGGTGAGCTGTACGTCGCGGGCGTCCAGTTGGCGCGCGGCTACCACGCGCGCGCCGGACTCACCTGCGCCGCTTTCGTCGCGAACCCGTTCGGTGCGGCGGGGGAGCGGCTGTATCGAACGGGTGACCTGGTTCGCTGGCGCAAGACCGGAGAGTTGGAGTATCTGGGCCGCAGCGACTTCCAGGTGAAGGTGCGCGGTCAGCGGGTGGAGCCCGGTGACATCGAAGCCGCGTTGCGCGCGATTCCGCAGGTGGCGCGCGCGGTGGCGATCGTGACCACCGAACGCGTCGTCGGATACGTGACATCGGTTCCCGGCGCGGTGATCGACGGCCGCGCGATCCGCGAACAGCTGACCCGCACACTGCCGTCCTACCTGGTGCCGGACGGTGTGCAGGTGCTGGAGGCGATGCCGCTCACCGCCAACGGCAAGCTCGACCGATCGGCGCTGCCCCGGCCGGTGTTCGACGACGGCGAAACGTTCGTCTCGCCGCGCACCGACACCGAGGCGGTGCTGGCGCGCCTGGTCGCCGAACTCACCGGCGCGGACCGGGTGAGCGTGACGGCGAACCTCTTCGAGATCGGCGTCAACTCGCTCTCGGCCGCCCAGCTCGCGGCGCGGGCCCAGGCAGCCGTCGGTGTCGACGTCGGCATCCGGGACGTGTTCGACGCGCCGACGATCGCCGCTCTGGCCGAACGGATTTCGACGCGGACCCGGTCCACCGTGGTTCCGCTGACCGCGCGGCAGCGTCTCGGTGCGGTCCCGTTGGCGGCGGCGCAACGGCGGATCTGGTTCCTCAACCAGTTCGACACCGCCTCGGCGGCCTACAACATCTGCTTCGCGGCCCGGCTGACCGGCTCGCTGGACACCGATGCCCTGCGTGCGGCGTTCCTCGACGTGGTGACCAGGCACGAGCCGCTGCGGACGGTGTATCCGCTCGTGGACGGCGAACCCTGCCAGGTCGTGCGGGATGTCGCGGCGATCGGCGCGGACGTGACGTTCGCGCCGGAGCCGGTCGACGGCGAGACGGAACTGGCCGACCGGATCCGGGAAGACGTCGAAGCGGGATTCGACATCACGGAGTCGGCGCCCGTGCGGGCGCGGCTGTATCGCAGCGCGCCCGACGCGCACGTGCTGGTGGTCGTGGTCCATCACATCGCGGCCGACGGCGCGTCGATGGCTCCGCTGGCCCGCGACGTGTTCGCCGCCTACCGGGCGCGGGTGAGCAGCCACGAGCCGCGGTGGGAACCGCTGGAGGTGCAGTACGCCGACTACGCGATGTGGCAGCAGGAGCTGCTCGGTTCGGAGGACGATCCGTCGTCGCTGATCGCGCGGCAGATCGGTTACTGGACCGACGCTCTCGACGGCTCCCCTGAGCTGCTGGCCCTGCCGACGGACCGGCCGCGTCCGGCCACCATCTCCACCGCGGGCGGCAACATCCGGTTCGAGATGCCTGCGCGACTGCACGACGAGATCGTCCGGCTGGCCCACCGCGAGGGCGTCACCGTGTTCGTCGTCCTGCACGCGGCGCTGGCGATCCTGCTGGCGCGCACCGCGCACAGCGACGACATCTCGGTCGGCACCCCGGTCGCCGGTCGCGGCAGGCCGGAGCTCGACGATCTGGTCGGAATGTTCGTGAACACGGTCGTGCTGCGCACGCGGATCGATGACGACCGGTCGTTCCGGGAACTCCTCGCCGAGGTGCGCGACGTGGACCTGGAGGCGCTCGCCCACGCCGACCTGCCCTACGAACGGCTGGTCGACGTCATCGGCCGTCCGCGTTCCACGGCGTATTCGCCGCTGTTCCAGGTGATGTTCGGGTTGCAGAACACCCGGACGGCCCGGTTCGAGCTGCCCGGCATCGGTGTCGAGGTTCTCGACCCCGGTATCGCGCAGGCCAAGGCCGACCTCACCGTGCTGGTTACCGAACGCCGCGAGGGCGATCGGCCCGCCGGGATCGACGGTGAGATCATCTACGCCACCGATCTTTTCGTCGAGTCGACCGCGCATTCGCTGGCCGAGAGGTTCGTCCGGGTCCTCGAGGCGGTCACTTCCGAGCCGGCGCGGCCGATCGGCCGCATAGGTCTGCTGGGCGCCGCCGACACCGAACGCCTGGTGCCTGCGCGGGGCGGCGACGGCACACGGCCTTGCTTGCTGCCGGACCTGCTGGCCACGGCCGTTGCCACGGCCCCGTCGGCGGTGGCCCTGATCGGGGACACCGGAACCCTCACCTACGCCGAACTCGACCGCAGGGCCAACCGGCTCGCCCGCCATCTGATCGGCCGAGGCGCGGGACCGGGCGTGTTCGTGGCGCTGGCGGTGCCACGGTCGGTCGACTATCACGTCGCCATGTGGGCGATCGCGAAGACCGGCGCCACTTTCGTTCCGGTGGATCTGCGCTACCCCGTCGAGCGGATCGCGCACATGGTCGATGATTCCGGTGTCGCCATCGGCATCACGCTCGCGGCCGCGCGCGCGTCGCTGCCGGACGGCGTGCGCTGGTCGACGCTCGACGATTCCCGCACGGCCGACGAGATCGCGGCACAGTCCGACCGGTCGGTGACCGACGTGGACCGCGGACGTGCTCTGCGGATCGAGGATGCCGCCTACCTGATCTACACATCCGGTTCGACGGGAACGCCCAAGGGTGTGGTTGTCACGCACGCGGGGTTGGCGAACTTCGCGGCCGAGCAGCGTGATCGCTATCGGGTCGACGGGTCCTCCCGCGTCCTGCAAGTAGCCGCGCCCGCCTTCGACGCGGTGCTGCTGGAGGCATTGATGGCGCACGCCGCGTGCGCGACATTGGTCGTCTCGCCGCCGGAGGTGTTCGGCGGCCCGGACCTGGCCGAGTTGATCCGCACGCATCGGGTGACGCACGCCTTCCTGACGCCGAGTGTGCTGGCGACCATGTCACCCGCCGGTCTCGAATCGGTGCGGATGCTCGCGGTCGGCGGAGAAATGGTGCCCGCGGAGCTGATCGCCACCTGGGCGCCAGGACGGCGGCTGCACAACATCTACGGGCCCACCGAGACCACGATCGTGATCACGATGAGCGATCCGGTGCGGCCCGGCGATCCGATCGCGATCGGCGGCCCGATCCGGGGCGCGGAGGCACTGGTGCTGGACGCGCGCTTGCGCCCGGTGCCGGTCGGGGTCGCAGGGGAGCTGTACCTCTCGGGGGCGCAGCTGGCGCGCGGCTACCTCGGCCGGCGTGCGGTGACGGCTGGTGCGTTCGTCGCGAACCCCTACGGCGGGCCGGGTGCGCGAATGTACCGCACCGGCGACATCGTCCGCTGGACCGCGCAGTGCACCCTGGAGTACGTCGGCCGCAGCGATTTCCAGATCAAGATCCGTGGCCAGCGCATCGAACTCGGTGAGATCGACGCCGCGCTGCTCACGCATCCCGAGGTGGCCGCGGCGGTCACGGTCAGCCGTACCGGACCGAGTGGGCAGCCGCTGCTGGCCGCGTACATCGTGACCGAGGCCGCGACCGCCGTCGACCCGGACGCCGTGCTCGACCACGTCGCGTCGGTATTGCCCGCGCACATGGTGCCGTCGGTGGTCACCGTGCTCGACCGCATGCCGATCACCTCGACGGGCAAGGTGGATCGGAAAGCTCTGCCGGAACCGGTTTTCCGAGCCGCCGGGGACGTCGCGACAGAGACGTCGACGGAGGTGGAGCGTATCGTCGCGGCCGCGTTCGCGGACGTTCTCGGGATCGAGTCGGTCGGCGTCACCACGTCGTTCTTCACCCTCGGCGGTGATTCCATCCTGTCGATCCAGCTGGCTTCGCGGTTGAAGTCGGCGGGTGTCATCGTGACGGCGCGCGACATCTTCGAGCACAAAACCGTCCGGGGGCTGGCGCGGGTCGCCGCGGCCGCCGAACGGGTCTCGCTCGCGGAGTTGCCGGGCGGCGGCGTCGGCGAGGTCCCGTTCACCCCGGTGGTCTCCTGGTTCACCGAGCGTCTCGGCGCCGCCCCGCGGTTCGCTCAGTCGATGCTGGTGCGCTTGCCGCGCGACGCGCGAGTCGACGACGTGAGCGCGACGGTGCGGGCAGTGCTCGAACAGCACGACATGCTGCGCGCGCGGCTGCGCGAACAATGCCTGGAGGTACCGCCGCGCAGCGCCGCTGACGCCGCGGGCGCGGTGTTCACGCGCACCTTCCGCGCCGAGGAGACACCGGGTAGCGAAGGTTTCACCGCGTTGGTGGAAGCGGCGCTGGGCGAGGCGTCCGACCGTCTCGACCCGGCCGCGGGCCGGATGGTGCAGGTGGTGTGCCTGCTGCCCGAACCCGGTGTGGACGCCGAGGCGCGCGCCCTCGTCGTCGTCCATCACCTGGCGGTCGACGGTGTGTCGTGGCGAATCCTGATTCCCGACTTCGCGACCGCCTGGCAGCAGGTCACGCGGGGACGCGCGGTGGAATTGCCCGCACAGGGCACCTCCATGCGCCGGTGGGCGCACGCGCTGGCCGACGCCGCAGCGGCCCGCGTCGACGAACTCGAACTGTGGCACCGGATGGGCGCGGCCCCTGATCCGCTGCTTGGCAGCGCGGTGCTCGACCCCGCCCTCGACACCCACTCGACCGTGCGGCATCTGACGGTGTCCCTCCCGGCGGAGGTCACCGCGGCATTGCTCGACGCGGTGCCCAGGGCCGCGCACGGCAGCGTCGACGACGCGTTGCTGGCCGGTCTGGCGATGGCGACGACACGCTGGCGGCACCGGCGCGGTATCGCGCACGCGGGTGTGAAAGTCCTGCTGGAAGGACACGGCCGAGCGGAGCAGATCGCCGAGGGCGCGGACGTGTCCCGCACGGTGGGGTGGTTCACCAACACCTACCCGGTGGCGCTCGACCTGAGCGGTGTCGAACCCGACGATCCGCGCGCCGCGGTGAAGTCCGTGAAAGACCAGTTGCGCCGAATCCCGGACAAGGGAATCGGTTACGGTCTGCTGCGCTACCTGCACGCGGGTACGTCCGACCGGCTCGCGGCACTGCCGGAGCCGCAGATCAGCTTCAACAACCTCGGCCGGGTCGGCGTCGATTTGACGACGCTGTCGGACCTCGCGTGGATTCCCACCGACGAGCCGTTCGACCGGCGGGGCGCCTTCGATCCGGACATGCCCGCGGCGGCGGCGGTCACGATCGACGTGAACATCGTGGACACCGACGCGGGACCGCGACTGTCGGCGTATGTCGGTTACGCCTCCCGGTTGCTCGAGCACGCCGACGTGGCCGAACTCGTCGACGCGTGGGTCGACGCGGTGACCGGGATCGCCATGGCGGCCCGCACCGACGAGGACTGGGGCTTCTCACCCGCCGACGTTCCGCTCGTCGCGGTCACGCAGTCGGACATGGACACGTTCGCCGGGCGCTACGGATCCCTCGGCGATGTCTGGTCGCTGGCTCCGCTGCAGGCGGGCCTGCTGTTCCACGCCGAACTCGCCGCAGGTGATCTCGACGTCTACACGGCGCAATCGACGCTCGCCCTCGCCGGCGTGATCGACGAGGCTCGGCTCGAGCGGTCCGCGGCGGCCTTGCTCGAGCGTCATCCCAACCTGCGCGCCGCCTTCGTCCGAACGGCCGATGGCGCTCCGGCGCAAGTGATTCCGGCGGCCGCGGTGGTGCGCTGGCGACGGGTCGATCTGCGCGACGGCACGACGACACCGGAGGAACTGATCGAGGCCGAGCGGGCGGTCCCGTTCGATCCCGCCGATCCGCCGCTGCTGCGGTTCCTGCTCATCGCCGTGGCGCCGCAGGACTTCCGGCTCGTGCTGACGGCACACCACCTGCTGCTGGACGGCTGGTCGTTGCCGTTGCTGTGGCGCGAGCTGATCGGCCTGTACGCGGTGAGCGCGCGCGCCGAACTGCTGCCCGCCGCGGCGTCCTACCGCGGCTACCTGGAATGGCTGGATCGGCGCGATCCGTCCGCCGGTGTCGAGGCGTGGCGCGAAGCCCTCGGTGAATTCACCGAACCCACGGTGGTCGCCGATGCGCGCACGCACACGACGGTCGGCATCCCGGTCGACCTGGCGGTCGTCCTGGATCACGCCGCCACCACCGAACTGGTGGAATTCGCCCGGACACGGGCGGTGACCATGGCGACGATCGTGCAGTTCGCCTGGGCGGTGGTCCTGGGTAACCTGCTCGGCGTCGAGCGCGTGGTGTTCGGCAGCACGGTCTCCGGACGTCCCGCCGACCTGCCCGGCGTGGAATCGATGATCGGTTTGTTCATCAATACGATTCCGGTGCCCGTGCACGTCCCGCGGGCTTCGACCATCGAGGACGCGTTGCGGCGGTTGCAGGCCGACAACACCCGCCTGCTCGATCATCACGACGTCGAGCTGTCCCGGATCCTGTCGGACGCAGGCGCCGCCCAGCTGTTCGACACCCTGGTCGTCTTCGAGTCGTACCCGGTCGACAGCAGCGGACTGGGCGACGCGGACATCGACGGCATGCGGGTGGTCGCGGCGGACGGCAGCGATGCCGCGCACTACCCGATCACCGTGCAGGCCCACCAGACCGACCGGCTGCACGTCATGATCCGCTACCAGCGGGCACGCGTGGACGACCGGACGGCCGCGGGTCTGGCCGCCCGCTTGGAGACCGTGCTGCGCGCCATCACGAGCGATCCGCGGGCGCGGCTGGACAGGCTCGACCTGTTGTCCGCGGCCGAGCGCCGCGATCTGGTGCCGGCCGGCGGCGGCCGTGCCGAATCACCCCGGGTGCTGGCGGAGTTGCTGTCCGCCGGTGTGGCGGTGGATCCGGAAGCGGCGGCGGTGGTCTCGAACGAGGGCACGATGTCCTATGCCGAGCTGGACGCATGGTCGAACCGTGTCGCGCGCGAGCTGATCGACTGGGGTGTCGGCCCGGGTGACCAGGTGGCGTTGGCGATGGCGCGGTCGGTGGATTTCGTGGTCGGCATGTGG
Source organism: Nocardia sp. NPDC005745 (assembly GCF_040630775.1). Classification (NCBI taxonomy): domain Bacteria; kingdom Bacillati; phylum Actinomycetota; class Actinomycetes; order Mycobacteriales; family Nocardiaceae; genus Nocardia; species Nocardia sp. NPDC005745. Next base: position 244,923 of record NZ_JBEXYF010000008.1, read on the forward strand.
GCGGTGGCCAAGACCGGCGCCGCGTTCCTGCCCGTGGATCCACGGAATCCGGCAGAACGCGTCGGGCACATGGTCGCCGACTCGCAGGTGCGGGTCGCGATCACGGTGGGCACGTCGCGAGAGCTGGTACCCGACCGTGTCCGGCGGCTGGTGCTCGACGATCCCGAAACCCGGAAGGCGATCGAGGCGCGGTCCTCGGCCGCGGTGACCGACCGGGACAGGGTGCGCAAGCCGCATCATCGCGACACGGCCTACGTGCTGTACACCTCGGGCTCGACCGGCACGCCGAAGGGCGTCGCCGTCACCCACGAGGGACTGGCCAATTTCGCCGCCGTGCAACGTGATCGCTTCGGCGTGGATACCCGGTCGCGGGTGCTGAACGCGTCCGCTCCCGGCTTCGACGTGGTGGTCCTCGAGCTGCTGTTGGCCCATGCCAACGGCGCGGTGCTCGTGGTGCCGCCGCCGGACGTCTTCGGTGGCCCGGAACTGGCGGAATTCATCCGCGCGCAACGTGTCTCGCACTCGTTCATGACGCCGAGCGTGCTGTCGACGATGGACCCGAAGGGGTTGGATTCCCTCCGAGTTCTGATGGCGGGCGGCGAGGCGGTGACACCGGAGATCGTCACGCAGTGGTCGCCGGGACGGCGACTGCTCAACGGATACGGTCCGACCGAGACGACGATTCTGGCCGGTATCAGTGCTCCGCTGTATCCCGGCGAAACCGTCACGATCGGTGGTCCGATCCGCGGGGTCGAGGCCGTGGTGCTGGACGCGTGGCTGCGACCGGTGCCGGTCGGCGTGGTCGGCGAGCTGTATCTCGCCGGAGTGCAACTGGCCCGCGGATACGTGAACCGGCCGGTGGCGACATCGGGCGCGTTCGTGGCGAATCCGTTCGGCGCGCCGGGATCACGCATGTACCGCACCGGAGACCTGGCTCGCTGGACCCCGGAACACACCGTGGAATACCTCGGGCGCGGCGACTTCCAGGTCAAGATCCGCGGTCAACGCATCGAACTCGGTGAGATCGAAGCGGTTCTCGCCGGACAGCCCGGTGTGGAACACGCGGTGGTCGTGCTGCGCAAAGACGAGCGTGGCGTCGGCAGGCTCGTCGGCTACCTGGTCGGCTCCGAGGACCTGGATCCGGAAGAAGTCCGGGCTGCGGCGCGGCTGCGGCTGCCCGCGCACATGGTGCCCGACCTGTGCATGATGCTCGCCGAATTCCCGCTCACCCGAACCGGGAAGCTCGATCGCCTGGCGCTTCCCGCACCGGAGTTCTCGGCGGCGCGGGTTTGGACCGCACCGCGTACCGAAACCGAACGGCACGTCGCGGAGGTCTTCGGCAACGTCCTCGGCATCGACCGGGTCGGAGCCACCGACAGCTTCTTCGACCTCGGCGGCAACTCGCTGTCGGCGACGCGGGTGACCGCCCAGTTGGGGACCGCGCTCGGAGTGAGCGTCGGCGTTCGCGACCTGTTCGAAGCGCCCACGGTCGGTGAACTCGCCGCCCGTCTGGAGAACTCCGAGAGGTCGGACCGGGTGCCGCTGGTGGCGCGCACCCGTCCGGCGCTGGTGCCGTTGTCGCTGGCACAGCGGCGGATGTGGTTCCTCAACCAGCTCGACACCTCCGTGGGCGCGTACAACATCCCGCTGGTGATCCGGCTTACGGGCGAACTCGACATCGACGCGCTGCGCCGTGCGTGCGAGCTGGTCATCGAGCGGCACGAGTCCCTGCGGACCAAGTTCCCGATCACCGACGGGAGGCCACACCAGGTCGCGGTCCCCGCCCGGGAGGTCCCGGCCGGGCTGACCGCCGTCCCGGTCGAGGCGGAGCGGCTGATGGAGCGCGTGCTCGCCACCGTTTCGGCGAGCTTCGACGTGACGCAGGCGCCGCCGCTGCGCATGGAATTGCTCCGGCTCGGCGAACACGAGCACGTCCTGGTGATCGCCGTGCACCACATCTGCGCCGACGGGCAGTCCATGCTGCCGCTCGCGCGGGACGTGGCGGTGGCCTACCAGGCGAGCAAGCAAGGGACGGAACCGATCTGGCCTGCCCTCGCGGTCCAGTACGCGGACTACACGCTGTGGCAGCGCGACGTACTCGGTGACGAGCACGATCCCGGCTCGATCATGTCCCGGCAGCTGCGCTTCTGGAAGGACACGCTCGGCGGACTGCCCGAACTGCTCGAGTTGCCCACCGACCTGCCGCGCCCGCCGGTGGCGTCCATGCGTGGCCGGACAGTCGATTTCGAGATCTCCGCTTCGCTGCGGGAGCGCATCGGCGCGGTCGCGCGCACGGCGAACGCGACGGTCTTCATGGTGATGCACGCCGCGCTGACCGTCCTGCTGTCGCGGCTGGCCGGGGTCGGCGACGTCGCGGTGGGCACCCCGGTGGCCGGACGCGGGGAGCGCGAACTCGACGATCTGATCGGCATGTTCGTCAACACCCTCGTGCTCCGGTCGCGGGTGTCGTCGCACCAGTCGTTCGCCGATCTGCTCGCGGCGACCCGCGACACCGATCTGGCGGCGTTCGCGCATGCCGACGTGCCCTTCGAGCAAGTGGTGGAGGCGCTCAATCCACCCAGGTCCACCGCCCACCTGCCGCTGTACCAGGTGGGCCTGGATGTCCAGAACCTGAGCGAGGCCGCGTTGAAGCTGCCCGGGCTCACCGTCGAACCGGTCGAGAACGGATTCGAACCGGCGCAGGCCGACCTGAATCTGAACCTGGTCGAACGCGTCGGCGGCCACGGGCAGCCGGACGGCATGCGGGGCCGCCTGACGTACGCGACCGATCTGTTCATCGAGGAGACGATGACCCGGTTCGCGCAGGCCTACGTGCGGGTCCTGGAGGAGGTGACCGCTGATCCCGCGATCGGGGTCGGGGACATCGACCTCGCGGGCCCGGCGCAGCGCCGCGAACTGCTCGACGCCGCCGGTAGCGCCGGCGCCGCGGTGGCGGACACGACACTCGCCGAGCTGTTCACCGCCCAGGCCGCAGCGCGACCGGACGCGATCGCGGTGACCGACGGGGCGTCGCAGCTGACCTACGCGGAGCTGGATCGGCGTGCCGCCGCGGTGGCCGCCCGGCTGGCCGAGCATGGAGTGCGTCCGGAATCGCTGGTGGCCGTGGCCTTGCCACGCACGGTCGACCTGGTGGTGGGCCTGCTCGGCGTCCTGCGCGCAGGCGCGGGATATCTGCCGCTGGATGTGGCGTATCCGACGGAGCGCCTGCGATTCATGCTCGACGACGCTCGTCCGGCCGCGGTGCTCACTTCGGCGGGCATGTCCGCGGCGGTGCCGGAGTGCGCCGCACCGGTACTGCTCGTCGAGGACTGCGCGGACGCTTCCGATCCGGCGGTGGTATCGGGTGCGCGGCCCGGCAACGTCGCCTACGTGATCTACACGTCGGGATCGACGGGCCGCCCGAAGGGCGTGACGGTCAGTCATCGGGAAGCCGTCACCCTGTTCACCAACGCGGCCGAGCGATTCGATCTCGGACCCGACGACGTGTGGACGATGTTCCATTCCTACGCCTTCGATTTCGCGGTGTGGGAGATCTGGGGCGCGCTGCTGTCCGGCGGCAAGGTGGTCGTGGTGGATTACGACACCTCGAGGTCGCCGGAGACGTTCGTGGAGGTCGTGGCCCGGGAGGGCGTGACAGTGCTGAGCCAGACCCCCTCGGCGTTCTACGGATTCGCCGAGGCCGAGCGCCGCTATCGCGAAGCCGGTTGTCCCGCGGGTGATCTCGCTCTGCGGTATGTCGTCTTCGGTGGTGAGGCGCTGGACGCCGCCCGGCTGGACGACTGGTTCGCCGCGCATGCGCCGGGATCGCCGCGGCTGGTCAACATGTACGGCATCACCGAGACGACAGTGCACGTGACGTTCCGCGAGGTCACGCGGACGAGCGCGGCCGGAATCGGCGCTGCGCTCCCGGGGCTGCGGGTGTACGTCCTCGACGACCGGCTGCGTCCGGCTCCGATCGGCGTCGCCGGTGAGATCTACGTGGCCGGTGGCCAGCTCTCGCGAGGATATCTGGGAGCGGCGGCGCTGACCGCGGGCCGATTCGTGGCCAACCCGTTCGATCGGGACGGCACCCGGCTCTACCGTTCCGGGGACGTGGGGAGGTGGCGGAAGTCCGCGAGCGGGCTGGAACTGGTGTACGCGGGCCGGGCCGACGCGCAGGTGCAGTTGCGCGGCTTCCGCATCGAGCTCGGCGAGGTGGAATCGGCGCTGCTGCGCCACCCGCTCGTCACCCAGGCCGCGGTCACGGTGCACCGGCACGATCGCGGCGTGGACCAGCTGATCGGCTACGTCGTAGGCGTGGAGGGCGAGCGGATCGATCCGGCCGAGGTCCGCGAGACCGCCGCTCGGGTGCTGACCGGCTACATGGTGCCCGCGGTGATCATGGTGTTGCCCGCGCTGCCCTTGACGGTCAACGGCAAGCTCGATCGAAAGGCGTTGCCCGCTCCCGAGTTCGAGGAATCGACGTCCGCGTTCACGGCGCCCCGGACGCACACCGAGAAAGTGATCGGCGAGGTCTACGCGCAGGTCCTGGGTGTTCAGCGTGTCGGGATCACCGACGGTTTCTTCGATCTCGGCGGCAACTCGCTGCTGGCGACGATGGTGGTGACCGAATTGCGCACCCGCGGCGTGACGATCCAGCTGCCGTGGATGTTCGACGACGCGACGCCGCGAGCGCTGGCGGCCAGGGCCGACGGCGCGGCAGGCGGCTCGGGGCTGCAAGTGTTGCTGCCGCTGCGCGCGCACGGCCGGAAACCCGCGGTGTTCGCGGTACACCCCGCCGGCGGGCTGGCCTGGTTCTACGGCGGCGTGGTCGAACATCTGCACAAGGACCGGCCGGTCTACGGCTTGCAGGATCCGCACGTCGTAGCCGGCGAACCAGGTGCGCATTCCGTCGACGAACTGGCGGAACGCTATGTGGCGGAGATACGCCGAGTGCAACCGAGCGGACCGTATCACCTGCTCGGATGGTCGCTGGGCGGCGCGATCGCGCACGCCGTCGCGGTCCGGCTCCAGCGCGCGGGTCAGCAGGTCGGCATGCTGGCCATGATGGACAGCGCCGTGGGCGACGCCGAGGCGCTGGCCGCGTCGATGAGCGCCACCGCGAACGAGCCCGCGCCGGGTGAGTTGATGGCCGATCTGCTCGGTGGCTGGCGTGAGCTGTTCGATCTCGGCGCCGAGGTGGCAGCGGACACCCATGAGCAGGCCTGGGCGGTGATCCGAGCCCAGGTGACCGCCACCGGGATGTTCACCGCCGACCAGGTCGACCGGGTGATGGAGAGTTTCGAGACCGCCACCGCCATCGCCCAGCAGTACCGGCCGGACGTCTTCGACGGCGACCTGGTCTTCTTCACCGCGGGCAAGGACCGCGCCGACCACGACGCCGCCGTGCGGACGTGGCGGCCGTTCGTCACCGGCGACCTGCGCAACACGGTCGTCGACGCACGACATCTCGAATTGACCCATTCGCACGCATTGGCCGTCATCGGCCCGATCCTCGAAAGGTTCTTGAACGAATGCTGAAGACTGTCGACCTACTGGCCTGCTCGAGATCGATGTCGGGCGAGCGGAGCTGGACGCCCCGCTGGGCGTAGCCGAGACGGACCGGCGACGTATCCGCGCCGTCGTCGCGGAAGTGCACGACCGGGACGATCGCTCGGCGCGGTACCGGGAATTGCTCAGCAGGCACGGTCTGTTCGCACGAACCCAGCAGGACCCGAGCCTACGCGGAACGGAAGTTCGCGAGATCTACGCGATCCGGCCGGAGACCGTTCGACGCGTTCCCGACCGGTGCACCGCGGCAGTGCCACCGATCGAAGATGTTCCATTCGGCACGGGATCAGTCCGGAACTTTCCGGACTGGTCCCGTGCCGGTCCGCTCTCCGCGGTCGCACGTCCCCGGCGCGGTTTCCCGCACTCCGCTGGTGAGTCGTCTTTCCGGCGACGCCCCGGCCGTCGCGGGGCCCGGCCGGGGTCAGAACGCGGCTTCGTCGAGATCCATGACGCTGATGTCGACGTCGGAGATAACCGACCATTCCGCGCTGAGATGCGGCAGGACCGTCTTGGCGAAGAACGACGCGACGGCGACTTTGCCTTCGTAGAAGGCGCGGTCCTGCTCGCCGGGGGCGGCGTCGAGTGCGGCCGAGGCGATCTCGGCGGCGACGATCAGCCGCCAGGCGACGAGGAGGTCACCGACGGAGAGCAGGAAGCGAACGGAGTTCAGCCCGATCTTGTACAACTCGGTGGGCTGTTGCTGGGCGGCGAGCAGGTGCTGGGTGAAGCGGCCCGCCATGTCCTGGACATCTTCGAGCGCGGTGGCGAGCAGGATCTTCTCCGCCTTGAGCCGGCCGTTGCCGTCGGTGGATTGCGCCGTGTCGCGGATCTTGCCCGCGAGGTGGGCCAGTGCGACGCCACGGTCGCGGGCGATCTTGCGGAAGAAGAAGTCCTGCGCCTGGATGGCGGTGGTGCCTTCGTAGAGCGAGTCGATCTTCGCGTCGCGGATGTACTGCTCGAT